>CAZFCJ010000008.1:0-57705 GCA_964517315.1 uncultured Anaerolineaceae bacterium | reverse complement strand
GCAGGGGCTTGGGCGACTTGTGGCGGTGAACTCACGCTGATACTGGACTAGGCCGGAGTCACATCTCGATCTCGAGTCCGCGATCTCACAGACACCCGGAGTTGTCGGAATCCTCGGCCAGGTAGTAATTCACATCAACCTTGGGCCAGACTGTGATCGATCCTGGGGGATGGAAGTGAGGCCAGCATATGGGTGAGCGAAACGAACTGCGACACACACCCAGCCTCAGCTACGCGGCACTCCAGCGGCTTCATACCATCACGACGGAACTGCTCCGTCGTCTGGAGCTCGACCCGCTGCTGGAGTCAATTCTTGAAGGGGCGGTCGAGCTCTTACGGGGCGACCACGGCCATCTGTACCGCTATGACCCTAAACTGGATCAGCTCGTACCCTGGATCCCACACGGCTTGCCCGATAAGGTAGGCCGGATCAACCTGGAACGGGGTGAGGGTGCGGCCGGCAAAGTCCTGGACATGGGTGAGCCGCTGGTCATTGACGACTACGACACTTGGAAGGGACGAACTCCCAAATGGCCCAGGGGGCTCACCGGGCCGGTCGTGATTGCTCCGATTCGGGCGCGAGATGAGATCATGGGAGTGGTGGGCGTCAACCGTCGGCCCGGTGAACAGCCTTTCGCCGAAAGCGCAGTTGAACTGCTTGAGTTGTTTGCCAATCAGGCCGCGGTTGCGATCAGCAACGCTCAAGCTTACGAGGCCACACGCCGTTCTGCTGATGAATTATCCCGCCTGTACGAAGTTTCCTTGGCCGTAGCTGGTGATTTGGACTTAGAACGCGTCCTGGAAACGATCCTGGACGGAGTGGTCGATCTTCTCGAAGTTCGGTCGGCAAACGTGCGGATATACGATGAGAATTCGGGTCTCCTGGTCCCGCTTCTGCCCTACAAGCAGTCCGATGAGATTGCCCAGATCGAGTTGAAACCCGGTGAAGGTCTGTCGGGGAAGGCCTTCTCTGACGGCGAGCCCGTGGTGGTCAACGACTATGACACTTGGGAAGGAAGATCTGAGCAGTACCGGCGGGGCATCATTTCTCGGACGATGGCTGTGCCCCTTGTGCACGGCGACCGAATTATTGGCGCGATCGCGATTGATCGGGTCGCCGAAGCACCATCCTTCGACGAGAATGACGTCCGGTTGTTCAGCCTGTTCGCGAATCAGGCGGCCTTGGCGATTGTGAACGGCCAACTCTACGAGCAAGCCAGACGACGCGGAAGAGAACTTGAACATGTGTATGAGACCTCATTGGACATCACGAGCCAACTTGACCTCAAGAACGTGCTCGAGGCTGTGATCGACCGCACGCGGGACTTGGTGGGTGCTGCAGGGGGTGAACTCATTGTGATCGACCCCGATACGGGAGTTATTTTGGATTTCCTGTCCAAAGGGTTGGAAGGGCTGATCTCACCGGCGATAGTTCACAGGGTCGGCGAGATCCCGACGGGATTGGATGGTATGGTGATCGACGGGAAAGAAGCGATCTGCGTCAATGATTATGATTCGTTTCAGGGCCGGGTTAACTCGATACCGTCTGCGGCCATGGGGCCGATGGTCGGTATTCCAATCCTCCATCACGGTGAGATCCTGGGATCTCTGAGCCTCTTCCGACCGACAGGCGAAGCCCCATTCACCGAAAAGGATGTGCGGCGTCTGAGCCTCTTCGCCAATCAGGCGGCGGTGGCGATCGCCAATGCGCGCCAAGTCGAAGAGCTTAGCGTCCTGCACCTCCAGCAGTTGGAAAAGGAACGGCTCGACCAGCAATTGCAGATGGCCAGCGCCGTTCAAGGCGGGTTCTTGCCGACCGAGCCGCCAGATATCATGACCTTGGACGCCGCGGCGTTTTGGGAGCCGGCGCTTCAGATCGGGGGGGACTTCTATGACTTCATAGAGCTGGAAGGCGGGGAGTGGGGGCTCGTCGTTGCCGATGTTTCCGATAAGGGAATACCGGCCGCTCTGTTCATGTCCATGGCCCGCAGCCTGTTCAGAAGCTTTGCGCGACGGGCCTCCGAGCCCGCTCAGATCCTGACCGAGGTCAACCAAGAAATGCTCATGAGCGCGCAATCCGGGATGTTTGTCACCGCCATATTCGCCATCTATGACCCCGGATCTGGGGACTTGAGATTGTCCAACGGCGGACACAATCGTCCGCTGTTGCTTCGGGCCGGCTCCGATCATGTGGAGATCATCGATATGCCCGGAACGGCCTTGGGTGTCATTGGCACAGCTGAGTTTGAGACCTTCAGACTCTCACTGAGAGGCGGTGATCGGCTGCTTCTCTACACAGATGGGGTCACGGAGGCGATCAACCAGGATCGAGATCCATTTGGATTGGATCGGCTGCGCACCTGGATGATTGACGCTCGTACGGTTTCATCTCACGCGGCCCTGAGAAAGCTCAAGTCGGATCTGGATGAATTCTGCGAGGGGCTCCCTCCGTTCGACGACCTGACATGCGTGATGCTGAACAAGCTGGACTGAGACACTCGGCAGGATTCGCCCGAGCGAGAGGAAGCACGGAAGAGACCGTTCGGAGGTGCCCCGCGCATGACTGGGAGCCAACCACGACACAAACGACAGCGGATCAAATCGAAGCCCTCTTCAGAAGCCCCCTGAGCCGGCAGATCGTTCTGGAAGCTGAGCCGGACCGAGTGAAGGGGGAACGGGAGGCCGACCGTCAGAAAAGGTCCCGGCCCCGTGGCTCTACCCGGATCAGAATCACGAAGCCCCTGGCCAGCCAGGGGCTCCTCAGCTCCAGCATCCTCTTAAGGTGCGCGTGGTCAGCCTCAATGCGCCGTTTCGGCGTCCAGTCCAGCAGAAGTGAAAACCTGCGGAAGACGCCGCCAGGGTCGCCCGGGGTGATCGCGCGGAGGCGCGACTCGCCCTCCGCAGGCTCGGCAGATCTCACGACGTTCACCGGGAAGGATCCCGAGCTGGACTGGATCGCGACCAGCCTGCTCGGCTCGAACCGGGTCGCCTTGAAATTGAACTCAAGCTACCGTCCCAGAAACCTGGACCGCTGACTGGACGCTGAACTCGCCCCTAGCGAACCTTCCGAGGTGAACTACGCCGCCTCGATCCCCGCCTGCCAGATGGGGTTGTTCTCGAACTCGGCGAAAAGCGCAGCTCGGATCCCACGGCGAGCGCAGCCGGCCGAGTAGCACACGCCGATCCCCAACACTTTTGCCTGATCTTCGGTCGCTTCACGGGTCTTTCCGCGGCCGAATACCGCCGACGGTTCCTATTCCGAGCCTCCGGCTGGACGGTAGGCGGACGTCACCGGCGGGGCTCCCAGCGCCGCAACGGAATCGTGGAGATTGAACCGGAGTATGCTTCGCTTTCATATATTGCCCACGGGCGCCGAATTCACGACGGCCTGCTTGAAGTCCATAGAGCGTCTACATGCATCCGACGGTCTTTCATTTCGGATATTCCCGGGCCCCCTGGACGGAGGCCGGGCTCCCACGCCCGGCCGGCGGTGCGCAGGCGGGTGGGAGCCCCCGCTCCAGTGATTCGGACGGCATCCGCCATCCATCGAAACCGCATTGACCGATGACTGCAATGATCCGGGCCAAGGCTCCATTGAGAAGGTCATTCAAAGCCGGCTCCAAAACCAAAGGCATATGGCGGTCCGGAGCGGTGGCGGTTATCCTTATAGAGATAGGCTGTGAATGATGCCCCCGGAGGATAGGTTGATGGAGCAGAGCCAGTCGAATGTCCGCAGTCGTATGCGGGTGGTTGGGGAGGTCATTTCCCAAGTCTTGAACGTCCCCATCCTTTCGGGGGCGATGGTGACGTTTATCTTCTTTCGTTTGCCGACCGAGGTTCCCAATCGAGTCTCCGGTTTCGGCCTGACGCTGGCTTTCCTGTGTCTGATCCCGCTGGGCAGTCTGCTGTTTTACATCCCCGGTGGAGTGCGCGACTGGGCCAAGGTTGTGCGCCGGCAGCGTATCGCCAGCTTCGTTCTGATGATCGTGAGCTACCCGATCGGCTTTGTCCTGCTGCGCTGGACGGGCGCGCCCAAGATTTACGAAGCCATCGCCATCACCTACACGCTTGTGACGCTGGGCCTGATCGTCTTCAATCTTCTTTTGCGCTACAAAGCCAGCGGCCACGCGGCCGGGGTCACCGGCCCGGTCACGGCCATGATTTACCTGTACGGGCTGATCGCCACGCCACTGCTGGGTTTGATCCCGCTGGTCACATGGGCCCGCGTCGAGGCCAAGGCCCATACCCTGTGGCAGAATATTGTCGGCGCTGGTCTGTCGCTTTCTCTCACCGTGCTGATGCTTTGGCTCTACGGCATCCCACCGCTTATGGGCGTCGCGCCCTGAGTGCTTCGCTCAATTTTTCCGGTATACATGCCGAGGCGGACCCGACGTATGACCTTTACCGCTCGAAGGATGTCTTCTATCGAGGCCTGCCGGAGCGGCAGGCTGCCGCGCGAGCTGAGCTTACTTCTGTGATCTGACGGATGCCGGCTGAACAAGAAACCAAACTGGTGCTCACCGGCGCGGAGGGCCTGATTGGTCGTATCCTGCGCGAGGGCCTGGCCGACCGCTACGACATCTGGGGGCTCGATCTGCACGCCTCCTCCGACAAGATCCTGGCCGCGGATGTGGCCGATTTGGAGGCGGTAAGCGCGGTGTTCGAAGAGCTCGGGGACTTCGATCGACTCGTGCATCTCGCCGCCGACCGTCGGGTGGACGCGCCGTGGCAGTCGCTGCTGCCGAACAACATTCAGGGGACCTACAATGTTTACACCGCGGCTCACGAACACGGCGTCAAGCGGATCGTGTTCGCCAGCAGCAGCCACGTTACCGGGATGGTCGAGGAGGAAGGCGGGGGACCGGATAAGGCCTCCGCTTCGGATCCCGTGCGCCCGGACAGTCTGTACGCCGTCTCCAAGCTGTTTGGCGAGGCCTTGGCCCGCTACTACTACGAACGCCATGGACTCCAGTCGATTTGCCTTCGTATCGGCAGCGTGCTCGAGGATGACGATCCGACACGTGAAGCGCGCTTTGTACGCACCTGGCTGAGTCATCGCGACCTTGTGAGTTTGGTCGATTCCAGCCTGAGGGCGCAGGTTGACTTCGGGATTTATTATGGGATCTCGGACAACCCGGATCGATTCTGGTCCCTCGAATCTGCCCGTCGTGAACTCGGTTATCGCCCATTGGACGATGCTACGAAACGAGCTGAATCAGCGGAGAGGTAGGTGCGATCGCGGCCAAAATGCCTGAAGATCTGCATTCTTGGGACCTGGCTCCCAAAGAGGCCATGCGTGTTCAGGGGAAGCTGCGGGATCGACTTCGCCTCGAATGGGATTCCCCCACCGTCGAGCGGGTGGCGGGTGTCGACGTTCATTTCGAGAATGATCTTCCGCTCGCCGCAGTTTGTGTCCTTACATTTCCTGAACTGGAACCCCTTGAAGCCGTGCGGGCCAAGGTCGACCACGCCTATCCATACGTTCCGGGGCTCCTCGCGTTCCGCGAAGGCCCCGCCGTTCTTGAAGCTTGGGGCCGGCTGAGATCCGAGCCGGACCTGGTAATATTCGACGCTCACGGGATCGCTCATCCACGTGGGATGGGTCTGGCATCCCATCTAGGGATCTGGCTGGGGCGGCCCTCCATCGGTGTGGCCAAGTCGAGGTTGTATGGAACTCACGGTGAGCCGGGGCCCGGGAAAGGATCGTGGTCGCCGCTGTTCGATGAAGAGCAGGAGAATCGCCTCATCGGTCGTGTCCTCCGAACTCGCAGCGAAGTCAAGCCGGTGTACGTCTCGCCCGGTCATTTGATCGACTTGGAGACAGCCGTCGATTTGACGCTGCACTGCTGCCCCCGGTACAAACTTCCCGAGCCGACCCGCTGGGCGCACCGCGTCGCCGATGGGGCCGAGTTCCCAGCCTAAGAACTGCACCCTGGAAAGGAAGACCATGGACGCCGATTCCGAGCGCAGCGACGGCCGGGCTTCCGACGAACTGCGGCCGATCCACTTCAGAACCGACTACATCGATTACCCGGAGGGTTCCGTGCTGCTGGAGACCGGCCGGACCATGGTTCTCTGCAACGCCACCATCGAATCGAAGGTACCTTCGTGGATAGTTCGCTCCGGCCGGCCGGGCGGTTGGGTCACGGCCGAATACGCGATGCTGCCGCGCTCCACCCATGAACGGACCCGTCGCGAGCGACTGCGTCCTCGGGGGCGGACCCAGGAAATCCGGCGGCTGATCGGCCGCAGTTTGCGGGCCGCGGTAGCGCTGGAGAAGCTCGATGAAATTACCGTCACCATAGACTGCGACGTCCTGCAGGCCGACGGAGGCACCCGCACGGCCTCGATCACGGGCGGTTATGTGGCCATGGCGCTCGCCCTGGGGCGCAGAATCGAGGCCGGACAGCTGGCTCCAAGCGTTTTGCGTCCGGCCGTGGCCGCGGTGAGCGCAGGTCTGGTCGATGGGCGGCCTATGCTGGATTTGAGCTATGAGGAGGACGTGCGGGCGCAAGTCGACGCCAACATCGTGATCAACGGCGCTGGCCGTATGATCGAGGTCCAGGCCACAGCGGAGGGGGATCCCATGCATCGCTCCGAATTTGAGCGGCTGGTCGACCTGGCGCAGGCGGGTATTCAACGCCTCATCGCGGAGCAGCGCGAGGTCTTGGGGCAGCACGACGTGCCGCTTCCCGGGAACAACGGTTCCCAGAGCTGATGGATGAGCAGAGACGGGTCCGGATCAGTAAGTTCCTGAGCTATGTTCTGCGACATGATCCTGGCGCTATCGGGCTCGAGCTCCAGCCGGGCGGCTGGGCCGATGTCGTTGAACTGCTGGAAGGTGCGCGGGCGGCTGGTCGTCGCATCACGCGTGCCGACCTGCGGGAGGTGATCGAGCGGAGCGACAAGCGGCGGTTCGAACTCAACGCTGGGGAGAGCGCGATTCGGGCCCGCTACGGTCACTCGCTTTCGGTCGATCTCGCGCTGGAGCCGGAGGAACCCCCAGAATTCCTTTTCCACGGAACAGCACGGCGATTTCTGGAGTCAATCCTGGACGGGGGGCTGCACCCGCAAGGGCGGAAATGGGTCCATCTGTCGCCGGATCCTGAGCCAGCCCTCGAGGTGGGCGCGCGCCACGGCGGTCCGGTCGTGCTGCGCGTGGCCGCGGGCCGAATGAGTGAGCAGGGCCGGTCGTTCTATCGAGCGGGCCCAGAGGTCTGGCTGACGGAGGACGTACCGCCGGATTTCCTTCAGACTTTCAACGTTCAGAGACCAAAGGAGTAGGCGCATGCCGCCAGCGCGGATCGTGAGCGTGCACGAGTACGAGCTCAGAGACGGGGTGAGCGAGGATCAGTTCTTGCGAACGGCAAAAGAGGCGCAGTCGCGTGGTCTCTTCGACTTGCCCGGCCTGATCCATTACCGCCTGCTGCGGGGCGTAAAGGGCGCCCGGCGGGGATCCTTCGCCGCCATCTGGGTTTACGAAAGCCGGACGGCGTGGGAGGCGCTGTGGGGTCCGCCCGAAGCGCCAAAGACCAGGGCGAATTACCCGCCGACTTGGCGAGTCTGGGAGGATGAACTGCTCGCTCCGTTGCTGAAGAGGGATCCGGATCGTGTGCGTTACACCTCTTACGAGGAGTTCGCCGCGGCCGACCGTCGGGACACAGAGGAACGGACAAGCTGAAAGTCGATCATGGGGCCGACTCGAACGAAGGCAGCACGATCCTGGCGGTCCTGGCGATGATGACGGTGCACGATGCTGGGGAGAATCGGACGGCGTAAGCGAGTGAAGGGAGTCCCTCATGGCTGCGTCCAGTGTGGAGGAGTTCATCGGAGGTCTGTCCGGCTGGAAGCAAGAGACCTGTCGGGCGCTGCATGAGTTGATGCAGCAGAGCGCGCCGGATCTGAAGGCTTCGATCAAGTGGTCGCGTCCGGTCTATGAGCTGAACGGACTAGTCTGCTACCTGCAGGCTCACAGCGAGCACGTCAGCTTTGGCTTCTGGCGCGGAGCCGAACTCCCCGACCCAGAGGGCATTTTGGAGGGGACGGGAAGATCGATGCGGCACGTAAAGATTGAATCCCGAGCGGAGTTCCCGCACAGCGCGCTGCGCGATCTGTTGCTGGAGGCCTTGAAACTTGACCGGGCGGGTGACGGGTGAGATGGGTCGAGGCAGCCTGATGGGGGGCGGTGCGGCTCCTCTTATAAGGTGGAAAGTCGGGTGCCCATGGGACTCTGGGACCCGGGCTAAGAACCTTATTCGGGGGCACCAGCGATGATTCTGGTCACCGGGGCAGCAGGCAAGACGGGACGGGCAGTGATTGGAAGCCTGCGCGCTCGAGGTGCGTCGGTTCGTGCGTTGGTGCGCCGCGATAGCTACAGAGCCAGGGTGCTGGAGGCGGGTGCGGAGCAAGTCGCCGTAGGGGATCTGCGCGATCAAGGGGCAGTGAAAGCGGCTGCCGCGGATGCGCAAGCCATCTACCATATTCCACCGAACATGCACCCGGACGAAGTGGTCATGGGCGAAAATGTACTGGAGGCTGCGGCGGGGGAGGGCGTCGAGCATTTTGTTTATCACTCCGTACTTCATCCCCAGATCGAAGCGATGCCTCACCACTGGCGTAAGCTGAAAGTCGAGGCCAGGGTGCTGGAGAGCGGGCTGTGGTTCACCATTCTTCAGCCCGCGGCGTACATGCAGAACACGACCAGCGGGCTGAAGAGCGCGGTCGAGGGCGGCGCTTTCGAAGTCCCTTACCCGGTCGGGACGAGGCTGGCGATGGTGGACCTGTCCGACGTGGGCGAGGTCGCCGCCGTCGTTCTGACCGAGCCCGGGCACAGCGGTGCGATCTACGAGCTGGTCGGGGAGCCGGCGATCTCGGTGCAGCAGGTCACCCAGCAAATGACAGAACACCTGCACCGCGCCGTCGTTCCCGAGGAAATTGCGCTTGAAGCGTGGGCCGACCGAGCACTGGACCAGGGAATGGACTCGGACCGCGTTCAGGACTTCTTGGCGATGTTCCGCCACTATGCTCGGTTCGATTTTCTCGGCAATCCGAAAGTCCTCTCTTCACTGTTGGGTCGCGCGCCCAAGACATATCAGGATTTTCTTCAGGCCGAACTGGAAGAAGGGCGAGGGACAGCCTGGAGTCAGGGATGAGGATTGGAGGGACCGTTGACGACGGATGGAGAATCCCGGAATCCACTGGGACCGTCAGTTTGGTGCTGGGGGTGGTGTCCCTCTCACCCATTGGGATCGGTTTGTGCTCGCTCTCCAGTCCGCACCAAGGTTGGCGCCTGGCTGTGGCCACTCCGCTTTCTATCCGTGCGGCGAGCAGCGCGTTCAGGGGACCGATCGCCCTGGTGCTCGTCGTGGGACGTTTCATCGGACGAGCCTCTAAGTCGGCGGCTGCGGCCGGTTTGCTGCTGATGGCGTCGGCAATGGGTCTGTTCCTTGTGATCCTGCGCGCGCTCGCTGGCTGGCACCTATCAGGACCACGGCTGAAGTTGGAAGCGACTGAATTGTGACCTCGAACAATCGAGCCAACCCATCGCCCGAGCTCAGTGCCCATCGAGCCGGCGGCGTGGCTTACGACGTGATCGCCGGCCAGTACGATTTGCGTTACCGGAGCGCCGCCTTCCAAGGCGTAAGGACCCTTCTCCACGAGGTTCGCGACCGTGCTGAAGGGCGGGCGTTGGAAGTGGGCTGTGGCACCGGGCACTGGCTCCCGCTCCTGGCCGATCGGGCAGCGGGAGAGGCGGTCGGTTTGGATCTCTCGCGCGGGATGCTCGACGCGGCCCGGAAGAAGCGAACTGCCCCGTTGCTCTGTCAGGGAGAGGCAGTCGCCCTCCCGTTCGCATCACGACAATTCGGCCTGACCGTTTGCGCCAACGCGCTGCACCACTTTCTGGAGCCGCGGCGGTTCTTTCTCGAAGCGAGGCGCCTAAGCTCCGCCGGAGGCCTCGTCTTGATCGTCGGGCTTGACGCCCACGACCCGGAGGCGGATTGGTATATCTACGACTTCTTTGACGGGGTTCGATCCATGGATGAGGATCGCTACCCGCGCTGGGAAGCGGTGCGGGCATGGACCAGATCGGCGGGGATGAAGCTGCGCGAGACCGGTCTGGCCCACGCGATCCGTGACGAGCTGCGCGGAGAGCAGGTGTTCACGGACCCGTTTCTCGCCCGCCAGGGGACATCCCAGCTCGCGTTGCTCAGCGACGAGGACTACCGCCTCGGCGTGGAGCGGATCCGCCGTAAAGTGAGGCAGGGCGGGACAGATGGAGGGCCCGCCCTCTTCCAAACCCGCCTCGACTTGCGATACCTTCTGGGCCAGGTGGGGGGATAGGCCGGTGACGCCGGTGCAGATCGAGCTGAAGACGTACGATCCCGTTTGGCGGATCGCTTACCGGAAGGAGGCCCAAGATCTGCTGGAGGCCTTGCCGGATGCCATCGTCGAGATCCATCACGTCGGTAGCACAGCCGTACCCGGCCTCACCGCGAAGCCGGTGATCGACATCCTGGTCTCGGTTTGGCGTTTGGAGCAGATTGAGGACCAAATCCAGGCGCTGCTGGCTCTGGACTATACGGACAAGGGGGAATTCGGAATCCCGGGTCGCCGATACCTGACGAAAGGCACCGACGAGCAGGATGCGTTCCATTTGCACATCTTACAAGCGGGGCATCCGGAACTCAGCCGCCATCTCGTGTTCCGCGACTACCTCATCGCCCATTCGGAGGCAGCGGAGGCTTACGCAGCGCTCAAGCGGGAACTGTCACAATCCGAATGGGATTCGACCTCCGAATATTCGGAGGCCAAGACGGAGTTCATTCGTCAGGTCGAGCGTCAGGCGAACGAATGGCGGCGAGGTGGAGGTCGCGCCCTGAGCTAGCCGGCCGATGGGTCGGCCAAGGCCGCCAGCAGGTTACGAAACGGCCCTGAGCCCTCGTCCTGCAGCTGGCGGTAGTAAAAGCGAAGCCAATGATTGGACCAGCCGAACAGCCGCGTGTGGGCCAAGATCTGGAAAACTTTGTCGCGGCCGAGTTTGGCTTCGTTGAGCAGCACGTCGGCGTTGTTGCGGCTGACCGCCAGCGTGCCGACCGCAAAGTACACCGGCCACATGCACGCCAGCCGGATGCGGTGGAATCTCCGAGGGAGGTTCATCACGTAGCTCAAACCGCCCCATAAGTGGCGCTCCGCCTTCTGCGCCAGCCGCTCCACGACCTGCAACGACCGGTCCATATTCCGCGGGTCGAAGAGGGAGTCGCGAGTCAGCCCGAGAGGCTCATAATAAGATTGCGGGACAAAGACCCAGCCCCGCTCGTAATCCTTGCGCATGCCCCGGATGATGTTCACAGTTTGAAGTGCAAGGCCGCATTCTCTGGCCAGCGGCATGAGCGTGTCGCGGCGCTCGTGGATGAAGGGCGAGTACCAGGAGAACACGTCCGTCAGCAGGTACCCCACTCGCCCCGCGACCTGATGCATGTAATCGTCCAGCGCCTCCTCATCCTCGACGTAAGGCCCGTGATCCTGCCAGCGGGCCATGCCGAGCGAGCTCTTGACCACCCGGCTGCGGATCGGATCTTGAAGGCCGTGCGGCAGCTCGAGCGTATCGGCGAGGATCACGTCGGCATGCTGGGCGACGCTGACCTCCGGATCGGAGGGGTCGAGTTGATCAATCCGATCCAGAAGTATCTGTGCGGGTCGGTCGCCCTCCAGCACCGCGGCCCACAAGCGGAGCAGTTCGGATTTTTCCGTTGGCGTAAGCGCCGGGTGGTCCTCCAGACAATCCGAGACGCGGAACAGGAGATATGCCAGCGTCACGGAGTCCCGGAGGGGCTGGGGCAGCTGCTCGATCGAAAGCGCGAAGGTTCGGCTGACCTCGCGCAACATGCGGTAGTGGGTTCTCATTGGGCTCTGCTGATGATCCCTTTATTGGAGTCTATCAAGGTTCGGCTTATGGCTTTGCAGGGTCACCCTGTATAGGTTAACACCAAACGTGGTGCCAGGCCGCGCGATGCCGTATGGTACCTGTGTCATGTGGGAAACCGGAGTACAATGGCGGCGTCGACCGCGGCAGTCGGGCAGCCCTATCGTTGGCACGCAGCCAGGCCAGCTGCCAGAGCAATCTCGGGTTGTTGATGCCTGGTATATCAGGGAGCGGATACGAAATGACATGGAGTCCTGATCGTCAGGCGAGAAGTTTCCTTAAGCTGTTGGTGATGATCAGCGTCGTGGGGGCCGGATGCACCCTGCAAGCACCGGGGCCTCAGGAACAGGAAGCCACCGCGACCCCGTTCGTTTTCCCCACCGCGGCTGAGGCCACGGCGAGTCCAGGCTCCATCTCGGGGATAGTCTGGCACGATCTGTGCGACCCGGGAGGTGAGGGTGAGCCAGCGCCGACCGCGGCGCCTGAGGGCTGCGTTGAGGCGGATGACGGCGGCTTCGAAGCTGATGGGAACCTCTCCCAGGGTGAGCCGGGCATTGCCCAGGTCACCGTACGTCTCGGCGAGGGCAGCTGCCCGGGGTTCGGGCTGGACACCGTACAAACCGCAGAGGATGGCAGCTACACTTTCGGGGACGTCGAGCCCGGCACCTACTGCGTTTCGGTCGACGCCACGGGCGAGCAGAACAGTTCGGTGCTGATCCCGGGCGGTTGGACTTCTCCCGCGGCCGAGGAATCGGCGCCGGTTGCTCAGCAGACGGTGAATGTGGAGTCGGGGACGAGCCCGGAAGGGGTAAATTTCGGCTGGGATTATCAGTTCCTGCCCGGACCGACCGAAACCCCAACGCCGTCGATGACCTCGACCCCCAGCCCCTCGCCGACCGCGACCGCCGAAGCGACGGCCACCCCTTCGCGCACGTCCACCGCTTCACCGGCGGCTACCGCGACCTCGGAATCGGAGGACCCGAAAGAAGGGTTGGGTGAGCCGATTTTTGAAGATGACCTCGACACAGCGGCCCATTGGGAGCTGTATTCCAACGACCAGGTCGAGTTCACGCTTGGAGACGGCCGGATAGATATGAAGGCGTTGGAGGCGGACTTCGAGGACTGGTGGACCCTGGCGGGGCCAGTCGTGGAGGACTTCTATGTCGAAGGTGTCCTGGGCATCGGAGAGTGTGCCGGTCGAGACGAGGTCGGATTGGTGGTGCGCTCCAGCAACGTCGAGGGCAATTGGGTCGGATACTTGTTTGCGCTGACGTGTGACGGGCGCTACGCCCTCCGCTTCTGGGACGGCGAGTCGATGACCAAGGTCGTGACTGAGACCCGCAGCAACTTGATCACCCCTGGCTCGAACCAGGAGCATCGCTTGGGGTTGATGGCCCGCGGTGATACCCTGACACTGTACGTGAACGGGAACCGTTTGAGGCAGGTGACGGATTCAAAGTATGACAGCGGCCTGGTGGGAGTCTTCATCGGCGCTGCGAATACGCCGGGCCTCACGGGTTATCTGGATCGGATCCAGTTATGGGAGCTGCCATAGCCGTCCCATATTCAAGACGGGCTGGGCCTCCGCACCCGGGTGCGCAAGCCCCGCTGCGTTGATCGGATCGGCTGGGAATCCCGCGCGGGAACCGGTTTCACCTGCCGGACGAGGGTTTCCCACGGACAGTCAACCGCTGCCCAGCTAC
This sequence comes from uncultured Anaerolineaceae bacterium, assembly GCA_964517315.1. Lineage (GTDB taxonomy): Bacteria > Chloroflexota > Anaerolineae > Anaerolineales > E44-bin32 > DASWJQ01. Next base: position 44,080 of record CAZFCJ010000008.1, on the reverse strand, counting down.
AAAGACAGATGGGTCCCTCGGGGTGCCCTCTATAGAGTGGCCAGAGATAGGCCTGACCTGCAAGTGGAGGATGTGCCCGCCGCTCAGGGGATTGAGCCCGTCGTGTTTGGAGAGGTGATCCAACTGGCTGGATACTCGATCGAGCCTTCGACCGTCTCCCCCGGCGACGCGGTCGAGTTCTCGCTGAATTGGAGACTCGATTCACGAGCGAACAACAACCTCTGGGTCGATGTGCTCTTCACGGATCCCGAGGGTGATGTTCGAATCGAGGCGGGGATCCCCATCTGGCTCGCCAGCCACTGGATTGGAGGCGGAGCGTTCCCCACTTCGGACTGGACCGTAGGCCGCGTCTAGAAGGAGAGCTACTTGGCGCTTGTGCCGCAGTAGGCCACACCCCACAGATACATGGTGCGGCTCTTGATCTACGCCGGGGAGGTGCGCGAGGCGCGGCTGGTGGCTGAGGCGGAGGGCGGCACCATGGAATCGGTCACGATTGGCGACGCTGTCGTCTCTACAGACTGAGCGACTCGACGCTCCGATCCGCGAAGTATTTGCCGATGACGAAAACGACCTCCCGATCGGGAGGTCGTTTACCTTGGTTCTCCAGCAGTTGGTGAAACCTATGGACAGGTCCCCTGACTGACATTCCCATCCGTGTCCCAGGTGTAAGTGCATTTGGTGGGCTTCGAGCGGAGGTAAACCTCGAAGGGAGCGTCCGTGTCTCCGCTGTTGATATAGTCGGCAGTCGAGCGGGCGGTGATGGTTGATGCGTTCTGATCCGCCATATAGATGTCGACTGCTGACTGGACGACGCCCAGCTCGGCATCGTTCACCGTGCTTTCGGCGTTCGCACCGAGATCCCCCAGGGTCAAAGTCACGACGCCGAAAAGTACGGCCAGGATGCTAATCGTGACCAGCAATTCGACCAGAGTGAAGCCTCGCTCTCCCCTCATCAATCGCTCTAACATACTCATATCCTCCTTGGCCCGTCCCCTTTTTCTATGATTGCTCATGGATGACTGTCCTGTCGTTGTGCGGCCTGTGCTTGGCCCTTTTCCATTGAATTAAGTATGGCACGAATCAAGGGAATCTGACTTTACAGGTGGCTTGCGGGTTCTACTAGGCTTTTGGTTGATTTTGGATCACTTTGGGGGGGTTCTTCAGCGGCTGATTTGAGCCTGTAAGTTGGTTGCATCGTGGGCGAAATCGTGGGCCGTCTCCAGGTCGATCAGCCCTTCACGATAGAGCTGCTCCAGCGACTGGTCCATGGTTTGCATCCCATGTTGGCGGCCGGTCTGGATCGTGCTGCCCATCTGGTGAGTCTTGCCCTCGCGAATCAGGTTGCGGATGGCTGAGTTGACGATCATGACCTCGACTGCCGGCACGCGCCCGGTGCCGTCCAACCGGGGCAGCAGCGCCTGCGTAATCACGGCTTCGAGCGTCAGTGAAAGCTGCATGCGGATCTGCGCCTGATGGTGATCGGGGAAGCTGTCCACAATGCGGTCGATCGTTTCCGGTCCGCTGTTCGTGTGCACGGTCGACATCAGTAGGTGCCCGGTTTCAGCGGCCGTCAAGCAGGCTGCCATCGTCTCCCGGTCACGCATCTCGCCGACCAGGATCACGTCCGGATCTTGGCGCAGCGCTTGGCGGGTCGCCTTGGCGAAACTGTGGGTGTCCCTGCCGATCTCGCGCTGCGTGATCAGGCTGCTGTCGTCCGAGTACACGTATTCGACGGGGTCCTCGATGGTCACAATTCGCCGGGCGGCGTTGTGGTTGATATGTTCGATCATCGCCGCCAGGGTCGTGGACTTCCCGCTTCCGGTCGGCCCGGTGAGCAGGATCAGCCCCTGCCTCTTCATGGCCAGCCGGGCGCAGATGGGCGGCAAGTCGAGGGTTTCCAGCGTGGGCACGTCCGGCGGAATGCGACGCAGGGCAAGGCTTGTGGATCCTCGCTGCCGGCTGGCGTTGACACGATAACGGTCGCTTTCAGGGGACTGGAAGGAAAAGTCGAGTTCCAGCTCCTGCCTGAAGCGAGCGCGCTGTTCGCTCGTCGTCATCTCTTGAAAGAGAGACTCGACTTGCTCCTCGGTAAGTTGCGGGAAACTTTCCAGCCGCTTGAGCTCGCCGTGCACCCGGATCACGGCCCTGCTTCCGACTTTGATGTGCAGATCCGAAGCTCCCTTGGCCGCCATTAAGCGGAGCAATGGGGTCAGGTCCATGCCGGAAACCTCATGAGCCACCAATACTGGATGGGATCACCATAGAGCAAGAAGAGAATCCCCGCCGCGGCCATGAATGGACCGAACGGGATTTTGTCATCGCGCTTCAAACGGCCTGAGACCAGCAGCGCCGCGGCGATGGCTCCGCCCGAAATGAACGCCAAGAGCAGCCCGGGGACGATCTGTGGAAACCCCAAGATCAAGCCCAGGAACGCACCCAATTTAACGTCGCCCATGCCCATCCCACCCGAGGCGACGAGCGCGATCGCAAACAGCACACCGAAGCTGACGGCGCCGCCCAGCAGCGTGTACACGGGATCAACCCATCCTGAGAACGGGGCTACCAATGTGGCCACCCCCAGCGCGGGAACGATCAACCGGTTGGGGATGAGACCGTGCTCCAAATCGATGACCAAAGAGGCGATCAGAAGTGCGGCGAAGAGGGACGAGATGCCCGCACGCGGGCTGGCGCCGTACCGCCAGGCCGCCAGGCCGAAGACGGCCGCCGTCCCCAATTCCACTGCAAGCACCCGGCGTGGGATCCGCGCGCTGCAGCTCCGGCAGCGGCCGCGGAGCGCCACGTAGCTGAGTATGGGAACCAGCTCTAAAGGCTCGAGGCGCCGCCGGCAGGATGGACACCGGCTAGGAGGCCGGACCAAGGATCGGCGAGCTGGCAGCCGATCGGCGACTACGTTCAGGAAGCTGCCGATCACGGCACCAAGTATGGCGAAAGGCAACCAGGGTGGCAGGATCACAGCTTCTTCAGGGCCAGTCCCAGGTTCACGCTGAACTCGTGCACGGGCAGGCCCTCCGGCAGCTCAATCGGGGGTCTGGGATCCCGAATGGGTGATTCGACGCTCGCGGCCAAGCGACTGCGCAGCGAGTGGTCCACGAACGAACTGCCGGTCACGACCAATGGGGCATCCGCCGGCAGGGGGTTCTCCTTGTGGCTTTCGTTATAGAATTTTGTCGTGCGTCGCATTTCCTCAAAGAGAAGATCGAGTCGCGCCTCGGGCGAAGCAATCTGCGAACCAAACGGCACCGTGCGCACAATGGCGGGCAAGGCGTCGTTCACAATGACAACCGAAAGCCCCCAGTTCTCCAGGCCGACGACGATCGCTTGAGCCATATTGGCGACCCTGACCAGGGCCAGCGGGGTCACGTCCAATGCGCGCACCCGAACTTGTGCGGCTTGAAAGGCCTCGATATGCCGTTCAATCACGGGTCGGGGCACGGCGACGACGAACACCTGAAGCTGATTCTGCTCCCGATCGGTGACCTGGTAGGATATGTCCATTTCCTGACCGGGCATTGGAATTTCCTGTCGGACCTTGCGGCGGACCGCGTTTCCCAGCAGATTATCTTCGATTGGAGGCAGGGTGAGGGTGCGGAAGATCGAACGTTGGCCGGATACGGTAGTGACGACTCTCGACTTCGGCAAGTTCTCACTCTCGAACAACTTGGCGATGTGCTCTCCCATGGGTTCAACCTGCCTCACTTCTGAGCCCTCCAGCAGGCCGGGCGGCACGGGGATCTTTTCCCAGCGGTGAACGTGGCGGTTGTTCGCCAGAAGCAGCCTGAGGGAATCCCCTTCGAAGCTCAGGGTGACAATGTCGCGTCGAAATTTCACTCCATACCTTCCCTCTCAATTGAGGCTGACTCGGCGTCCAGCCAAACCGTGATCACCTCAAAGCTGCATGTCTCGGAGGACGGCTCAATCCGCACCCGATTCGTAGCCAGTGTGGTCCCACCGTCCTCCTCAATACGCTCGAGCATATCCAGGCAATCCTGCGATCTGCCAAGGGCTTCGATGGTGTAAATCTGGACATCGACCTGATCCTCTTCCGTCATGCGAAGATCGGGCTCCTCACGAGTGACCGACAGGAGCGCCAGCCCCGCATCCTGGGCGAGCGAGTAGGCTCGCGCATGGACCGGATAGGCTTGTTCCAACACCGGCAGCTCAGCCCGCAGCTCTTTGACCCGGCGTTGACTCGTGGCGAGCCGCTGTCGCAGCTCAGCGCGCGTTTCCTGCTCGACATCACTTATCTGCCCCAAGTTCGCGCGCAGGTTCTCAGTTTGGCTGCGCAACGAATGGGTAATCCGGTCGCGTTGAGCCGCGATCCCAAGGAAAACCCCGTGCGCTCCGAGCAGAACGACGATGAGCAAGACGCCGACGTCGCGGGCCGTGAATGAGCCGAGCCAGGTTCGGAGGCGGGCGATCACGGCGCGCCTCCAGTTCCGTTCAGTTGCGACGCAGCATCGACCCGTGGGTACACGAGCCTTATGCTGAACGCATAGTTCGCTTCAACCAGTTGCTCAGCCGCCGCCTCGGACGCCTCTGTCTCGGCAGGGGTCGAAGTTAACTCCTGCTCCGTTTCCGGAACCAAGACGTGAATCTCCTGCACTGTGACGAGGGGTTGCGGATGCGAGTCGCGCAGCGCGGCCGCATATGCGAGGGGCAGATAATACGCCTCGGCGGTGCCTTGCAGGGCGACCGTGTCCTCGCTCTGGACGACGGAGGTGACCTCAAGGCCATCCGGCGCCAGGCTCAGGATGCTGTTCAGCGTGGTCCCCCACCCGATCTCTTGGACGGCCAGCGCGTCCGCCGATCGCTGCAGGGCCGCAGCTTGCTGTTGGGCGGCCTCAATGTCGGCGCGCAGAGCCTCGAGCTCCGCAGCCAATGAATCTTCGGCCTCCAGCTGCTGTTGGGCGGCTTCGAGTGCGGCGCGCTGTGCCTCGTACTCGAGTACGGCCGACCGGTACGTCCGGTAGCTCAAAAACAGCGAAACCAAGAGTGCGACGGCCACCAGCCAGGCGAGCACGGTTGCCGGCGCCGGCCAGCGCGGTCGGTAGCGATCGGGCAGGAGGTTGATATCGAGCAAGCCTTCGACCGGGGTCGGTATTTCGCCCGCCTGTGCGGTCGAGATTCCTGCGTCATCCGCCAACGTCGCTGCCTCCGACTCTTGCCTGCTGGTCATTGAACATCCCAGAAAACGATCGAAATGGTCGACCCGTCAAGCTCAACCCGAACCACATGGGTGGTGTCGCCGGCCACCGCTTCGACGTCGTAGCGAGGAGGTGTGACCTCGAATTTCCAGAATCCCGCGGCCTGATCACCCTGCATCGCGTAGATCGTGTCGCCGGCGCCGTACGTGATTGCTCCGCCTGCGGCCACGCTCGCAGGCGTGCTTGCCATGACCTCCCAGCTGTCGCCTGAGAGGCTGTAACGCCAAAATGCATCACTGCCGCCCCCGCGCAGTGCGTAAATATAATCGCCCCCATCCCATGTCAGTGTGCCTCCGGAGCTCACTCCAGCCGGCGCGTCCGAGGGATCCCCTCCGCCTGTGGACCAGCTTCCGTCGGGGCCGTCGTCGGGGTCGAACCTCCAGAAGGCCGAAGACCCTCCGCCTCGGAATGCATGCAGATCCCCGTTCGCCGTCACCAGTGAGCCGCCGCTCCCGACCGTGTCGGGCGCGTCAGGTGCGCCCACCCAACCCGGCGGCGGTCCCGGCCCTCCACCGGCGAAGCGGTAGCGGCGGAACGAGTTCGTATTCGATCCTCGAAATCCATACAGGCGATTTGTGTCCCCGTTGTACGCCATTGACCCCCCATCACCCACCCCGCCGGCGAAGCTTCCCAGACTGGTGTCCCAGCTGTCCACGGCGGACTCGTAGCCCCAGAAGTCGGAACCGCCGCCGCGTAAGGCGTAGAATTTGTCCCCGGTTTCTTGGACCAGGCTTCCGCCCGCGCTCACGCTCGCCGGGGCGTCGGTGACGGCGAAATCGCTCCACACGTCGCTGCCGGGATCGTAGCGCCAGGCCTGAACGGTGCCATTGCCGCGCAGCGCGTAGATCAGCCCGTCACCGCCGGCCGCCAGGGATCCGCCGGCGCCGACCGTGTCCAGCGTGTCGGCGAGGTCGGTCCACGCCCCGAGCGGCAGCGCCGTGCTGTCCACCGTCACCGACACGCCGTTGACGGTGAGCGTGAGCGGGGAATCCGTGCCCGCATTGACAGCAGATCGGTAGGCTGCGTCGTTGTCCAAATGCCAAATTGCATATTCGACGCCCGAATCGGCCGCGTAGTGCTCGGCGGCGTTTCCCTCCGCCGCCCGGGTCGCGAGCATCCGCGAGCTTACATGAGCCAGGAACGGACTGAGCAAGATCGCGCCGACCGCGATCGTGATCAGGACGGGTGGCAGCGATCCACCCTGTTCGGCTCTGATGGAAACCGTGGCCGTCCTGCGATCGTTCATGGAGCTTCCGCTCTCAGTGCCAGCTCCAGGTCGACGCTGTCGGAGACCTGGCCGCTGGTCGCCGTGACGGAAACGCTCACGAGCGATCCACCGTCGTTGAAGATGACGTCACCTTCGGCGGCGATGTGGCGAGAGACCGTCTGAGACGATTGAAGGCCTCCATCCAGGTAGTGCTCGCGGATCAAATGCCCTTCCGATGCGTCGAAGCGGTATCGATACTCGTGGTCTCCGTCTGGATGGGAGGCGTGGAACGCGCCGTAGGCAGGAGAAGACCCGGGAACAAAGCTGTAGGCCTCGGCCGCGTCGCGGCCCAACCATAAGCTCACGGACTGCAGATCCGAGCTGACGTCCATTCGAGCGTTGCCTTGACGGGTGACGGTGAAGAACTGCAATATGAACGTTCCGATCAAAGTCAGCACCGCGGCGGAAATTCCGACTCCCACCACCAGCTCGACCAGGGTCGTCCCGGCCTCTTCGGCCAGAAGAGTTTGAGCGCGGCGATTCTGTTCCGGGGCGGATGAAGCTCTCATCGGTCCGCTTTCAGGTCCTCGAGTGCGAGCAATGTGTCGCCGGAGCGGGATACGGAGGTCGTGATGCGCTGCAGGCCGCTGGTGTTCATCGTGGTCGTGAACGTTCCCGCTGTCGGGTCCCAGTACTCGACGCTCACGTCGACGGTGAATCCGGTCGGGGGGGTGACGTCGGGGTAGGGGACGGCGGTCGGATCGGCCTTGTAGGCGGCGTTCTTGACCAGCTCGAGCTGCGATCTCGCCACGCCCTGCGCCAGCGCGCGGTCGCGGTGGACGGTCACTCCAGCCGTGCCGGTGCCGATCATCGCCAGCAGCAATATGACCCCAACGGCCAGCAGGGAGATGGCCACAAGTTCCTCGACCAGAGTGAAGCCAGCCTCGTCTGCGGACAGACCGCGGAGCCCCTTGGCGGGTGAGGCCGGCCGTGCCGCACGCCCGATCATCGGATGTTCTCCAGCAGCGAGTACATGGGCAGAATGACGGAGATGGCGACGAAGCCCACGATACAGCCTACGAAGATGATCAGCGCCGGCTCCAAAATGCCCGTCAGCCGCTGGAGCGCGCGGTCGACATCTTCCTCATAAAAATTCGCCAATGTACGTAAATGCGAATCGAGGGTCCCCGTCTCCTCGCCGACGCGCACCATTTGGGCCAGCAGACGGGGGAAGTACTGGCTGCGGCTGATCGGGCCGGACAGGCCGCGCCCGTGCAGCGCTTCCTGACGCAGCTCCTGCACCGACTCGCTGATGATGACGTTGTTCACCACCGCCTCGCTCAAGTCCAGCGAATGCGGAAGGGATACGCCGGCTTCAAGCAGGGTCGAGAGACTGCGGCTCAGACGCGCCACGGCCCCTTGCGTGGCGATTTCACCGAACACTGGAAGCGCCAGGACCAGCCTGTCGAGCTGCCGCTTCCCAAGGCTGGTTGAGCGGTACCATGCGGCCAGGAGCACGAGGGCGGCCATGCCGATGAGGAGGAGCGATTTGTAGGTCACCACAAAGTCAGTGAAGCTCATGAGAGCGCGGGTGACCCACGGCAGCTGGGCGTCAAATTCTCCGTATAAGTCCAGCAAGGGCGGCAGGGTGAAAGTGACCACGATGGCGACGACCCCTGTGGCCATGGTCAGCAGGAACACGGGGTACGCAAGAGCGGAGCGGATCTTACGGGTGAGGGAGAGCTCCTTCTCGAGATAAGTGGCGAGCTGGCGAAAAATAGGGCCCAAATTGCCGGTCCGTTCGCCGACTTCAATTAAACGACAGTAGACGGGTGGGAAGATCATCTCGTGCTCCGCCAGGGCTTCCGACAGCGAAGTGCCCAACCGAAGATCTTCGGCGACCCTGCGCAGGACACGCTGCAGGTAGCGGTTGGATACCTCCTCGGCCAGCAGGTCCAGCGCGGACACCACGCCCACGCCGGCCTCCACAAGGTTGGCTAACTGCTGGGTGAAGATGATCAGGTCCTGCTTGCTGGGTCCCAAGTAGGTGGGGAACCAACGAGCGAAATCGATGGGCTGGTGGGTGCGGTTCAGCCGGACGATCGTCAGGCCACGGTTCCACAGCGCCCGCTCGGCGCCCTCCTCGGTCTCTGCATCGAGGACGCCCTGCTGACGGTTGCCGTCGGGGTCGTATGCTAGATAGCGGTAGGGCATAATTCTGTGGTCCCGTGATCAGACCAACGTGGCGACATTGCGTCGTACTTCCTCGGCCGTCGTTATGCCATCGCGCACCTTCATCATGGCGTCCTGTCGCATCGTTACCATGCCCATTTCCTTGGCCACCCCCTGGATCTCGGCCGCGCTTGAGCCGCTCATGAAGCTCGAGCGAATTTCGTCGTCCATGGCCATGATCTCGAACACGCCAGTCCGTCCCAGGTAGCCGCTGTGACCGCAGTAATTGCAACCTTCACCCTTAACGACCTGCTCAGGCACCTCGTCGAGTTCCTCGGAGAACAATCGCCGCTCCTCTTCGTTAGGTTCCCGGCTGAGCTTGCAGTGCGGACAGACCCGCCGCACCAACCGCTGGGCGACGATGCCGAGGACCGCGGAGACGATCAGGTACCGTTCCACTCCTAAGTGATTCAGCCGGTAGAGCGCCCCTGAGGCCTCATTTGCGTGCAGTGACGTAAGCACCATGTGCCCGGTCAAGGCGGCCTGGGTCGCCGCTTCAGCCGTTTCACCGTCGCGGGCCTCACCGACCAAGATGACATCCGGATCCAGGCGCATAATGCCGCGCAAACCGGTGGCGAAAGTGATATCCGCCGCCCTATTCACCTGGATTTGGTTGACCTTTGGGAAGTTGTATTCAACCGGATCCTCGATCGTCATCACATTGCGCTGCTCTCTGTCAAGTTGATTCACGGAAGCGTACAGGCTCGTGGTCTTCCCAGATCCCGTCGGGCCACATACGATCACCATCCCAAAGGGTGCACGGACCAGCCGCCGCAGCGCCTCAATGCTCTCCTGGCGCAAGCCCAGCTCCGGCAGTTCATAGATCAGCTCAGATCGGCCCAAGATGCGCAGGGCGGCCATCTCCCCCCAAGTGGTGTCGCTCGTCGCCACGCGGAAGAACGTCTCTTCCCCCTCAACGTACTTTGAGAATTGCCCGTCTTGGGCTCGCCGACGTTCGGCGATGTTCATGCCAGCCATGATCTTCAGCCGGGAAAGCAGCGGGGTGTGGCTGCCCTTGGGGAGATTCAGCGTCTCCTGCAGCACTCCGTCGACCCGGGAGCGCACCCGTACGATGGTGTGGTCGGGGACGATATGGATGTCGGAGGCCCGGTCACGGACCGCTTGTTCGAGGATCAGGTCCACCGCCCGTACGACCGGATCGGGAGCTTCGGGTTCGACGCCGGTGAGCTCGGCTAATTCGGCCGTTCCCGGAGAGGGCGCAAAGCTCGATACCTCGCGCACGATTTGCTGGTTGGACGTGTAGTTGAGATCGATGGCGGCTTGAATGTCGTTCGACACGCCGACCATCGGCTTAACGCTTCCTCCCGTGACGGCCTGGAGCTCCTCTATGACCTGGATGTCGGTGGGGTCCTCCATCACAACGGCCAACGTCTCATCCACAATATCCATCGGGATGAGGCGGTGCCGGCGGGCCAACTCCTCCGGAATCATCTGCACCGCTTCCGGTCGAATGCGGTGACGCTTGAGGTCGATGAACGGAAGGTTCAGGTGTACGCTCAAAGCCATCGCCAGGCTCTCCGGCTTGAGCCAACCGTTCTCGATCAAGATTGTGCCCAGGCGCCGGCCGTCGCCTTGACCCTGTATGTCCAAGGCTCGATTTAAGGTCTCCTTCGAAATGACCTCCGCATGGATCAACACTTGCCCGATCGAGGGGTGATCCTGATTGGCAGTGGCTGGGGCCGGTGAGGAAGCCTGCTGATCTGTCATCCTGTAGCCTCCGATCCTCCGATGTGTTCTGTGACCATGTCCAGCAGCTCAGCGAGGCCAATGGGTTTGAACATGTACGCGTCGGCACCCATCTTTAGCCCCGTCTCCCGGTCCTCCGGTCGGCTCTTGGCCGAGATCATGATGACGGGAAGCTCGGAAGTTGCAGGCTCGGCGCGCAGGCGACGGCACACCTCGAATCCATCCATCCCGGGCAGCATGACATCCAGCAGGACGAGCGATACCTCGGAGGACTTGGCAATCTTTAGGCCCGAAAGCCCGTCGTGGGCCACAAGTGTCTCGTAACCCCCTTTGTGCAGGGCCTGCTCCAACAGGAACGCCCCGTCGGTGTCGTCATCCACGATGAGGACCGTGACCGCTGCTTTGGTTTCCGTTGAGGGTGGCGGCTCGAAAGTCGTGGGTAGGCTCAGGCAGAGCGCCGATCCGGCTTGGCCCTCACCTTCGACCCACACTCGCCCCCCCTGCGCTTCCACCGTCGGCCGAAGCGCCAGCAGCTCCATGTCGAGCGGTGCGCGGGGCCTACGCTCCGCTTGGGAGACGCCGCTATCGATGAGGTGAGGCACGATCTGTGACGACAGATCGGCGTTCGAGCCGCGGATCCTGATCACAGGGCCCGCATCCTCGGCGCTTGCTTCAAGTTCGATTTGGTCGCCGTTCTCCAAGGCACGGATAGCGGCTCGGAGGAGACGGGTCACTGAGCGCGTGAGAAGGACGCGGCTGCCCATCATCTGAACGTCGGGCCCCGGGTCGATCTGGAGGGCCACGCCGCGGGATTCGGCTTCTGCTTCCACATCCGTTCGCAAGTCGGCGATGATGGATCTCAAAGAGAGCTCCTCAATCTTGAAGTCGGCCGTCTCCAATGCCAAGCGATCTCGCGCCAACTGCTCGCCGATGCGATTGGCCGCTCGGATGGCACGACGGTGAGCGCGCTCAAGCGCTTCGACGGAGGTTGCATCGACGATGTCGGATTCACCTCGAGCGGACAGCGCGCCCCGTGCGTTATCAAGGGCTTCAATCAGGTTTTGAATTCTGTCATTCACCCCAAGTGACCCTTTGCTCATGGCCGCTCCGTCCGGTCGAGCAAGATGCCCGAAACCGCCTCACTCATGCCGAAGGGTTGTCGTTGCTGGAACTGGGTTCTCTGCGTGTAGATTCAAGGTACTCGTCCAGCATTTGCTTGTCGTAGCGTCGGTGACCTCCCGGGGTCCGGAAAGGAACGATCGCTCCTTCCTTCTCGATCTTGTGCAGGGTGCTTAGACTGATCCCGAGGTAGGCGACTGCCTCCTTCGCCGTGAGCAGTCCTTCTTGGTCGGCCATGTCCGGTTCCTTGTCCTTCGATCTGATGGCGAACGTCCGAGACGCCGGGCCCCTCCGGGATCGATCTTCTTCTCCCGACAGGTTTGGCGGCATTTACACGCTTTTGATGCGCTTACCGCGGTTTCTCGTTCTGAATATACGTCATGAATGGGGATTCATGGGGCGTAGAATGGGCTTGTAAGTGGACTGTAAGTGGGATGGTAGGCTAGGAATTGCCCAGGCGACCGGAGAGGAGGGCGAACGATGGCCAAGCTCGGAATTCTGACCGGTGGGGGGGACGCGCCCGGCTTGAACGCGGTCCTTCGCGCGGTTGTCAAGACCGCGACGCTGACGGAGGGGTACGAGGTCGTCGGAATTTTGGACGGGTTCGACGGATTGCTGCGAGATGACGGCACGCTGCCATTAGACGCTGCAGCGGTTCGAGGGATCTTGCCGCAGGGCGGCACGATTCTGGGCACCGCCAATCGCGGGAACCCTTTCGCACGCGAGGTCCAGCGGAACGGTGAGACCGTGGTCATAGATGTCTCCGACCGGGTCCTGGAACGGGTGGAGGAGCTGGGACTTGATTGTCTGATCGTCGTGGGAGGCGATGGAACCCTTCACATCAGCCTGGAGCTGGCGGAAAAGGGCTGCCCCGTGGTGGGGGTGCCGAAGACGATCGACAACGACGTCGGCGGGACCGACGTGACATTTGGCTTTGACACGGCCGTCTCGACCGCCACCGAAGCCATTGACCGCTTACACACGACGGCCGAATCTCATCACAGGGTGATGGCGCTCGAACTGATGGGTCGCGACGCGGGGTTTATCGCGCTGCACGCTGGCGTTTCGGGCGGGGCCGATGTGATCCTGATCCCGGAGATCTCGTTCAATGTCGAGGCGGTCTGCGAGAAGGTGATGCGGCGGATAAGCGCCGGGCGGCATTTCAGCATCCTGGCCATCGCCGAAGGAGCCCATCCTGAGCGCGGCGAGAAAGTCTATAAGGTAAAGGGTGGGGCGCAGGGATCCGGAAGGTTGGGAGGCGTCGGCGCCGTGGTCGCCGAGGCGGTTGGCGCCCGCTGCGGTGTCGAGACCCGGGTGACAGTGCTCGGGCATCTGCAGCGGGGCGGATCTCCGACTTCATTTGACCGATGGCTTTCGACGCGATTCGGCGGCGCTGCGGTGCGAGCCGCTGCGGCCGGCCACTACGGCAGAATGGTCGCGCTGCGGGGGACGGAGGTCGTCGAGGTCCCGCTGGAGGAGGCGCTCGAAGTCCCCAAGCGCGTCGACGTCGAAAGCGACGCGGTGCGGACAGCGAGGGCGATGGGCCTTTCGTTCGGCGACTGACGGGCCGGCTTAAAGGGGGAGAGCCGCCCCGAAGGGCGGCTCTCCTCTGCGCTGTGGCGTCCCTAAACCTTCAAGAGGAGGGATGCCACAGCGCGTTCTTTGCCAGTCTTACTCATGTGGACATCACCTCCTCTTTGTATGGGATAGCAATTTCGGGTGCTCACTGGCGTGAACACGTTCCGAGTATCCCACATTGGCGCGCGAGTGTCAAACCCGGCCGTCATGGGCATGCAGCAGCGAGCAGGAGCCACCGGCCAGTCGCCGCAACGAAAAACGAATCGAACATGGAGAACCATATCCCAGCACTGTTCCGGTCCGGGGCGGTGAAGGATACGGGTCGGATCACAGCGCTCCGGTGTGCTGTGTTGATGCTCGAGCCTATTTGGCCGCGGGGCGAACATGATTTCTCTCGACGAGGTCGACCCCGCTGCTGTCACAGGATAAGCATGGCGTCGCCGAACGAATAGAATCGGTATCCCTCTCGTTTGGCGACTTCGTACGCGCTGAGTATTCGTTCCCGGCCGGCGAACGCGCTCACCAGCATCAGCAGGGTGGAGCGCGGCAGATGGAAGTTGGTGATCAGGGCGTCGACGGCCTGGAATGAATATCCGGGAAGGATGTAAAGATCCGTTGGCCCCTCAAACGCGGAGATTTCTGACGATCCCTCATCCCGGGCGGCCGTTTCCAAGGTGCGGACGGTGGTCGTGCCGACGGCAACGGCTCTGCCGCCGCCGTGGCGGGTGGCGTTGACCCTCTCGGCCGCTTCCTGCGGCACCTTGCACCACTCCGTGTGAATGGGGTGCTGCTTGGGATCCTCTTCATGAACTGGGGCGAACGTGTCCATCCCCACGTGCAGGATCACGCGCGCCAGACCGATGCCCGCGGATTGAACTCTCTCGAGCAGCTCCGGCGTGAAGTGCAAGCCTGCAGTAGGGGCGGCGGCCGAACCGAGCCGCTTCCCGTACACGGTCTGATATTCCTCCGGATCTTGCAGGGGGCGTTCGATGTAGGGCGGGAGCGGCATTGCGCCGATCTCGTCGAGCAGCGGCTCGACCGGCTCGTCGAACCGCACCCGGCGACGCGGACCGCCCAGGTCCTCCAAGACCGCGGCGGTTGGCCCGCCGACAACCCGAAACCTGCGGCCGGGTCGGAGCCCTTTGCCGCCGACCAGGACCGTCCATACAGCCGGCTCTTCCTTCTGGAGGAGAAGGATCTCCGCTCTCCCGCCGGCCGGTTCCTTGCGAGCCTCCAGCCGGGCGGGCAGCACGCGGGTTTCGTTGAGGACGAGAAGATCGCTTGGCTCGAGCAGGTCGGGAAGCTCGCGAAATATGTGGTGCTGAACGTCACCCGAAGCCCGATCGAGGACCATCAGCCGCGATGAATCGCGCGGTTGGGCCGGCCGCTGGGCGATTCGCTCTGGGGGGAGCTCGTAGTCGAAGTCCTCTGTCCGCACCCGTCAGTTACTGAAGAACCTGGCGAACAAATTGAGGGCTAACGTGAGCAGTGCGCTGAGGATGATCATGCTGGCGAGCGGAAAAAAACAGCTGAACCCATCGCGCTCAATGTGTATGTCGCCGGGCAGCCTGCCGAACGGAATCCCGGCTCGGCCGAGCAGCCACAACAGCCCGCCAAACGCGACCAGCAGCAGACCGGCGATGATGATCCAGCGCGCGATACTACCCAGGTCGGCCAAACGGCGTTCCCTAAAGTTCCGGAAGCGGGGGTTGAGAATCCGGCGGCGCGTCGAGGCCCATATGTTTGTAGGCCCGGGCGGTGGCGACGCGCCCCTGCGGGGTGCGATCGACGAATCCGAGCTGCAGGAGGTAAGGCTCCACGACGTCCATGATCGTATCGGGCTCCTCGCTGATCGAAGCCGCGATCGTCTGCAGCCCGACCGGACCGCCGTCGAACTTCCTGATGATCGTGCTCAGGACGCGGCGGTCGGAGTCGTCCAGCCCGAGCCCGTCGATTTCGAGCAGCTCGAGCGCTTCCGAGGCGACCCGCTCAGTGATCACGCCGTCGGCGCGTACCTGCGCGTAATCCCGGACCCGCCGCAGCAGCCGCAACGCCACGCGCGGTGTGCCGCGCGCGCGGCGCGCGATCTCGGCCACCCCGTAGTCATCCACCTCGACCCCCAAAATTGAACTGGCCCGGATGACGATCGCCTCCATCGCACCGTTGTCGTAGAAATCGAGCCGGTGCATGGCGCCGAAGCGGGCGCGCAGTGGGGCGGTGAGAAGCGCCAGCCGGGTGGTGGCGCCGACGATGGTGAAGTTGGGCAGTTGCAGCCGAATCGAACGGGCGCTGGGCCCCTTGCCGATGGTCAGGTCGAGCGAGTATTCTTCCATCGCCGGATAGAGGATCTCCTCGACGGCGCGGCCCAGCCGGTGGATCTCGTCGATGAAAAGGATGTCCCCCGCCTGCAGGTTGGTGAGAATGGCGGCCAAATCGCCGGCCCGCTCGATCGCCGGTCCGGAGGTGGGCTTGAGATCGACGCCCATTTCGTTCGCCAGGATGTGGGCCAGGGTGGTCTTGCCCAGTCCGGGCGGCCCATGAAGCAGTACGTGGTCCAGCGCATCGCCCCGGCCGCGGGCGGCCTCGATGAGGATCGCCAAGTTCTCCTTGACCCGATCCTGGCCGATCAGTTCGTCAAGAGCCTGCGGCCGAAGGGTGGGCTCGCTGAGATCCCCCTCCCGTCGGTTGGGAGAAAGCACGCGGTCGTTCTGGGCTTTCGACATCGGCGCGATTATACCGGAACCGCCGGATCGGGCAAACATGCGTTCGAGGGGCGAGTTGCGGCGAGGTGTTCCTCTGGCGTTGGATAGAATGATCCAAACGACAACGTCGTAGGGGGCATGATGGCGAAGCGAACCGGTGGCCGCCGGTCAGACCGGATGAAGGGGTACGATTACTCTCAGCCGGGAGCTTACTTCGTCACGATTTGCACACATAAGAGACGTTTGCTGTTTGGTCGGTCCTTGATGGGCGGGTGCTGCTCTCGTCGCTTGGGAAGATCGCTCACGATAATCTTGATGCGATTCCGGACCACTTCCCGGCGGTCGCGGTAGATAGCCGGGTAGTCATGCCAAATCACCTACACATGATTCTTATATTCTCCCGTAGGGGCACGACATGTCGTGCCCCTACCGAGGAGGAGTTTGGAAAGCCGGTGGCGGGATCCCTTCCAACGGTAATGAGGTCGTTTAAGGGATCTGTCACCAAACGATGGAGGAAAATATTGGAGGATGAGGCAGCAGTTGTCTGGCAACGCAACTACTATGAAAGCGCGATCCGGAGTGAGCGGGAACTGAATCAACGTCGGCGTTACATCCACCAGAATCCATTGAGGTGGGAATTGGATCAATACTTTAAGCCATAGGCACCGCACCCCGGCCCGCGTTGCCAATCATCGGAGGGGCGACCGGCCCGTCGTCCCCACCAAATCATCGTGGTGATTGAAGAGCGCGTGGTCCTACCGGCGAAGCCGAAGGTGGCCGGAGCCTTCGATGTGCCGGGCACCTATATGCTTCAAACCGGAGTCGGATCGGTGTCCGGGTGTTCCTCGGCCCAATTCTCGAGATGATAGTCCGGCGAGCGCTCGAAGGCGCCCTTGCATCCGTTGCAGCAGAAGTAATAGGTCTTCCCCCCGTGCTCCGCGCTCACCGCGGTGCGGGTGTCGACCTGCATGCCGCACACCACGTCGTATGCTTGTGCCATGGATCTTTCCTCCTTGTCCATGCGTGGTTTGAGACCTAGAAACGGGCCCGCCGCAGCCGCAGTGAATTGGTCACCACGCTGACCGAGCTGAACGCCATCGCCAGCGCAGCCAGAACCGGGTGCAGCTGGCGCAGGAAATCGGGCGCCCATGAGAAGGGATACAGCGCGCCCGCCGCGACCGGGATCAGGATCACGTTGTATCCGAAGGCCCAGAATAAATTCTGACGGATCGTGCGCATCGTAGCCCGGCTCAACCGCAGGGCCTGCGGCACCGCCCGCAGATCGCCGCGCATCAGCGTGATGTCGGCGGTCTCCATCGCTACGTCCGTGCCGGTGCCAATCGCCAGCCCGACATCCGCTTGGGCCAGCGCCGGGGCGTCGTTGATGCCGTCCCCGACCATTCCCACCTCATGCCCCTCCCCCTGCAGGCGGCGCACGTAATCCACCTTCTCGTCCGGTGCGACCTCGGCGAACACCTCGTCGATACCCACCGCCTCGGCGATGGCGCGCGCCGTCTCCTTGTTGTCGCCGGTGATCATCGCCACGTGCAGGCCCATGGCCTTCAGCTCAGCCACGGCCTCAGCGCTGCCTTCTTTAATCGTGTCGGCGACCGCGATCACCCCCTCGGCCCGGCCGTCCACCGCGACCCAGATGGCGGTCTTGGCCTGGCGCGCCAGCCGCTCGGCCGGGCCCTGCAGGCCGTTCAAACTGACCTTCTCATGCTCCATCAAGCGCCGGTTCCCGACCAGGACGCGCCGATCGCCGATCGAGGCCTCGATCCCGAGCCCGGTCAAACTCTTGAACGCCATGGGCGCATCGACGCCGATGCCGCGCGCCTCGGCGGCGCGCACGATGGCGCCGCCGAGCGGATGTTCGGAGCCGCGCTCGGCGCTGGCAGCCAAGCGCAGGATCTCATCGTCGGATCGACCGTCGCCGGCCACCATGTCGGTGATCGTCGGTTCGCCGGTCGTCAGCGTTCCGGTCTTGTCCAGCACGACGGCGGTGAGCTGGTGCGCCCGTTCGAGGGCCGGGCTGTTGCGGAACAGAATGCCGCGTTCAGCCCCCCTGCCGGTGCCGACCATCACCGCGGTCGGGGTGGCCAATCCCATCGCACAGGGACAGGCGATCACCAGGACCGCCACCAGGCGGACCAAAGCCGGGACGAAGCCCGCCCCTGGGACCGCGAAGTACCAGACGGCGAATGTAGCCAGGGCGATGAGGATGATGGCGGGGACGAAATACGCGGCCACTTGGTCGGCCAGGCGCTGGATCGGCGGCTTGCTCGCCTGGGCCCGCTCGACCAGGCGGATGATCTGGGCCAGGGCCGTCTGCTGGCCGACCGCGGTGGTCTCGAACTTGATCATGCCCTGCTGGTTGAGCGTGGCACCTATCACCGGATCCCCGGGCGCCTTCTCCACCGGTAGACTCTCGCCGGTGAGCATGCTCTCATCGACGGCGGTCCGTCCCTCCATGACGGTTCCATCGACCGGGATCTTCTCGCCGGGGCGAACGACGATCCGATCGCCGACCTGGACGGAGGCGACCGGCAGCTCGATTTCCACTCCTTCGCGGAGGACGCGCGCCGTCTGGGGCCGCAGATCCATTAAGCGCTTGATGGCCTCACTGGTCTGACCGCGGGCGCGCGCCTCGAGCAGCTTGCCCAGCACGATCACGGTGATGATGGCCGCTGCGGTCTCGAAGTACACATGCCCCGGCGCCAAACCGAGGGTGACCGCGGCCGAGTAGAAGTAGGCGACGCTGCTGCCGAGTGCGACCAGCACATCCATATTGGCCGTAAGGTTGCGCAGCGCTTTGACGCTGCCGTGGTAGTACTGCCAGCCGACGTAGAACTGAACGGGGGTGGCGAGCGCCCACATCAGAGCGTTGACCCACGGCGCATGGGCCCACGCGCCGATCAGTCCGAAGTCCCGGCCCATACTCAGAAGGAAGAGTGGAACGGTAAACAGGGCGCCCAGGAGCAGATGGTGGGTCTGCCGCCGGATCTCGGCTTCCCGGGCGGCGCGCTCGACATCCTCCAGCTCGCCCTTCTCCGCAGCGCCGGAATCGACCACGCCGTATCCGATCCGTTCAACCTGCTCCACCAGGTCGGAGCGCTCCACCATCCCGGGGACATAACGCACGCGGGCGCGCTCGGTGGCCAAGTTCACGCTGACGTCCAAGACGCCGTCAAGCTTGCGCAGTCCATTCTCGACGGTGGTGACGCAGTTGGCGCAGGTCATGCCGGAGATGCTCAAATCAAGCTCAGCGGCCGCCACTCCGTAGCCGGTTCGTTCGACCTGCTGGGCCAGGTCAGCCGGGCTGAGGCGGTCGGACTCGTAGGCGACCGAGGCGCGCTCCAGCGCCAGGTTTACCTGTACGTCCCGCACTCCGTCCAGCCTGCGCAGCCCTTTTTCTACCGTGCTGACGCAGTTCGCGCAGGTCATGCCGGTGATCGGAAGTTCAGCTCGTCGTTCAGCCATCGTTCTGATTCCTCGTGTTCGGGCTATGCATCATGTCCCCCATCACGCTGCTTCGAGGGGCAGGGCACGCTGCCATAAGAACCATAGGCGCAGCAATCATCCCTTTCTGCCTGGAAGGTGCCCCGCACACTGTGCAGCGGTCGAGATACTGACAGTCATCCAGCGGCAGTTGTCGCCGGTCGGGCGCGCCGCACAGCGGGCAGGTCAGGACTGAAACGCGTGACATGTCCATGCCGGATCCTTGAGCCGCTCAAACTTTGGCCCGCTTGGCGAACACCTGGCGGATCTCACCCAGTACCCGTTCCCGCTCCGCAGCGTCGTCGCTCCGGATGGCGTCGGTTACGCAGGAGTGCATATGATTGTCGAGCAAAATTAAATTGACCTTGTTCAAGGCCGACTGGACCGCCTGGACCTGATTGATCACGTCGATGCAGTACTGGTCCTCTTCGACCATGTTCAGAACCCCTTGCAAATGGCCATGGACCGACCGCAGTCGGTTGATCACGTCCTTCTTCGTCGCTGGATCCTGCTGCATATCGACCTCGCCTTCGCCCCTTGATTTCCATCGTCCCTCCCCCCTGGGGGAGGGGGTACGGAGCTATTTTAACTGCGCAGCGGCCCGGGGTCAAGGCCGTACACGGGCTCCGAGGCAAGTTAGCGTCACTTGCGCGTCGGCCCGGCTCGAAAACCGCCGGCACGCTCGAGTGCGGATCTTCCTGGGCTTGACCCCGCGGGCGGCGATGGCGCGACCGTGCAGCCCGGGCGCCAGGGTTCACTCATGGGTCGATCCTGCCCTCCGCTGGCGATGAATCGCCGTTCGGGCTGGCCCGCAATGGGACACGGGGGTACGAAGAGCGGGCATTCCCAGCGGGTCGATATAGCGGCGACCGACCGTTCGCCCGTGCAGTGATCCGGGAGATGGCCGGGGGGCATGTCCGCCAAAGCAGCGGTACGTTCACTTGAAGCGCGTTGAGCGAACCGCCCTGCGATGGCAAAGATCCGGCGCCAAGTGGCCGTGTCAGTGTCGAATGGTAAACCGTGAATGGTGAATCTAGAGCGAGGCCGGGAGGGGCTGAGCGCTGGCGAAGGCCCCGGACTGAGACTAATCCTCTTTGACCGCGTGACCACCGAATTGGTGGCGCATCGCAGCCAGCAGCTTGTCGGCGAAGTTCTCAGGGCGACGGGAGCGAAAGCGCGCGAAGAGGGCCTCGCTGATCGCCGGCGCGGGCACTGCCAGCTCGACGGCCTCCTCGACGGTCCAGCGGCCTTCACCGGAGTCGTCCACCCAAGCGCCAACCTCGGTCAGGTCGGGATCCGCCTCGAGCGCGCGGGCGGTCAGATCGAGCAGCCAGGAGCGGATGACCGTCCCGAAGCGCCAAGTCTCGGCGACCTGGTGCAGGTCGAGATCGAAAGACTCCTTGGCCCGCAGCAGCGCGAACCCCTCCGCGTAGGCTTGCATCAAGCCGTATTCGATCCCGTTGTGCACCATCTTGACGAAGTGTCCGGCTCCCACCGGCCCCAAATGGCCCCAGCCGCGATCGGGAGCGGGCGCCAATGTCTCAAAGATCGGCCGCAAATGCGCGACCGGTTCGACCGCGCCGCCGATCATGAGACCGTAGCCTTCCTCAAGGCCCCACACGCCCCCGCTGACCCCCACGTCGACGAAATGGATTCCCTCGCTCTCCAGTGCCCCGGCGCGCCGCAGGCTGTCCTGGTAGTTGCTGTTGCCCCCGTCGACAATCATGTCGCCTTCGTCCAGGATCTGCGCCAAATCGTCCAGCGTGGCTTCGGTAGGCTTGCCGGAGGGGACCATCACCCAGGCCGCTCTCGGCGGCGTGAGGCGTTCGACCCCCTCCGCAAGCGACGAGGCGCCATGGGCGCCGGCTTCCTGGGCTTGGGCGACGGCGTTCTCGTCGATGTCGAAAGCCACGACTTCATGGCCACCGTCCAGCAGACGCCGGGTCATACTGGAGCCCATCTTGCCCAGGCCTACCATCGCCAGTTCCATTGGACTTGCCCACCTTTCAGGCTGTATCGATCGGCGCTTTGCATGAAGAAGACTCGGGGTGCCCGCGCCTCCGTATCTCGGGCTGGCGCCAAGGTCTCAACGACCGGCGCCGGCGGTCTTCTTCTGCAGCTCCCGGCATTTGGTCTCGATGCTGTCCATCAGGTCGTCGAAGGAGCCGGCGAACTTTTCCAGTCCCTCGTCCAAAAGCTCGTCGGTCACGGTGTCGAGGTCGATACCGACCTCCTCCAAACGCGCCAGGGCCTGTCGGGCCTCGTCCAGGTTCTGATCCAAAGTCCGGGCCGCCGTGCCGTGATCCATGAAGGCCTCGATCGTCTCTTTGGGCAAAGTGTTCACTGTGTGCGGGCCGATCAATTTGTCGACGTACATCGTATCCGGGTATGCGGGATCCTTCGTGCTGGTGCTGCCCCAGAGCACCCGCTGGACCCGGGCCCCCTCCGCCGATAGCTCTTCCCAACGAGAGCCTCGGAAGGTCTCGACAAATCGTTGATAGGCCATCTTGGCGTTGGCAATCCCGATCTCGCCTCGGATCGAACTGTCTCCGATCTCGTCCAGCCGCTTGTCGACCTTGGTATCGACGCGGCTCACGAAGAAGGATGCGACCGAGGCCACGCCCGCGATGTCTCCACCGGCTGAGCGCAGGCGCTCAAGGCCGCTCAAGTAGGCCTCGGCCACGCGATCGTACTGGTCGAGGGAGAACATCAGCGTAATATTGATGTTGACGCCCCGGCCGATCATCTCCTCGATGGCCGGATAGCCGGCCTGGGTGGCGGGGATCTTGATCATCAAATTGGGCCGGTCGACCTCCTCGTGGAAGTGAGCCACCTCCTCGATCGTGCCCTCGGTGTCGTGGGCCAGCGACGGGCTGGCCTCCAGGCTGATGTAGCCGTCGTCGCCCCCGCTGGCCTCGTAGATGGGCCGGAAGAGATCGCAAGCCCGCTGGATGTCCTCAATGACAAGGGCCTCATAGATCTCGCGCGTCGATTTGCCCTGCGCCACGAGTCGCTTGAGCTGATCATCGTAGTCTTCGCTGTGGGCGATCGCCTCTTCAAATATCGAGGGGTTGGAGGTCACCCCGCGGATTCCCGCGTCGATCAAGTCCTGCATGCCTCCCTCATGGATGAACGCGCGGCGGATGAAATCGAGCCAGACGGATTGGCCGAGTTCGTGCAGTTCGTGAAGTCTGGTCATCGGCTGGGCCTCCTGTTGCGAGCGGGGTGTCCGCTCGTGGATATGCGGGTTCTTTTCATTGTAGTCAACTCTCAATCTGCGGCTGTACCCGCAGCCACAATGTCCCTCATGTGAGGCCGTAGGCGCGAACGATGGCGCCGTGAAGCGCCCGTGCTTCGTTCGAGGTGAGGAAGAGCATGACGTCGACCAGCGCTTCCGGTTGAACCCATCTCGAAAAGTCCGCGTCGGGCATCGATTCGCGATTGGCCGGCGTGTCGATCGTACCCGGTATGATGCAGTTGACGTTGATGCCCTGGTGTTTGACCTCAGCGGACAGGCTTTCCGTCAAGCGCAAGACCGCGCTCTTGGAGGCGGCGTACGGCGCCATGCCGGCCCGCCCCTTGAGACCTGGGCGGGCGCCGATGTTGATCACCTTGCCTCGCCCTTGTTCCAGCATTAACGGCAGGAATGCCCGCGAGGCGAGCAGGACGGTGCGGGCGTTCATGCGCATCATCGATTCCCACATGTCGGGGTCTAACTTATGCACCGGGTTCCCGGACCGAAAGCCGCCGGCGATGTTGAGGAGAATGTCCACCCGTCCGAATTTCTCTTTCACCTGATCGGCCAGCGCTGCCACCGACTCGGTATCCGCCAGGTCCACCGGCGCGGCCAACAGATGATCGGTGCGTCCGATGAGCTCCGGAAAACGGTCCTCGAGACGGCGCGCGTCGAAGCCGACGATGACGAGGTGGGCGCCGGTCTGCAAATAGGCGCGAGCGGCGGCGTAGCCCAACGCGCCGGCCGCGCCGGTGATGACAACGACTTGGTCCGAGAAATCACGCACCATGGAAACCCTCCGTCCGATGAGCGCGCCGGTTTGCCCATCGGTATGCTTGTAAATACTATATCAACGGCCGTGCCTCGTCGCACATACGCCGTGACCGTCGTTTCTCAGCCCTGAGGAGGAAACCGATGAACCTTGGATGGACAAGTGCCCAGTGGACGGAGTTCTTGATCACGCTGGCCGGCATGGCTGTCGGCCTCCTGATCGTACGCTGGCTCTCGGATCTCGTCCTGCGCAAGATCGTGGGCAGCGTCGTGGGCCGCACGAAAACTCAACTGGATGACCTCCTGATGGAGATCATCAGCCTTCCGCTGCGGTTGCTCGGAATGGTTGTGGTGCTCGACATCGGGACGAGCCAACTCTCCATGCTGCCCGACGCGTGGGGCCCGCCGCTCGAGGACGGGTTTTTCGTCGCTTATTCGACGGTGGTGTTCGTGCTCCTATGGCGCTTCATCAGCGGCATGGCCGAATGGTACGGTCGCAGGGCCTCCCAGCTGACCGAAACCGAGCTGGACGAGCAGCTGCTTCCCTTCTTCCGCAGGATGGCCCTGATCGGTGTGTTGATCCTGATGTTGATCGTCGTACTGGGCCACTTCGACGTCGAGGTGAGCGGATTGGTGGCCACCCTGGGCGTGGGGTCGCTGGTCATCGGCCTGGCAGGCCAGGCCGCGCTCACCGATACGATCACGGGCTTCCTGCTGATGGTGGACCGTCCCTTTCGCATCGGAGATCGCATTGAAATCCTGGAGTTGAACACCTGGGGCGACGTGGTCGACATCGGGCTGCGCAGCTCACGAATCCGCACCCGCGACAATCGGTTGGTCGTGATCCCCAACTCGATCATCGGACAAAGCCTGATCGTCAATCATTCCTTCCCCAACTCCTACTATCGAATTGAGGTGGAGGTGCCCGTCGCTTACGGCACCGATATCGAGCACGCCCGCAGGACGATGGTGGAGGCGGCCTCGAACGTTGAAGGCGTGTGGGGCGGACAGGAGGTGGAGGCCCTGTTTCTGGAGATGGCCGACTCGGGATTGATGTTCGCTATCCGTGTATGGATCAAATCTTATGAGGATGCACGCCGGATTGAGGACCGCGTGAACACGGCCGTGTACGGCGCGCTGAACGCGGAGGGTATCGAGATTCCCTTCCCTCAGCGGACACTGCATCATCGGCTGGACGATCTCGAGGCGGATCAGATCGGTCGCCTGGCCCGAGCGGTGAGAAGTTGACCCCCATCATGTGGATATGACGGACGTCGTGGAACTGGCCCGGTCAACCCAGGCCGCGACGTCCTCCGGCGAAGGTAGCCGACGTACGATCTGCTGTTCGTCGTTCAGATGGGTTAGATCCTGATGCAGGCGTTCTGGCTCGCGCTGGCTGAGCTGATCGAGGGTGCCGACGCCCACTCCGTCCAGCAGAGCACTGTACTCGCTGCCGATGCCCTTCACCCGGATCATGTCGGCCAGGTGGACGAGGTGCAGCAAGCGCTCCTCGTCGATCCCGGTTTCTCGCGAGAGGTCCTCGCGACCCTTCTTGTGAGCCGCAACCAGTAGCAGTCGATGGGTGCTTCCGACGCCGAAGTCGGCGAGTCTTTGGGCTTCATCGGGTTGCAGGTAATCGAGGTCGAGAATTCTCCCCATCCGCCGTCCTTCCCTTACCGCGCCCGGCTGATTGTATCCAAGCTTACATGGAAGCGCCAATAGGGCAGAGATTGACGGCCGACCACCCCTTCACTATACTTCTTGAGACCTCGCTTGGCCGATCCGGACTGGATCCGGAGGCGACGTCTCTTAGGAGAATCATGGCTGAGCATATCTTGCCGTTCAAGGGGAGAACGACTGAACTGCGAGGGTTGTTCCGTTGCTTGGACTAGGCCTGCGGCAGCTGCAGGAAACCCTTGATCGCAAAGCGGACAAAGTCCAGCGCGAGTTCTTGCGCCTGAGCGAGGAGCTCAGCGAGGTCAACGCGGCGCTCATGGAAGTCAAGGGCGAGGGCCGCCAACCTTTGGTCGAGCAGCAGAAGCGGTTGCGCGAGCGGCAGCTTGAAGTCGCCGATGAAATCAACGTTTGGCGCGAGCGAGCCCGCTCTGTGACTCAGTCAGCGGGAGAGCGTTCCCTGCGGGCCCTGTTGGAAGAGCTCCGGCAGGTGGAGGACGAGGAAATCCAGTCGGCAGTGGAGCGAACCCTGCAGATCATCGACGCGCCGGAAGAGGCGCTCGAGGCCATGCGCAAGCAGGAGGAAGATCAGGAGCAGCGTACGCCGGTCGGCCGATTGATTGAGCGCGGTCGGACCGAGTATGAGCTTCGCTTGGCCGACCCGGCCGCCCGCCGGCGGGCGGCCGCTGAATTCGCCAATCGGCCGGGGATGGCGCAAGAGGAACCGGTTTTCGAGGAGCTCCAGCAGGCCACGCGCGATCCGGACCCGATGGTTCACGAGCTGGTGATGTTGACGCTCATTCAATTGCACCGGTTCCGGGCCATGCGCGTCGCCGATTTGGACCTGGCGCACAATTCGGTAGTGGCGCTGACCAAGATGAAAACGCCGGAAGTGATCCCGGCGCTGGTGGAAGTGCTCCAGAACCCAAGGACCGGTTTCACCCAGGCCGAAGGGGCCGAAGAAATGGTGGAAGCTCCAAACACTGACACGCGGATGGCGGCGCTGATCCAGCTCGTCGAATGGCGCACCCCTGAAGCCAAGGCCGCGGTCGAGAGCGTCCGGTTTGACAAGGATGCCAAGATCGCCCGAGCCGCAGAAAGGGCCCTGGAGGTGTTCTCGGGGCCTTGGACCGGTCAGGGTCGGGAAGGAGAGCCGCCACAGCCCTCCGCGTGAAGCTTGAGCCGGCGGCGAGCAAGTCCCGGTTGCCGGATGCTGCCCGGGTTGCTATAATCAGACTACATTTGAACCGACACGGCACTGTCGGGAGGAGTAGGCGGTACGGCTCCACCAGAGAGGAAGGCGCCACAGGCTGGAAGCGCACCCGTGGGCAGCCACCGCCGAACGTCACCCGGTTTAGCCCGCCGAAGAAATCCGATACGGAGACTAGAACGGCGCGGGTTCGCCCGATAAAGCGTGGCCCCGGGAGCTGCGGGGCGCCGAGTGCACCGCGCGCGGTCGTGGTGAACTGAGGTGGTACCGCGGAGGTGACGCCTTCGTCCTCGAGGACGAGGGCGGTTTTCTTTTAACGGTCTCAGCTTGATGTCCACCGTGCCGCCGACTCGGGTAAATCGGCATCGACGCCGGGAACAGGAGATGAGCGCCAATGAGCGAGGACATCCTACCCAAAACCTACGACTTCCAGGCCGTGGAGGCTCGCCTCTATGACTGGTGGGAGGAGAGCGGGTTCTTTTTGCCGGATACGAACGCGCCGGGCGAGCCGTTCGTTGTCTCCATGCCGCCGCCCAACATCACCGGCGAGCTGCACTTGGGCCACGCTATGTTCGTCTCGCTCGAGGACTTGATGATCCGCCACCGGCGGATGTGCGGCGATGAAGCCTTGTGGGTCCCAGGGACCGATCATGCCGGCATCGCCACCCAGCTGCAGGTGGAAAAACACCTGATGGACACCGAGGGCCTCACAAGGCGCGAGGTCGGTCGTGAGGCGTTTGTGGCGAAAGTCTGGGAGTGGAAGGCGAAGTACGGCGGGATCATCACCAATCAGATCCGCCGCCTCGGCGCCTCCTGCGATTGGAGCAGGGAGCGCTTCACGCTGGACGAAGGTCTCTCGCGGGCGGTGCGCGAGGCTTTCGTGCAGCTCTATGAACGCGGGTTGATTTACCGGGGCGACTACATGATTAACTGGTCGCCGGGCCTGCAGACGGCGGTCAGCGACCTGGAAGTGGAGTACCAGGAAGAGCAGGCGACACTGTACTACTTCGAGTACCGACTGCAGGGCAGCGACGAAACCATCCCGGTGGCGACCACTCGGCCTGAAACCATCCTCGGTGACACGGCGGTGGCCGTCCATCCATCCGATGAGCGCTTTAAGGGGTTGGTTGGCCGTAGCGCGCTGGTGCCCATCCTCGATCGGCCGATCCCGGTGATCGAGGACGAGTACGTCGACCTCGATTTCGGGACCGGAGCGCTCAAAATCACGCCCGGCCACGATCCAAATGACTTCGAGATCGGCGGACGCCATGACCTCGAGGTGATCAACATCCTCAACCCCGACGCGACCATGAACGAGAACGCCGGACCCTACGAGGGATTGGACCGCTACGAGTGTCGCAAGCGCATGTGGGCGGACATGGAACAGGCGGGGCTG
This sequence comes from uncultured Anaerolineaceae bacterium, assembly GCA_964517315.1. Classification (GTDB taxonomy): domain Bacteria; phylum Chloroflexota; class Anaerolineae; order Anaerolineales; family E44-bin32; genus DASWJQ01. The sequence continues at coordinate 16,526 of CAZFCJ010000008.1, read as the reverse complement.
ACGCTCAAAACCGAGGCCTACACGATGCAGGTTCCGCGCAGTCAGCGCGGTGGTGAAGTGGTCGAGCCGATGATCTCGACGCAGTGGTTCGTGAAGATGGAGCCTTTGGCTGCGGCCGGCCTGGAAGCGGTTCGTGATGGCCGCATCGAGATCGTGCCTGAGCGCTTCGCCAAGGTCTATTTCAATTGGCTGGAGAACATTCGGGACTGGTGCATCTCTCGCCAACTTTGGTGGGGCCACCGCATCCCGGCCTGGCACTGTGAAGAGTGCGGCCAGATCACCGTGGCTCGCGAGGATCCAACCGAGTGCGAACACTGCGGATCGGGCGCGGTCGGACAAGATCCCGATGTGCTGGACACATGGTTCTCCTCCGGGTTGTGGCCCTTCTCGACGCTGGGCTGGCCCGAGAAAACGCCGGACTTTCAGCGTTACTACCCCACCTCTATGATGGAGACCGGTTACGACATTCTGTTCTTCTGGGTGGCACGGATGATCATGATGGGGTTGGAATTCACCGACCAGGTGCCTTTCCGTAGCGTCTACCTGCATGGGATCATTCGCGACGCCGACGGGCGCAAGATGAGCAAGACCCTCGGCAACGTGATCGACCCGCTTGAAGTGATGGACAGGTACGGCACCGACGCGCTGCGTTTCACACTGCTCACCGGATCGACGCCGGGCAACGACATGAATCTCAGCTTGGACAGGGTGGAGGCCAACCGCAACTTCGCCAACAAGGTCTGGAATGCGGGCCGCCTGGTCCTGATCACACTTGAGCGGTCCTCCGCCCAAGCCGGTCCCGTTCCCGAGCCGACGCCCGCCGACCGGTGGGTGATGGCCCGGCGCGATCAATTGGTAAGCGACGTCGACCGGCTGCTCGCGAACCACCAGTACGGAGAGGCCGGACGCCAGGTGTATGAATTCTTCTGGAGCGAATTCGCCGACTGGTATCTCGAGATCGCCAAGCTGCAGGTAGAGGAAGGGGGCGACCGGGCTTGGCTGACGGCGCGCACCATGGTCGAGGTGCTCGACACCTGCCTGCGCCTTCTGCACCCGTTCACCCCGTACGTCACTGAGGAGCTGTGGGGTCATCTCAAGCGGGCTTGCCTGGATCACCCGGCCCGGTTCGAGCCGGCTGGAGGTTGGAGCGACGCGCTGATGATCGCAGCCTGGCCCGAGCCTCTAGCGCCGCCGGATGAGGAGGCGGTGGCCTCGTTCCAGCTGGTCATGGATCTGGTTCGCGCCGTGCGCAACATCCGGTCGGAGCGGCAGGTGCAACCCGGGCGCCGGATCGCCGCCGTGATCAGCGCCGGCGAACACAAGCACCTTTTTCAGGCGGAACGGGATTCGATCGGGGCACTGGCCCGCGTGGACCTCGACCGACTGGAGATTGAGGACACCCTGGATTCACCGCCCGCTGATGCCGTACCGCTCGTCGTCGGTCCCATCGAGGCCTACCTTCCCTTAGCCGGCATGCTGGACCTGGAGGCGGAGCGGCAGCGCCTTCAGGCCGAGCTGAAGGAGGTTGAAGACCAGATTGATCGGTTGGACGGACTGTTGGCCAGCGAGTTCAGCGACAAGGCTCCAGAGGACGTCGTGCAGAAGGAACGGGATCGCCTTTCGGACTTTCAACAGTCGAAGCGCAGGCTGGAGAGGCAGCTCGAGACCCTGGCCTGATCCCCCCCAACGAGCCGAGCGGATATGCGCTAAAATTGGTGCCAGGCAGGGTCAACGGGAACCGTAGTGTCTCATGACAGAAGGGGGCAGTGACATGCAGCAGCACACCGCCGGGACGATTCCGGAGCGATTCTTCACCCCGTCCAAGGGCTTTGAGCCCGCTTATCTCCGGCTCCACCGCTCCGGGGAGCTCGCACAGCGGGCGGAACGAGCGCTCGAGAGACTGCACGACTGCCACGTGTGCCCGCGTAACTGCGGCGTCGACCGCATGGCCGATAAGACCGCAGCGTGCAAGACCGGTCGCCACGCGCTGGTCGGGAGCTACTTCCCCCACTTCGGCGAGGAGGACTGCCTGCGCGGCTGGCGCGGCAGCGGCACGATCTTCTTCTCGCTCTGCAACCTGCGCTGCGTGTTCTGCCAAAACTATGACATCAGCCAGGCCGGGCAAGGAATGGAGACGCCCCCGGAGCGGTTGGCCGAGATGATGCTGGAACTGCAGGCGCAGGGCTGCCACAATATCAATTTCGTCACCCCGGAACACGTGGTGCCTCAGGTTCTTGAGGCGCTGCCGTTGGCGGTGCAGGGCGGGATGCGCCTGCCGATCGTGTACAACACTTCGGCTTACGATTCAATGGACAGCCTGGAACTGCTCGACGGCATCGTCGACATCTACATGCCGGATTTCAAGTTCTGGGATGACCGTTTATCGCTGCGCTATCTGAAGGCCAAGGATTACCCAGAGGCGGCCAGGCGCGCGGTCCAAGAGATGCATCGTCAGGTAGGCGATCTCACGTTCGACGAGCGGGGTTTGGCCAAGCGCGGCCTGCTGGTCCGCCACCTGGTCATGCCCGGAGAGATCGCGGGTGTGCGCGAGATCATGCGCTTCCTCGCCGAGGAGATTTCAGTGGACACCTATGTGAACGTGATGGGCCAGTACTATCCGGCGGGCAAAGTCAGTGGTGAAAAGTACGAGGAGATCAACCGCAACGTCACGCAGATGGAAGTCGATCGTGCGCTTCGCGCCGCCCGCCAGGCCGGCCTGCGCCGGATCGATCAGCGCGTGCCGCGCCGGCCGGAAATCGAATGGCAGGTGGCCTAGGGGGACGCCGTCCTGCACCAATCCCCTCGAGGTTTTCAATTTGAGCCGAGCCTCGCCGATAACTTCCGGGAAGCCCGACTGGCTTCCCGGAAGTTTATTGAAGGCCCCATGTGATATACTGCCGGCCCGATGCGAAGGAACGGCCCCGATCTGCTCCGTTGGATCTCCATCAGTATGCTGCTGGCGGCGCTGGTGCTCGTGTTCGTCGAGCTGGCGCTCTACAGTCGGCAGCGGGCGCGGATGCCGTCCGGACTCTCGATCGGGGGCGTGCCGGTCGGCGGAATGAGCCAGAACGAGGCGCTCGAGGCGGTGGTCCAAACCTACGGCACGCCGATTGAACTTTTCTACAATGATCAAAGGCTGCTGCTCAATCCTTCTTCCGTCGGCTTCCAGTTGGACAGCGAAGCGATGCTGGCGGCGGCGGAACTGCAGCGCACCGACACGGAGTTCTGGTCTGGCTTTTGGGACTTCCTGTGGAACCGCCCCGGGGAACCCGAGAACATCCCGGTTCGCTCCGAGTATTCTCAAGCTCAGTTGGAAGCCGCCTTGCAGGACATCGCCGCCCGCTATGATGAACCGCCCGAGCCTCCCAGCCCCGTGCCGGGAACAACCCGTTTCGAGCCCGGGGAGCCCGGCCAGGTGCTTGACGTCGCCCGCTCGGTCGAGCTGATCGAGGAGGTGTTGAACCGACCCAGAAACCGTCGCGTCAACCTGCCCGTCGTGGGGACGGGGAGCGCCCGTCCCAGCCTGGCCACATTGGAGACACTTCTCAAGCAGATCTTCCAGGTGGCTGAGTTCGACGGTCTGGTGAACATCTATCTGATGGATCTTCGCAGCGGGGACGAACTCCATATCCTCACCTGGAACGGAGAGGACATCCCCACCGATCCAGATGTAGCCATCACCGCTGGCTCCACGATCAAGATCGGGATCGCCACGGCCTATTTCCGCTACTTTGACATGCCGCTCGACCCCGACAGCGAGGGCCTGCTGGCAGATATGATTACGCTTTCGGGTAATGAGAGCTCGGACCAGCTGATGGAGGAGCTCGACCGTGTTCGCGGTCCTTTGCTGGTGACGGACACTCTCCAGCAGTTGGGCATGGAGAATTCTTTCATCGCTGGTTTCTTCCGCCTGGGCGCTCCCCTGCTCCGCTCCTATCAGACCCCTGCCAACAGCAGAGCGGACATCGACACCAATCCCGATCCCTACAATCAAACGACGGCGGCCGAGATGGGCTGGCTGCTTACGGATCTGTACCGCTGCGGGCGCGATGGGGGGACAATACGCGCCGTCTTTCCCGAGGAAATAACGCCTCAGGAGTGCCGGCGGGTGCTGGACCTCTTGGCGCAGAACAAGATCGCGGTGCTGTTGGAAGCCGGCGTCCCCGAAGGAACTCGCCTGGCGCACAAGCACGGCTGGACAGGCTCTCCCCTGGAGTGGTTGGGTGACTCAGGAGTCGTCTACACGCCGGGCGGGGATTATGTGCTGTCCGTCTTCTTGTGGGACGAGCAGCCCATGGTTTGGCAGCCGACGTCAGCCCTGGTCGGTCATGTTTCGGAGGGGGTGTACAATTTCTTCAACCCGCCGTCCAGGCGCGAATCCGCGGTTCCATAGTCGCCCGACGGCACGCGGCCTGACAGAAGAATGGAAAGATCTTTGTGGTTGACCGGGAGCTTCCTTTGAACCTACCTGCCCGCTGGCTGGCCATCCCGGCCATTTTGATGCTGCTGGTCGTTCTACTCGTGGTGCCGACAGGAGGGGATTCTTCGGCCGCGGCCGCCCGCCTGCAGGCGACCGCCACACTGCGGGTGACGGCGGAGGGTCCGATGATCCTGGTGCCCGACCAGGTTAACGTGCGCACCGGTCCGGGAACGGAAGGTTACGAGGTCATAGGCGTGTTGATCGCCGGCCAGCGAGCGGCCGCGCTGGGTCGCTCACCGGGCGGAGATTGGATCCAGATTGCCTATCCGGGAGTGGAGGACAACGTCGCTTGGGTGTATGCGCCGCTGGTGACGCTCGAGGGGCAAGGCTTTCTGCCCGTCGTGGAGCCGCCACCCACTCCTACCCCGCGCGTGACGGCGACGATCGATCCGACCTTAGCGGCCCAGTTTAACCTCCTGGACGTCACGCCGACCCGTCTGCCCACTTACACGCCGGCGGCCCCGGTGTCCCAACCGACGTTTACGAATGGAGCCGAGCCGGTGAGCGGCCGAGGCTTTCCGCCGGCTTTGGCGATCCTGGGATTGTTTGTCGTGGGGTCGTTCGGAGCCGTGATTTCGCTGCTGCGGGGCGGTTAAAGCGCTCTAAAGCGGCTGCCGGCCTGCGTAGCCCGAGTCCACATCATGCCAATGTTCGACTCGTGGCTCATCGTGCCGCCAGCAAAGAAACACCACATCCCCGTCGCGCTCGGCCGGGAAATCGAGCAACCCGTTGTTCACGTCCTTGACCAGAACGCCGTGGCCCTGGATGGCCTCGATCGCCTGACGCACCTGCTTGAAGGCTTCCATGACTTCGGGCGTGCGTTCGGCGTGCCCGTTGTTGATCGCCTTCTCCAGGGTGGGTTCCAAATCGGGACGGAGACGCAGGATCTCATCCCGGCCGGCGAGCATTCTCTGAACCTCCGGCTTGAGATCAGTCAGCAGAGCGTTCGCTTCTTGGGGTGTGAACAGTCGTGGAAATCGATCGCGCATCATGGCAGAGGAAAGGCCGCCCGCGGGCGGCTCGTTGGCGGTGGCCGATGCGGATGGAAGCGGCCCGGTTCAGTGACAGCCGCAGCCGCCCGCACCGGCGCGTTGCTCGTGGTGCGCGCCGCTGGCGCCCGTGCTGCTCGTCTTAAAGGAGTGGCCGCATCCGCAGGAGGAGACCGCGTTGGGATTGTCGATCTTGAATCCCCCGCCCATCAAATCATCCACGTAATCGATCGTGGAGCCAGCTAAGAAACTCATCGATTGCGGATCCACCACAATGCTGACGTCGTCGAAGCCGCAGTGGTAGTCGGTCTCGCGGGGCTGACTCTCGAGGGCCATTCCGTACTGCATACCCGAACAGCCGCCTCCGTGAACGAACACCCGCAACGCATGGCCTTCCAGGTCCCGCTCCTCCATCAGTCCGCGCACCCGATTTAACGCCTCAGGCGTGATGTTGATCTCCCGTTGAATGGGTTGGTCGTGAACGGTTTCCATATTCCCTATCTCTCCCACCTCGGTCTACCCGCGTCTCGATTTTGTTTCCGAGGTGTAATCGAAGTGTATCAGGGCAGGGCACACGCGTCAATCAGCTGCGTGGGAAGAGGAGGGACCAGGGGATGACGCCGAGTCCGGAGCGCAGAGCCTGTGGGTGCGGGCTGCAGGCTGAAAGCTGCAAGCGTCGGGCGCCTCGTGCCCGACGACAAGCGGCAAGCTCCACTGGCCGGACTGCCCCTGCCTTGAGCCAAGGCGGCCGACCGAGCCGTACCCGTTCCGTGGCGCGGTCGTGCCTTGCCCCTTGCTGTATGTGACTCGGGGCCGAAGGCCCGGCTCCAGTCGCCGGTCAACCAACTACCAGTGACCGGTTAACGGTTACCCGAACAGATAACACGAAGAGACAAAGACTAAGAGTACCCCTTTGTTTTTCTATACACATCCCTTCGTGCCCTACGCGGCTCTGCGGTTGGCCTTCCGGTTTCCCCGGCGACGTGGCCTCGGGTTGACATCGCCGCGCCCGCGGATGGTATAATCCCGACGAGCTGGAAAACGAGGTGCCCGAGGCCTCGAGTTCCACCTTCCAGCTTGAATTCGCAGCCGAGGAAAGAAACCGAATTGCGAGATTGAGCCCCGGCTGAATACATGCAAGCTTGCACCGCGCCCGCGGTGATGGCTGGATTGTGAGGAGGACCCTCGCGGATGACTGAAGGTATTGACAAGGCCGAATACGACATTCCCTCAGAACTCCAAGGACAGGTGACCGTTACCACCTTGGATCGCATCTACAACTGGAGCCGACGATCCTCCGTGTGGCCGATGATGTTCGGCCTGGCTTGCTGCGCGATCGAGATGATCTGTACGGCGGCCAGTCGCTACGATCAGGCTCGATTTGGCATGGAGGTCGTCCGACCGAGTCCCCGCCAGACCGACTTGATGATCGTCTCGGGGACGGTGACCAAGAAAATGATCCCGCAGATCGTGCGGCTCTTCAATCAGATGCCCGAACCGAAGTATGTGCTGTCGATGGGAGCCTGCGCCTCAGGCGGCGGGCCGTTCAAGGAAGGCTACAATGTCGTTTCGGGGGTGGACAAGTTCGTCCCCGTGGACGTATACGTCCCCGGCTGCCCGCCAACCCCACAGGCGCTGCTGCACGGGCTGATGACGCTGCAGAAGAAGATCGACAACCAGTCCATCGGTTCCGTACCCTGGTATCGAGATGAGCCCTCTGAACCCATCCCGGTGCCGGAGTTGGGTCCAGATTTGATGGATCCGCGTGATTATCCCAAGATCAAGGCGTACGGCGAGAGGGTCGCACAAGGGGCGCAAATAGAAGAGGAAGAGGAGGAGGCCGCTGAATCGGCCTGATCATTGGATGACGAGGCGAACTCATCGATGAGCGAACAAGAAACCGGCGAGACCGTCGAAAGAGCCCCCGATCCGATCGAGGAGCGCTTCCCTGAAGCGGTCACTCGCGACGAGCGCGAGGGGTTTAGCGGCTACCTGGTCGAGCCGGACCACCTGGTCCGGTTCGCCACCGAGCTGCGAGACGATATGGGCTACGATTACCTCTCATCGGTCACCGCCGTCGACTACATCGACGACGGAAAGATGGAGGTCGTTTACCACGCTTACAACACCTCCGGAGGCGCCGCACTGCTGTTCAAGTCGCAAGTTCCGCGCGACGAACCAACCCTCCCTTCGCTCGTGTCCGTCTATCCTGGCGCCGATTTCCAGGAGCGGGAGGCTTGGGACCTGTTCGGAATCCGCTTTGCGGGCCATCCGAACCTGCGCCGCATCCTCATGTGGGAGGGATTTCACGGTCACCCGATGCGCAAGGATTACCAGGAGGCGTTCTACGAGCAGGAGCACAAGCCTTTCGAGACCCGCTGGCCGGAGGGCGATGTGTACCGCATCGAGGACAAGACCCCGTTCTTCAAGAACGTGAAATATCCGCAGGGTTTTAATCCGGAGGGATGGGAGCCAGAGGCGGATGAAACCCTGTACGCGGGCATGGGTCAGGTCATCCAGCGCGAGCAAATTGACGGTAGCGGGAACGGCCGGGGGCTCGAGACCGAGCGGCTCCTCGTCAACCTTGGGCCGCAACACCCGTCGACCCACGGGGTGTTCCGCATGGTGGTCACCCTCGAAGGTGAGACGATCGTCGATCTCGAGCCAGTGATGGGTTACCTGCATCGCAATCACGAACAGATCGGTGAGCGCAACACCTACATCATGAACATGCCCTTCACCGATCGCTTGGACTATATAAGTTCGATGAGTAATAATTTCGGCTACGCGCTGGCCGTTGAGAAGCTCATGGACGTCGAGCCGCCCGAGCGAGCTCAGTACATCCGAATCCTGATGGCTGAGCTCACGCGCATTGTCAATCACTTCTGGGCCATCGGCTTTCTGTTGAACGACCTGGGAGCATTCTTCACCCCTGCGCTGTACGCCATCAACGAGCGCGAGATTATTCTGGACATCTTTGAGGCCACCGCCGGCTCAAGGATGATGTGCAACTACTTCCGCTTCGGCGGTCTGGCCCGGGATCTGCCGCCGGGGGTCATGCCCACACTCCACGACCTGATCTTCGAGCGCCTGCCCAGGCGTATCGACGAAATGGACCGTTATCTCACGGACAACGAAATCGTTCGCACCCGTTGCATCGGTGTGGGCGTCCTGACGCCGGAAAAGGCCATTCAGCTGTCGGCGGCGGGTCCCGTGCTGCGCGCCTCGGGCGTGCCTTATGACGTGAGGCGAGCCGAGCCCTACGGCATTTATGATCGATTTGACTTCGACGTCGCGGTGCGAACCAACGGCGATGTCTACGATCGATATCTGATCCGCGTGGATGAGATGCGCGAGTCGGTGCGTATCCTGCAGCAGGTGATGGAGGATATGCCCGAAGAAGGTGAGTTTTTCACCGGGAAAAACGTGTTCCAAGTCCGGGTTCCGGAAGGCGAATCCTACGGCCGTGTAGAGAATCCGAAGGGTGAGCTGGGCTTCTACATCGTTTCCGACGGCAGCCCCAACCCCTATCGCTACCACGTCCGATCTCCCTCATTCATTAACCTGACCTCGATGGCTGAAATGTGCAAGGGTCAGAAAGTGGCCGACGTGGTGGCCATTTTGGGCTCGATTGACATCGTCTTGGGCGAAGTGGATCGCTAGGCAAAATTTGGTAACAAGGAGAGGATGAGAAGGTACATGTACGGAACGGGTATCGTCAAAGGTCTAGGTGTTACTCTGAAGCATTTCGTCGAAACCTACGTCGACGACGTCCGTTGGCTGGGTCGGCGTTATTACAATCCGGAAGCGCTGAAGGTCCGCCAAAGCCCCAAGGCTCGGGGCGTTTTCACGGTGCAATATCCGGAGGAGAAGCTTCCGATCCCTGAGGAGTTCCGCATGATCCCCTTCCTCATTTACGAAGAAGAGGAGGAGGGGGTCCCCTTGTCGAACGATCCCTATCAGGATCGGTGCACGGCGTGTGGGATCTGCGCCAAAGTATGCCCGCCGCAGTGTATTTGGATCGACCGGGCGGAGGACCCCGACACCGGTCGCCCGGTGACGATTCCGCAGGAGTTTTACATTGATATCGATATCTGCATGAATTGTGGCTTCTGCGCGGAGTATTGTCCGTTTGATGCGATCAAGATGGACCACGAGTACGAGCTGTCGAGCTATGATCGGTTTGAGAGCCATATCTTCGATAAGCGCAGGCTCTCCAGGCCGGTCGATTACTACGCCTCGATTCGTCCGAACAACTATGCACGAGAGGAAGCCGAGAAGGCGCTGAAGGAGGCCAAGAAGAAGCGCCGTGGCCGCGGTCGCGGCCGGCGCCGACGCGGTTAGGGTTCGGGCCGAGGCAGCAACGTGTTGAAGCCAACCGGAGGCTGGGGCTACCGCAGCGACACCGAGATCCTGTTCCCGATGCGGGTCGCCCCGCACCTGCGGGAATTGCGCGGCCCCATCTGGAAAGACCTCGTGGAACGGGCGATTCAGGCCCCTGAAGCGTCACCGGAGCAGCTGGCGTTTAGCCTGCTGCTTATTCGTATGAACGGCTGTCTGACGTGCCACACGGATTGCTACCGCGCGGTGCGCGGCTGCACGGTGTGTGCGATTCAGTCCGTGCGGCGCTTCCGCGGTCCGGATGTAGAGCTGATGCACATGTTCGATCAGGCGAAAGACGACGTGCTGGCCCACCTTGAAGGCGATGCGCCAGGGCCATAGCTGGAGTTGATCGGTGAGTAACCCCGCGAACCAACTTAAGGAACGCATCCTCGAGGCGCTGGCCGGTGTCCTGGATCCGGCGTTTGAAGAGGACATCGTCAAGTTGGGATTGGTCCGGGACCTGCAGCTGGACTCCGGCCGAGTTCGCTTTCGTATCGTTCTGACCACCCCCGCCCATCCTTACCAGGAAGAGATTGTGCGCCAGGCTCGGGCAGCCGTCGAGCGAGTCGAGGGAGTGGAGCAGGTCGATGTGGAGCTCGGGGCCGAGGTCCCTCACGACGGACGCAGCCGCGGCGAGCGCCCGATCAAGAACGCCGTCGCCGTGGGCTCAGGCAAGGGGGGCGTGGGCAAAACCACGGTGGCCGTCAACATCGCGGTGGCGCTGGCCAGGGCCGGCGCCAGCGTGGGGCTGCTCGACGCAGATGTCTACGGTCCCAATGTGCCCACCATGATGGGGGTTGAGCGCATGCCTCCGCCGCAGCATGAACGGATCATCCCGGCCGAGGCGTATGGGGTAAAACTGGTGTCGATCGCCTTTATGGTCAAGCCGGGCCAGCCTCTTGTATGGCGAGGCCCGATGCTGCACAAGGCGATCCAACAGTTTGTGACCGATGTAGAGTGGGGCGAGCTTGATTACTTGATCGTGGACCTGCCGCCGGGGACTGGCGACGCCGCGCTCAGCCTCACCCAGACGCTGCCGCTTTCAGGCGCCGTCATCGTCACTTTGCCGCAGAATGTCTCATTGGAGGATGCAAGCCGCGGCTTGGAGATGTTCCGCTCGATGGAGGTGCCGCTGCTCGGCGTTCTCGAGAACATGAGCTACTTGGAGCTGGATGACGGTCAGAGGGTAGATGTGTTCGGCATGGGAGGCGGGAAGCGGTTGGCCGAAAGTGCCGGGGTGCCCTACCTTGGATCGGTGCCGATCGATCCGGCAGTGCGCCAAGCGAGCGACTCGGGTGTGCCGGTCGTGATCTCGCACCCCGATACCGAGGTGGCTCAGGCTTTCAGGTCGGCCGCCGAATGGATGGCGATCAACGTCAGCCTGCAGGCGTTGGAAGAAGGGGACGAGATCGAGCTCGAAATTCAGGATTAGCTGGAGCGCCGGAGTGGGACCCGCATCCGAGGGCCCGTGCCGGCGCATTGACATTTATGACGGATAGCTGGAAGTGATCATCCCATGACTGAACAGGTGGTCGAGCCCCATATCGTTGGGGTTCGCTTTCAAAAACTCGGCAAGCTGTACCATTTCGACGCCTCGAAAATCGATGATCTGAGGGTCGGAGATCAAGTCATCGTCACCACGGCGCGGGGCAGAGAAATGGGTGAGGTCGCCAACGTTGGCATCCCGCCCGAGCAGGCGCCGGAGGCCAAGAGAATGCGGCCGGTGGAGCGGCTGGCCACTCCGCAGGAGTTGGCCCTGCGCAACCAGTGGAAGCGCAAGGAATTGGAGGCGATGATCGAATGCCGCGCGCAGGCCGCTGAGTTAGGTCTGAGCGGGGTGAAAATCGCGAAGGCCGAGTATTCGTTTGACGGCTCTCGCCTGAGGTTTCTATATAACACCGACGCCGATGAAGAGGTGGATGTCGGGCCGCTGCGGCGTGAAATGCAGAGGAAATTTGGCCATGCGCAGGTGCGGATGCGTCAAATTGGTCCGCGTGACGTGGCCAAGATCATCGGGGGTATGGGCGCCTGCGGCTTGGAAGAACGCTGCTGCTCCAAGTTTCTGACCGAGTTCTCACCCATTTCGATCCGCATGGCCAAGGCCCAAGGCATTTCGCTCAACCCAAACGAGATCACCGGCATGTGCGGTCGCCTGCGCTGTTGCCTGATGTACGAGTACGAGCAGTACGTCGAGGCGCGCAAGCGGCTTCCCAAGAAAAAGAAGCGAGTGATCACGCCCGCGGGGGAGGGGAAGGTGGTGGAAGTGCTTCCGCTGAAAGAGGCTGTGATCGTGGAGTTCGAAGCGGGAAAACGGGCGGAATTCCTCAAACACGAACTGCAGCCGTATGACGAACTCAAGGCGCTTGAAGAAAAGGCCAACGGGCCCTGCGATCGTCACGAGAGCGGCGGATGCGACTGCGGCCGAGCTGAAAAGGGTGAGGAATGAGTGAATTCCCGAGCGACCCGGGCGGGGACCAGGATGGCCCGGTGTTGGTCGTCATGGCCCACCCCGATGACCCGGAGTTCTTCTGTGGAGGTACCGTCGCCCGCTGGGCGGCCCAAGGGCGCGAGATCGTCTATTTGCTGCTGACCCGCGGCGACAAGGGCGCTGACGAACCGGGTGTCGATCCCGCCGACCTGGCCAAAACCCGTTCCGAAGAGCAGAGCGCCGCGGCCGCCGTGCTGGGCGTCAAAGATGTTCGTTTCTTGGACTACCACGATGGTGAACTGCGAGTGGATCAGGGTCTTCGACGCGACGTCACCCGGGTTGTGCGCCAGGTCCGTCCCTACACGATCGTCACCAGCGATCCCGGCAATTACTATATTTTCTCCTTCGTCAATCACTCCGATCACCGCATTGCGGGGCACGTGGCGCTGGACGCTGTGTGGCCCGGGGCCCGCTCGGCGTTGTATTATCCCGACCTCTACCATGAGGAAGGCCTGGAACCGCACAGGGTGAGAGAGGTCTTCATTGCCGGGGCCGTTCACCCCGATACCAAGATCGATGTGACCGACTACTTCGACCTCAAGATGAAAGCGCTGGCGGAGCACGCCAGCCAGATCGAGGGGATGGAGGATTTGGAGGAGCGGCTCAGGGAAGGGCTCCTTGATCCTGAGAGCCCGCCGGACACGCCGCGCCTCGTCGAACGATTCAAACGCATTCAGCTGCGTCGCTAATAGGCGTGGTTGACGGGGGTTTGGGGCGACCATGAGCCGAGCCGAGGACATCCTCCACCATGAAGGAAGAGCGGGGTGGCTGGTGTTGGCCAGTCAGGTGCCCCGCCTCGGCGGCGAAACTCCGGAGCTCGCCGAGCGATTGGTGGAACGAATGGATCTGTCGCGGCCCCCCGTCTGTCTGGCCATGGAGGAAAAGCAGGCCGAAGGTTTGGACCTGCTGCTGGAGGAGTTCGAGACTTTGCTTGGCGTCCGGCCGGCGGTGTTGTCGGCCGAGCTGGAACCGCCGGCGGAGCTTGCGCTCGTGGGTCTGATTCTCTTGACCGGCGGCACAAGCCCCGCCTGGATCGAGGCACTGGACAACACACTGCTCGGTGAAGTCGTCTTGCAGGCGCTGCAGCAGGGCGGGGTGGTGTTCGCCATCGGACCTGCAGCCGGCGCGATGGGCTCCTGGTCGCTGCTCGAGGGCGCGGATCAACTCCTGCCGGGCTTGAGCTGGGTGGGCGGCGCAGTCGTGCTTCCCGGAGAGGAGGAGCCCGCCGACAGCAACCCGGTGCGGGAGCTCCTGCGCGAGAACCCTAAGGCGTACGCGCTCGGACTGGCCCCTCACACCTTGCTGGCGCTCGGTCCGGCCGGCGAGATTGAAGTCTGGGGTGACGCCCAACCCAAAATCATATTGGGGCAGGGTTGGAGCGAGGCATGAGCCAGGGCAACGGCCGGATCGAGCTGCTCAATTTCAGCGCATCCCCGGAGCGGGTGGTCAGCTTGGTGCCTTCGATGACCGAGAGTCTGTACGAACTCGGGGCCGGCGAGGCCGTGATTGGGGTGACCGAATACTGCCCGCCGCCCCCGCAAGGCCTGGGGCCGCCCGCGCTGGTGGGCGGAACAAAGTCCGTCGACACCGAAGCCGTGATCCGGCTCGAACCCGATCTGGTGATCGCCAATCAAGAGGAGAACACCCAGAGCGTCGTGGAGGCGTTGGACGACGCCGGGCTGAAGGTGTGGGTGACGTTCCCCAAGACGGTCGAGGATGTCATCCAGCTGCTCAACACGCTGATCCGGCTGTTCAGGCTGTCGGAGGCACTGCCAAGGATCCGACCGTTGGAGCAGATGGTGGAGTGGAGCGAACGGCTGGTCTCCGAACGGAGGCTGCGGACGTTCGTCCCGGTTTGGTACCAGGAAAGCAGCGCGCACGGTGAGTGGTGGATGACGTTCAACGAAGACACCTATGCCCACGACGTGCTCCATCACTGCAACGCCAGGAACGTGTTCGCTGAGCGAGCCCGCCGCTACCCCCTGGCTGCCGATCTCGGGGAGGATGAGCCCGAGCCGGCTGGCGAGCGCGACACCCGCTACCCCCGGGTCCTGGCGGAGGAAATCATCGAGACCGACCCGGAGGTCATCCTCCTGCCCAGCGAGCCGTTCGTCTTCGAGGAACGGCACAAGCAAGTAGTGCGCGAGAGGTTCGGCGCCACCAGCGCCGTGGGTGCCGGGCGGGTGCATCTTGTTGACGGCAGCTTGATCACCTGGCACGGGACCAGACTGGCCAGGGCGCTGACCGAGCTGCCGCCCTTGTTTGAGGCTCAGGCGCCGACGCCCGGCTCCGATTCGGAGGGGGAGCCCTCGTCGGCTTGACGGGGGTCGAGGGCCCGTCTAGAATGGAGAGGTCAAGCAGGGAGGAAATGAAATGATCGAGGGTTTCAAGAGGGTTGGCATAGCGGTTGCGGTCACCTCAGTAGCGGGCGCCTTGCTGGGCGTCGTGGTCGGGGCTCTGGCCGGCAACTACCTGCTTTGGATTGCCGTCATGATCTTTGTCGGCGCCAACTTCGGCATCGCCATGGGCTACGGCTTTCTGCCCGAGGATTGACTTCCAACGAACCCAATCCGCTGCACGGCCGACCGACATCCGGTGAAGGAATGCCGGGTGATTTTTTGTTGTAGGTGAACTTCCGGGAAGTCCTTAGGACTTCCCGGAAGTTAAGACGCTAGCCCTTGAACAGCCCGATCCAGCCGCGGTCGGAGAGCCGGTCGAGGGTCACGCCCAGCACCAATCCGATCAGATAGCCGTACGGCAGGCTGACGGCCACAAGTCCGACGATCAGCGTGATCGCGAGGCGGGGTCCCGATGTCGCGACGTCGCGGATCAGGCGCAGAAGAACCAGCGCCTCGAAGAAGAGGATCACAGCCAACATCGGCTTGGGGAACAGAAGAGAGACCTCTTCAAACCCGGCGGCGAAGAACAATCCGAGGGATAAGTACATCGAACCTTCCAGCACGACCGATCCGCCGGTGCGGCCTCCGAACGCGTGGTGCCCGGCCAGTCCACCCGAGCCGTGACAGGTGGGCACACCACCGAAGATCGGGTTGATGAAGTTCATGAGTGAGTAGGTCAGCCCGATCTTGTTGATGGAGATGGGACGCTCGGGGAACAGGTCTTTCACCAGCTGCTCGGTGGCGAAGATCGAATTGCCGAGCGACAGCGGAATTTGTGGAATGGCCAACAGCAGGAAGCCGGTCCACAGGTCCTGAGCACTTGGAAGCTCCGGCATGGGGAGCGTCAGACCCGCCGAGCTCAAGATGCGGCCGGGATCGGCCCGAAGAACGACGGCGAAGGCGACGCCCAAAGCGACTACGATCAGCGCCGGGGGCACACGCCGGTTGCCCAGCAGAAGCACCGTGATGCCGAACGCCAGGGCAGCCAAAGCGTAACCGGCCGGGCCCTCTGCGGGCAAAAAGTCGGTCAGCGCGAGCGTGGCGAGCTGCAAACCGAGTCCGAATTGAATGCCGCGAATCACGCTCAACGGGATCGCCTCGGCGAGCCGGCGGAGCAGGCCGCTGAGGGTTAAAATCAGCATCACGACCGCGACAACCAATCCTCCGCCGAACAAGATCGAGGGTTCGAGTCCCTGGGTGATGACGATCACCGCCATGGCCTTGAGGGGCTGGACGGGCATGGGCAGACCATAGGTGAATCCGGTGATGAGCTGCATCAAACCGAACATCGTCAGAACCGGGCCGGCGTTCAAACCGCTGGCGAGTATCATGCCCACAATGAGTGGGAAGTCCGTGCCCAAGTCGCCGAACGCGCCGGCCAGCTCGTTCCGGTCGATCCGAACGCGCGGCCGTTGATGTTCCTGGTGGGGGGCCGTCACCGGTGGCTGTTGTTCAGTCAAGTGTCCTCTCCCTACCTGTTTGGTGGTGCTCCGAGCTGGCCTCGTCATGGGTCCGATGGGCGACCACCGCAAACCGTCGGGTAGTATACATGGTGGTGCGGCGGCGCGGTTTAGACTGCTTATCGCGCGCCACGTTGACACCGCTGAAGGGGCTCCTTAGAATTCCCGTACGGGACCATGGAGCCTCAAGAGTGAGGTTATGGAATCACCCCAGAAGGAACCGCGGGCGACGAGCGGGCGTCAGATCAGGCTGACGAGTCTCTCGTCGTGCGCTGGTTGAGCGTCTAAGCTAAGCGCGGAAGCGCTGGCGCACGTGCTGCGCCCACT
>CAZFCJ010000007.1:16022-57871 GCA_964517315.1 uncultured Anaerolineaceae bacterium | reverse complement strand
ACCGGGTTCACCAGCTACCTCAAGGACAGCGAGCTGCCCCACGCCCGCGAAACCCTGCGGGCGCTGCTGAACCTGCTGGTCGAGCACACCCGCTCCCCGCTTGAGGTCGTTGACCTGGAGGGCGACGCGGTCTTCTCATATGCGCCCGAGGTCAGCATCGAACAGGGCCAGGTGCTGATGTCCATCGTCGAGGATTCCTACGTGGCTTTTCGCGAGGCCCTGCATATGATGACGCTCAATACCACCTGTACCTGCGAAGCGTGCCGTCTGATTCCAACGCTGGACCTGAAGCAGCTCGTGCACTACGGGTCATTCGTCAAGGAGGAGATCGCCGGGCACATCCGCCTGGTGGGCCACGACGTTAACTTGATTCACCGGCTGCTCAAGAACTCCATCTCCCAAGCAACCGGCTACCAGGCCTACGCCGCCTACACGGAGCCGGCTGTCCAGGCGCTGCGCCTGGAGCAGATGGCCGCCGATCTCAGGTGGCACACCGAGCGCGCGTCTGATATGGACGAAGTCAAGCTGTGCGTGAAGGACATGGCCGAGGTCTGGCATGAAAAGCGCGCCGGCGTGCGGATGAAAGTGCGGCCCGAGGAAGCCATTTTGGATCTGGCGGCCGAATTCCCCGTCCCGCGAGAAAGCATGTGGGAGTACATCACCGACCCCAGGTCGCGCAGTGTGTTCCACGAAGCCGACAGCGAGCACCTCGAGTACTTACCCGACGGCGAGGTCGGTCCAGGCGGGGTCTACGTCTGCGCCCACGGCCGCTTTTTGGCCCGCCATCTGATCCTTGATTGGGATCCGCCCCGCTCCTACACGTTTGCCGAGCCCCTTGTAGTCCTCAATATGACGGGGCGGGTGACCTTCCAACTCGAGCCCGCCGACGTCGGCACTCGTCTGCGGGTGCTGCACGGGCCGACAACCGGGCCGCGCCTGCTTCGCCATGTCGCCGATGCACTTCGACGCGTGCTTTACGGGTGGCGGTTCGGGCCGCGCGCCCGGGCGCTGCGTGAGTACATTGAGCGCGATCAGGCCGAAACGAGGGGTGCGGTCGGCGGTCAGCGCCAAGCCCCGAGCCCTGAGCGATGAGCAGGAGGGGCCACTGGCCATTGGCCCCTGGCCTGGGTAGCAACGAGCCACGAGCTATTCGTTTGGCTCCGCCGATTGCAGGTTCACATGGGAGACTGACCCAACATGAATGGACAATTCACAGGAAGGATTTTACACAAAGGCGCAGTGCTCCGCTTCGGGGCCTTCGTGGTTGGACCCCGGATCCCAAGTCCCGGATCCCGAGTTCCGAGTCTCGAGTCTCCCGTCAACCAGTTACTCGTTTCCAGATCTCCCTCACGCCCAGCCGGCAAGCCGCTCAACAGCCTCCCGCACCCTCTCCGTCGGCGTCGCCAGTGAAACGCGCACGTAACCCTCGCCGACGTCGCCGAACGCCACGCCGGGGGTGATGCTCACATGAATCTCCTCCAGCATGCGGGCGCAGTAGTCCATCGCCGAAGTCCCGTCGGGAAGCCCGGCCCAGACGTACATCGCCGCCGAGGGTTTATTGGGGCGCAGTCCGGCGGCCCGCAAGCCGTCCAGCACGAGATCGCGCCGCTCCTGATAGGTCGCGTTGCGCTCCTCCAGCCAGCCCTGGTCGCCGCGCAGCGCGGCCGCGCCGGCGTCGAGCGCGGCCCGGAAATGCGAGGTGTCGACCTGGCTCTTGAGCGTGTACAGCGCCTTAAGTGCCGCTGCGTTGCCGACCGCCATTCCCAGACGCCAGCCGGCCATGTTGTACGACTTGGACAGCGAATTGAACTCGACCAGGACCTCCCGGGCACCCTCGACCTCCAACGCGCTGGGCGCGCGGAAACCATCAAAGCACACCTCCAGGTACGGCGCGTCGTGGCACAGCAGCAGCTCATACCGGCGGGCGAACTCGACGGCCCGCTCGAAAAACGTCAGATCGGCGGTCCCCCCGGTCGGATTGTTCGGGTAGTTCAACCACATCAATTTGGCGCGCTCGGCTGCCGCGGCGGGGATGGCCGCCAGGTCGGGGAGAAACGCATTCTCGGCGGTCAGCGGCATCTCGACGACCTCGGCGCCCGCGAAGCGCGCGGCTGTCGAGTAAACCGGGTAGCCGGGGTCGGGAACCAGCACGACGTCGCCCGGATTGACGAACGCCTGGGTGATGTGAAACAGCCCCTCCTTCGAGCCGATCAGACCCAGCACTTCCTCGGTCGGGTCGAGCTGCACGCCGAATCGAGCGTCGTAGTACGCCGCCACCGCCGACCGGAAGCCTTCCGTGCCCCCGAAAGGCGTGTAACCGTGATGATCCGGGGACTGCGCCGATTCGACGAGAGCCTGAAGGATGTGGGGCGCCGGGGCCATGTCCGGCGATCCCATATCCATGCGGATGATGTCCCGCCCCTGCCCCCGCAGGTCGGCGATTCGGCGGCCCAGTTGGGCGAAAAAATAAGCAGGGATGGCTCCCATGCGTTCGGCGGGTTCAATCATTGCGGCTCCCGATTCTCAGTTTCGACTCTCACTTCTCGTGTGCCGGGCGGTTCGGATTCACTGCGGGCTCGATTCACGTCAGGATTCTAGTCCGCCCCCGCACTCGCCCTCCAGCCAGACCTCGACAGTCCGACCCACGGCTTCCAAACTTTGCGGGGAGAGCTTATCCATCGTGTCCTCGCGTGTGTGCCAGTACGGGTAATCGAAGTCAATGATATCGACGGCCGGGATGCCCCTGCGCAGGAATGGCGTGTGGTCGTCCACGATACTGTACTTGGAGCTATCCCTGAAGGGCTCAAAGCCCAACGACCTCCCCAGCGACCATATCTCCTCGGTCAGCGCAGGGTCGGAATTGCGCTCGCGGTGGAGCTGAAGGTCCCGATCCCCGACCATATCCACGATCACGGCCGCCTCCGGCATCCGCCGCATATGAGCCACGAAGTACGAGGAGCCGACGATCCAGTCCCAGCCGTCGAGGCGCCCGCTGTCTTCCGCGTCGAAAAATGCCAGCCAGATGTCGCAGCTCAGCCCCTCGGCCGGAAGAACCCTGGCCAGCTCCATCAACACCGCCACGCCCGAAGCGCCGTCGTTCGCTCCTGGAACCGGACCGGCATGCGATGACGGCTCCTCGTCAGCCACCGGCCGTGTGTCGTAATGGGCGCCGACGAGGTACAGACGGTCACCCCGCCCCTCTCGCCGGCCGATCAAATTCGCCAATTCGAGGCCCTGATAGGTAAACTCCTGGCGCTCGACGTGCCAGCCGCGGTCCGCCAGGCCCTGGTGAATCCAGGCCTGTACCTCGCCGTGCCCGCGCGATCCCGGATGCCGAGGACCCATCTCCAACTGCTCCCCAGCGTGGTCGTACGCCCGGCTGCCGGAAAATCGAGCCTCCCGCTCGACCGGACCGCAAGCGCCGAGCGTGAGCGCCAACGCCAGCACGCCGAACAAAATTCGCATAGCCTCGCGCCCCTTAAAGCTGCCATCTGCGGGCATGTGCGGGACGCCGCCTAGGTGACTATACGCAATGAGTCGATGTGTCCAGACTGGGAGCTCCGCAGCGACGCCGCGGCGCGCGCTGCATAGGCCCGAGCCCGGCCGCGCTTGCCCTTGCCCCGGACGTCCCGCAACCGGGGTAAGATGCCGAAATTGGCCTTCATGGGCTGGAATTCGCGCGCCTCCGCGTGGGCGATGTAATGGCACAGGGCGCCCAGCATGGTGTCCGCGGGTAAGCTGAGTGGGGGCCGCCCGCGCGCGACGCGCGCGGCGTTGAGGTCAGCGAGCAGGCCGGTGGCAATATTCCCCAGATCGCCCTCCACCCCGGTGATCTGCCCCGTGAAGAGCAGATCTTCCGCATCCTTGGCCTGCAGGGTCGGCCGCAGCAGGCGCGGGGCGTTGATGAACGTGTTGCGATGCATCTGGCCGTAGCGGACGAAATGCACCCCCTCCAATCCGCGGATCATGCGCAGCACACGGCGCTGCTCTGGAGAGCGCAGGTTTGTCTGGAATCCGACCATGTTGTACAGGGCGCCGGCCAGGTGATCCGTCGCGTGGGCGCCCGTCTGGACCGCCGGACGCATCTCATACAGTCGGACCGCGATCCCCCGGCTCGCGATTTGCCACGCGGCCTCGCTGCCCGCGAGGCCGCTACCGACGACGATCACACGCTGATCCATGACGCCGGCCATTCTACCACGCGGCACCTGGCACGGTTCTTGCAACCTATTTGTGCAGGACGAACGCTTCTTGTATACTCTCGGCGAGGTAATGCATATGTTGCAACTTCAAGGCCAACGGCTTGAACCGCTCACCACGGCCCATCTAGCGCAGACGATGAGCCTGCTCGTGCTCACCCATCAGGAGCTGCGCGAGCGGGTGATGCAGGAGCTCAACGAGAACCCTGCGCTTGAGCTGCTAGAGGACCGGGTCTGCCCGACTTGCCACCGGCGCCTGTCCCATCCCGGGCCTTGCCCGATCTGCAGCCTCCAGCCCGGCATGGAAGAGCCGATCGTGTTTACCTCGCCGCGCGATTCGTACCAAAACGGCCGCGGGGGATCCTCGTCCAGCAACAAATGGACGTCCGAGGATCTCCCCATGCGCGAGCCCGCGGCGCCCGAAGATCTGGCCGTTTACGCGCTTCAACAGCTGGCCTCTGAGCTTGAGGAGGAAGACCGCCCGCTGGCGGCGTACATCCTGGCCAGCCTCGACGAGGATGGGTTTGTGCAGGATCCCGCGCCGATCATCGCCCGCAGCACGCGCAGCCCTCTGTCCCAGGTCCAGCGGGTGATGGGCATGATCTCGCACATCGATCCTCCCGGATTGGCGGCGGAGGGCCCCCGCGAAGCGCTTCTGGCCCAGCTCGATCTGGTGGAAGACCGGCAGATGGCCGAGATCGCCGGCGAGATTTTGTCCCACCAGTTCGAGGCCCTCGCCCGCCGCGACTTCGCCTCGATCTCTGAGGCATTGGACCTCGATCAAAGCGAAGTTCACCAGGCCTTTTCATTTATCCAGGAGAACCTTAACCCCTACCCCGCCCGATCCTATTGGTCGTCCGGTCCCCAGATGGAGCAAGCCGGCGACCCCAACATCTACCATCAGCCCGACATTCAGATTTCGCGCCACCCGAGCGATCCCGATGGCCCGCTGATGGTCGAGATTTTCGCTCCGGTCTCGGGCTGGCTGAGGGTCAGCCCCGCGTTCCGAGCCGCGCTGAACGATGACGACGTTCCCGAAGAATGGAAGGAGCAGTTCGAGCGGGCCTCGCTGTTCGTCAAATGCATGCAGCAGCGCAGCAACACGATGCAGCAGCTCATGGCCATCTTGGTGAAGGTCCAGCGGGATTTCATCCTGCACGGCGACCGCCATTTGGTGCCGATGACGCGGGCCGACATCGCCGACCAGATCGACGTGCACGAGTCCACCGTGTCGCGCGCGGTCTCGGACAAGGCCGTCGCACTTCCGGACCAGCGGATCATCCCGCTGGCGCGCTTCTTCGACCGCAGCTTGCCGGCGCGCGACTGCATCAAGGAAATCGTGCGCGAGGAGGCCGAGCCGATGACGGACCTGGAGATCTCCGAGGAGCTCAAGGAATACGGCATCGACATCGCCCGGCGAACGGTGGCCAAATACAGAAACATGGAGGGCATCTTACCCGCCCGGTTGCGGGCAAAGCAGGACGACGAAGCCGCGCCCGCTTACGCCTAAGAAAGGAATCTTTTGGCCCGGAATCTCTCCTCCCCCACCAACCCCCTTAAGAAGCTCTTCCAAAGTGACCCACAGGAGGACCTTTTCCGGGCGCTGGCCGACCGCCTATCTCAGGCGGTCTTCGTGCTTGACCCCGAAGCCTCCCGCATTCTCACCTGCAACCACGCATTGCTGTTGCTGACCGGCTTCAGTCGGCCGGAGCTCGAAAGCATGCGCGCCTCGGACCTGCTTCAGGGCGAGCCGGGCGCGCGGGCGCTGGCGGAGCTGCAGGACCTCGAACCGGGCAAGACCTTCACCGCCCAGGAAGTGCCGCTGCTCAGCCGCGAATCGTCTCCCGCCCTGGTCGACATCGAGGCGGCCGTGGTGGGTCAACACGGCTCACCGGTGCTCCTCACCGCCGGACTCAGCGAAGAACGCCGGCGCCAGGAGGCGCGTACGGGCTCGCGACAGTCGCGCCTCGACGCATTGGCCGGTGTGGCCCGTTCGATGCTCGGCGGCGGCGTGGCCCAGCTGCCCAGCTCACTGGAAGCCGCCCGCGGGGCCATGCAGGCCGACGGTTTGGCCGTGTACCGCGTTTCACCCCATCAGCCAGACTACGTGCTCGACGGCACGCTTCCCAGATCGTTTCCCGAATCGCTTCCCGCCCGCGAGATCAAAGCGATGAACCGCACCAGCCGGTGGATCAAGGGGGAGCGCCCCGAGGGTCCGCTCCCCAAGGCGGCCCGGGCGGATGGGCTGGAATCGCTGCACATGGCCCCGATCGGTGGCCGCAACGCCTGGGTGGGCCTGCTCGTAGCGGGCTGGAAACGGGCGGACGATGTGCCGGAGGAAGCCGGCGATTTGCTGTCGGTGCTGGCCAGTCTGTGCCACGCGGCCATCCAACTGGGCATGCAGGAGGCGACCTCGGCCGAGATGGGGGCCGCGCTTAAGGGACTGCAGGCGGAGGCCAGCGGACAACTGAACGCCGTCTCCGACGCCGTCCTCGGCCTCGACGCCGACCTCAAGATCGTGCGCGTGAACAACTCGGCGAGGCGGATGCTCGGCTACGACCGCGATGAAGTTGACGGCCTCTCCGTACAGGACGTTCTGGTCGGACCCGAGGACATCACCTCGACACTGCTCGACGCGCTCGGCCACGAGCGCACCGCAGAGCGGGCCAAAGTGGTCCTGCACCGGCGTGATGGGACTCCTTTTCCTGTCCACCTGCGGGCTGTGCCCATGGCCACAGCGTCCCCGACCCGCCTTCTCGTCGTGCTGAGCGACCAGACCGAGCGCCAGGCCATCGAAGATCAGAACGAACTGCTGGCCCAGCGCGCGCTGCTGGGAGAAGTCTCCGCCATCTTCGCCCATGAGGTTCGCAACCCGATCAACAACATCAGCACCGGGATCCAGCTGGTCGCCTCGCGGTTGGGCAAGGATCATCCGCTGTACGGGTCGCTGGATAAGGTGCGCAAGGAGTGCTCGCGGCTGGATCAGCTGATGAGCGACGTCCTGTTCTTCACCCGTCGCCTGGAACTCAAGATGGAACCGATCGACATGGCGTCCACCTTGGACCGCATGCTCGAGCGCTGGCGGCCGCGGATGAAGCAGGCCGGCGTGCGCAGCCACGTCAAGTTCGATCCCGAGACCCCCAAAGTCCTGGCCGATCCCCGCACCTTCGAGCAGGTGATCGTAAACCTGATCACCAACGCCCTGCAGGCGATGCCCGACGGAGGCACGTTGTCGATCACAGTCCAACCGGCCGCCTCGTCTCATGATCAGCCGGTTGAAATCAAGATCGCCGACACGGGTCCCGGCATCTCCCAGGAGCAGATCGAGCGCATTTTCGATCCGTTCTTCACGACCAAGAAGGACGGGACCGGACTGGGGCTGGCGATCAGCCGCCGCATCATCTCAGCGCACAAGGGCAGCATTCAGGTTGAGAGCTTTCCGGATGCCGGCACCGTGTTCAACATCCAGCTTCCTAGCGCCCCGCGCGACGAGAGGAATCCGGAGGAATGACCGCCACCGTATTAATCGTCGACGACGAGGAAACGGCCCGCGACTTCGTTCAAGAAGCCCTGAACGATGCGGGTTACGAGGCCATCGAAGCCGGCGACCTCGGTGAAGCGCACAAAGCCCTGGACACGGGATCGGCCGACATCGTCCTGCTCGACCTGAATCTGCCGGACGGCTCGGGGATGAGCCTGCTGGACCGCATCTCGCGCGAAAACCCCTCCCCGCCGGTGATCCTCATCACCGCCTACGGCGAGGTCGACACGGCGGTCGAGGCGATGAAACTCGGCGCCCAGGACTTCCTCCAGAAGCCTTTGGACCTCGAGCGCATGCTTCAAGCTGTCGAACGAAGTGAAGAGATGGTCGCGCTCAGGCGCGAGCTCGAGCTGCTGCGCCAGTCGGCGACCGGCGACGTCGAGATGATCGTCGGCGAGACCCGGCAAATGCAGCGCATCATGCGCGAGGCGCAGCGCGCCGCCGAGGCCGCGGTTTCCGTGCTGATCACCGGCGAGACCGGCACCGGTAAAGAGGTGCTGGCGCAGGCGATCCGCAGCATGGGGCCGCGCGAGGAAAAGCCGTTCATTCCGATCAACTGCGCCGCGCTGCCCGACACGATGATCGAATCGGAGCTGTTCGGCCACGAAGCCGGGGCGTTTACCGGCGCGCAGAAACGCAAGCCGGGGCTGATCGAGGTGGCCGACGGCGGCATTCTGTTCCTCGATGAAATCTCCTCCACCAAGACCGAAATGCAGGCCAAGCTGCTCCGGGTGCTCGAGGAGCGCTCGTTCCGCCGGGTGGGCGGCGTCAAGGAGATCGAAGTGGACATCCAGATTCTCGCCGCTTCCAATCGGGACCTGCCGCGCATGATCGAGGAGGGCACGTTCCGCGAGGATCTCTACTACCGCCTCAAGGTCGTCGACCTGCATCTTCCGCCGCTGCGCGACCGCAAGGTCGACATCCCCGCTCTGGTAGGTACTTTCATCCGCCACATCAACCAACGAATGGGCAACAACGTCAGCGACATCACTCCCCGCGCCATCGAAGCCCTCAAGGCTCATTCGTGGCCCGGCAATATTCGCGAGCTGCGCCACGTGATTGAACGGGCCATGCTCTTCTGCGACGAAGAAGTGCTCAATCTCGGCCATCTGCCCCCTGAGTTTCAAGAGCAGATCGATTAGCAACGAATCTCTCTTTGAGAATTAATCTGCGCGCTGGCAGTCCCGCGGATTGGCCAAGTCATGCCCCAGCAGTTCCCTTGATTCACGATCTACGCGCGGCCTTTCCGCCAGAACGAACCGGTTCAGACGGCCTTCTCGCTCTCCCGGTGCCTCCCTCCTAAGTACACCCCGGTTCGTCCCCCCTTGAAAGCGGACCTGCGCGGGGGAGAACAATGACCCACTGGCACGATCCTTGCATCGAACTCTCCTGACCAGGCATCGGCCAGGAGGTTCAAAATGATTCCGCTCTCACTGATGGAGATGCAGATCGTCATCGCCGCATCGGTATTTGTGCTCGGCGTATCGTGCGTGATCCTGGGCATAGTCATGCTGATCACGCGCGGTTTTTCCGGAGAGGTCCGCTCGCTCGCGGTTCATACTTCGCGCATCGGAAAGAAGGGCATCGCCCAGGACGTCACCGGCCTCGTTCAGAGCGCTTCCGAGCTCATCGGCGCCATCAACCAGCTGGTTCGCACCGCCAGCGGAGTCGGCGCGTTCCTGGTGACGCTCGGTCTGCTGATGATCATGACGTCGTACTACGTGGTCACGCAAATCCAGTGGACGGCGCTGTAGAAGATGGCCGCGGAACTGCCCACTTTCGAGGTGCTCGAGCGGCTCCAGCAAGCCTTCGGCGCGCAGGAATGCCAATCCATTGTCCGCCGCATGCTACGGGTCCCCCCCGTTTGGGCCGCACTTCACGATTCCACAGTCCTGGACGAGGCGGTCGAGCACGAATCTGAATGGGTGACT
Source organism: uncultured Anaerolineaceae bacterium (assembly GCA_964517315.1). GTDB lineage: Bacteria > Chloroflexota > Anaerolineae > Anaerolineales > E44-bin32 > DASWJQ01. The sequence goes on along the minus strand of CAZFCJ010000007.1, from coordinate 48,200 downwards.
CCCGCCGCCGTATTGCGATCCGTGGCCGCCGCCGCGGGGACGGAGTCCGAGCGGCTCGAGGGGCTGCTCGGGGGTGAAATCCGGCCCGAATCCGCCGCCGATCTCACCCAGCTCGCCACCGAGTTCGCCCGCCAGGTCCGTGAGGATTCGGTCGTCGCGGTCGACATGCTCGACCGATTGGGCGAGACCGGGGCATGGGTATACGCCTGCGGTTGGCCCGACCTGGACGATGCCGCAGTGGTTTTGAGCGAGATCGGCCGCCGCGATTCGGAGACATTGTTGCGAACCGCGGTAGTTGGAATATTGGCCAACCATGAGGCCGAAGACGCCGCGACCCACTTGCTCGAGACGGCCTGCTCCTGGACCGACCTGCTGGCCGCCGTCGACCCCGAGCAGGAGCCTGAGCTCTCCAGCTCTCTGGCCGCCCGGGCGCTCGAAGGCGACCTCGATCGCGCGCGGCCCGCCGGGAGGACCGATTCTTTCTTCGGTCGGGGTATGGCACAAGCGATTTTGGACCAGACCGAGCAAGCCCAAGAGTCACTGCAGTCGGCCTGGCAACTGGCCGTGGAGCAGGCCGCTTCCGTTTCCGAACGTATGGCCGAACTGGCCGAGCGGTCGGGCGACTCCTTGGTGGCCGTGCAGGCCCGCGAGCGGGCCCACGAAGCCAAGCCCAACGAGGAGCGCAGAGCGGCGCTGGCATTGGCTCTACTGCGCTCGGGTGACGCGATGGACGCCCAGAACGCCGTGCGCCCGCCCCACCAGTCATCCGCCGAAAGCATCGTCGCCGCCCGAATTGACGTGGAGCTCGGCCAGGAGGAAAGCGCACGGCAGATCCTGCGCGGGCTTAAATCGGCGGGTTTGAGTGCCAAATGGGCAAGCGAACTGAGCGCGATCTGGGTCGAATTAGGTGACACTCAGCGCGCGATTGAAGCGCTGCGCGCCGCGGCGTTCTCGCGCCCAGTCGCGGCCCATTTGCGCGCCGAACTCGCCGCGCTCGAACTGCGGGGCGGAGATCCGCTCGCGGCGAGCGGCGAGGCCGCCCTGGCCGTGCTTCTGAAGCCGGATCACCTGGAGGCCCGCCGCACGCTGGCCCGCAGCCTGGATCACAGCGGTTTCACACGCCGGGCGCTCGACGAGTGGCTGACGGTGGCCGAGCGTGACCCAAGGGCCAGGTCCTCGGTCGTCGAGGCGGCGCTCGCCGCCGAGAAGGCAGGGACGGCGCTTTCGTTCGCGCAGGAACTGATGAGGGAGGACCCCGATGCGGCGTCATCCCGCGTCGCCATGGGGAAGTCCTTGTTGGCCGTGGGCGACCCTGAGACAGGACGTGAGCATCTCCAGCGAGCCACCGACATCTGTCCCGACGATGCGGAGGCCTGGATCGCCCTCGCGCAGGCTGAGGCGGACCTGGATGGAGAGCAAACCGCCGGACACACGCTGGCAAAGGCCGTCCAATTCTGCCCCGCAGACGCCCGGCTGCAAGCCGCGTATGCGGATTGGCTGATCCAAGAGAAGCAGCCCACCGAGGCCCTCTCCCACGCCATGCGAGCGAAAGATCTCCAACCGGACGACCCGGATCATATCGTGCGCTGTGCCCGGTTGCAGCGTGAGCTGGGCCGGGACGGCGAGGCGCGTGCTCTATTCCACGAGGCCCTTAGCCTGCGGCCTTCGGATCATGAGAGCCGTGCTGCACTGGCCCATATGTGCGAGATCGCGGGCGAGTACCAGGAGGCGCTGGGGATGCTGGGGGACCTGCCCGAAACCGCACCGGCGTCAGCCTACGCGCTGAAGGGACGCCTTTTGGTGCAGTCGGCCGACGCCCAGCCCGAGGAAGAGCAGGGACGGGCGGCGATGGCCGCCCTTGAAGCCGCCACAGCCGGCGGTTATTCGGAGCCGACGATTCACTATTGGAAGGGCCGGGCACATGACATGCTCGGCGAGTACCAGCAAGCGATGCAGTCCTACCAGGAGTGCCTGGTGCACCTGCCCGATGAGGCAAGCGAGATCCGGGCAGCCTGCATCTGCGCGCAAGCCGAAGCGGCCATGGCGGACGATCAGGTGCCGGCCGCCATCTCTCTGCTGCAGACGGCCCGCGACGAAGGTCTCGCCTCGCCCCAGGTCCTGGCCCAGCTCTCCCACGCCTACCAGGCGGCGAACCTCCCAGAAGAAGCGCTGGCCGCGGCTGTGGAGGCGTCCGACCGAGACCCTCAGGACGTCGGGATTCGCAGACGGCTGTTGGACGCTGCATCGGAGGTCGAAGCCTGGGAGATGATCGTTGAAAAGACAGACGCCTGGGGCACGGAGAGCAACGCAACCCCGCCGTTCGCATTCGAACGGGCGCTCGCGTTGCACCACCTAGGAGACACCGACGAAGCCCGCGCCGGGATCGCCCGCGCGGTCTGGCGGGATCGGCACGACCCGGAAACCCTGCGGTCGGCTGCACGGGCGCTCCGTCGCATGGATCACCCTAAGTCCGCGCAGCGGTTGCTGATGGCCGCCGAAGCGAAGGGGCCCGCCGAGGGGGATCTGCTCCGAGAACTGGCCCAGGCCGCCTTCGAGGCCCAGGACTTCGAAACTTCTCACCGCGCGTGGAGCGGGGTCACCGACCTCGATCCGGACGATGAACGGGCACTGGTCGGCGCGTCTGATGCACTGTGGAATTTGGACCGACGGGCGGCAGCGATTGGGCTGCTCCAGCGCGCCGTACAGCGCAGGTCCGACGACGGACATCTGCACGCCAAGCTGGCGCGGGCCCAGTTGGAGAACGGTGAGATCCCACAGGCGCTTGAGCACTTCCGCACCGCCGTACGCCTCCTACCCAAGGATCTTTCCATGGCTCGCCAGGCGGCGCGCGCCCTGCTCGAGAACGGCGCGCCGAAAGGCGCTCTGGATGTCCTGGAGCCTGTTCTGGCGCGCAACACGCGAGATCAAGCGGCCATACTGGCCGCGGCGGAGGCCTACCTTGCACTCGGACGGCCGTCCGAAGCGCTGGCAACGGCCGGCCGACTTCCGTCCGAAGCCGTCCCCGCCGCTGTATACGCGATTTCCGCCCTGGGGAGAGCTCAGCTTGGTGAGGGGGAGGCCGCGCAGAACGCGCTCGAGGCAACGCTGGCCGCGCAGGCGAAGACGGCTCAGGAGCTCCGCTGGCAGATCAGAGTGGCGGTCGAGTTCAGCCGTTGGCCGGCGGTTGCAGCGCTCATGGATCAGGCTGCTGAGGACGCAAATTTGCTTCCCACGGCCGTGTGCGCGATGACGCGAATGGCCGACGCCCACTGGCTGTTCCATGAGACGGCAGATGCGATCGGCCATGCGCCTTCCACCGCGAGCGTATCTAACGAAGTGCTTGAGGCGATGCTCCAGCGGATCGAGAACAGCGGGATGTCCGCCGGTCAGCGAACTTCACTCGTGCGGCGCCTCCAGCTGGCGTTCGGCGAGCTCAGCCCGGCCGACCTAGATGGTCCGGCGGGCGGCGGAAGCGGCCAATGGATCGACGCGCTGGCTTTCGAAAGTTGGGTCATCGCCTTGATTCGCGAGAGCAAACCCGAACTCGCCCTGGAATCGCTGGCGCGGGCCACACACAGCCAGCGGAGAACTCCGGACTGGACACCCCTGCTGGCCGGGATCGCCCATCTGTCGCTTGGGCGCTTCTCGATCGCCCGCAAGGCCTTCGGCGCCGTGCCGAAGGGTTCTCCGCTGTATCCATTGGCGGCCTATTTTTCCGCACAAACATGGCAGCAGGAGGATCGTCTGAACGAGGCCGTGAATGCGCTCAACAGCGCCGTCCTGGCCTGGCCGAACGAGCCCCTTTGGCAGCATCAGCTGGCCTCGCTGTATCTGGCCCTGGGCAAACCGGAAGCCGCCCTGCCCCACCTGCAGGAAGCGCTCGATGCACGCCCAAAGGCGACCGACATAAGGTTGTCCTACGCCCGGGCGCTGATGGACACCGAGCAGTGGCAGGAAGCCGAGGCCGTCTACGAGCAAGCCCTGAGCGAGGCGCCGGATTCGGCCGCGGTATGGAAAGAGGCGGGCGAGGTCGCTCTCGCACTCGGCCAGGCCGACAAGGCCGAGAAGCGCTTCGAGCGGGCACTGCGCATGGACCCTGCAGACGCCGCCGCGCGCATCGGCGCGGCCCGGGCCGCATTGGCTCGCGGCGACGCGCGCACGGCCAAGCGCCATACTGAAAAGGCCATCGAACAGCCCCCTGATGAGGCCCACACTCTGGTCCAGCTCGCCGAGGTTCTGACGGAACAGGACCGCGACGAACGGGCCCTCTCGATATACGACCGCGCCCTGCGCACCGCGGAGCGCTCACTTTCCGTGCACCGCTCGCGCAGCCGGCTGCTGCTGAAAATGGGCCGAGCACAGGAGGCCATCGCGACGCTGGAGCGGGTGGTCGAGGCCGATCCGGCGGATGACGGCGTCTGGTACGTGCTCGCTCAGGCTTACCAGCTTGGCCGCCAGCCTGACCAGGCAGTCGACGCGCTGCGGATGGCGCTGGATATCCGACCGGGCGCCAAGGCCTACCGCCTGGATCTGGCCCGTCTGTACAGAGAAGCGGGGCAGCTGGACCAGGCGCTTGCTGAATTGACGGAACTCGAGCAGCAGTTCCCCGAGGACGGTGGAATCGCGTTTGAAATGGGCCGGGTCCACCAGCAGCGGCGCCAGCACAAGATGGCCCTCCACGCTTTTGAGCGCGCCGTCCAGCTCAATCCCGACAGCGCGGCCGCCCACTTCCACGCCGGGATCGCGCTGAAAGCCCTGAAAGCCTATGGCCGGTCCGCGAGTATGTTCCGTAAGGCGGCCGACCTCAACCCTAATGACTCCGACGCGCTGCACCAGCTGGCGGCCGTTCAAGCGCTCGAGCTGGTGCACGGCGGAGGCAAACAGCAAACTTCGGCGGTGACACCATGATCGATCGCAAAACCTTCTTCGCAACTTTTGAAGCTGCCCGGGCCAACGAGCGCCCCGATGAGGCGCGGCATCTCGCCATTCATTGGGTCAAATCCTGGCCGGGTGATGCAGATGCGGTTCGGGCGCTGGCCCGCCTTGAAACGGACCAAAAGCGCTTTGGTACGGCCATCGATCGGCTGGAAGACCTGATCGTGCGCGATCCGGAAGATTCAGAGGCCTACACGCTGCTCGCTCGTACGCTCAAATCCACCGCTGACAGAGCCCGCGCCGAGGTCTACGCGGCATGTGCGCTGGCGCTCCAGGGGCGAGAGCTGCCCGATCGAGAAGCTCCGGCTTGGACCGCCAGTCTGGCTCGTGCCGTGCGGGCTTTCTCCCGCCATCAGCCGCGCCGGGCCTCCACCGCTGCGCAGGAAGCGCTCTTGGCCGACGCCAACCTTCCCTTGCCCGCATGGATCGCGACCCGGGCACTAGTTGAGCTCGGAGAGGTCGAAGCCGCTATCGGACAGGCTCGGGCCGTTTTGGACCGCTGGCCTTCCTGCACCGCCATGCGGCTGATTTTGGCCGATTTGCTTATCGGGCGTGGGGAGACCGACCGAGGCGTCGATTACCTCCATCGCTGTGCGGTCGAAGATCCCACCGGAGCTTTGGCGGCGCGCGTGCTCGGCGAGGATCACCCCTATGTGCGCCTCTGGCCTGGCGAGCTGATGGCGGAGATATCACGGCCCGGAGGGAGCGAGGTCGCCCCCGGAGTCGAGAGCGATCACGACGAGTCGGACGAAACGGATGTTTCACATACGCCAAAGTCAGAGCCGACTGTGAAATCCTCGGCGGGGGCCGAGCAAGAGGCCGATTCGCAACCGTCCCAGGGTGAGCTTCCTGCCGAGGGTGTTCCCTCGCCCTTACCCGGAGAAGCCTTCGACGGGCCGGATCCAGGGGACCGGCCCAGTGACGGGTCGGCCGATCCACTCCTCGAGGTGCGGGAGGAATTCCGCCGCCTCGCCGCCCAGCTCAAGGTCGATGACACCGACGGCAGCGACAAGCGGGCCCCCGCTTATATCGTGCTCTCCAGCCGCACACGACTGATTCAAAATCTCGGTGAGGGGGGATTTCAACGGGTGCAGGCTGCCGCGCAAGCGCTCGTAGATACGGTGCGTCGTCGACGCAGAGGCTGGTCCGCCCATCTGGTGTTCGTGGACGATCCAGCGACTCTGCGGCCCTTCAAGTTATCCCCGGTGGACCCTGGGAATGCCTGGCAGATCAAGCTGCGTCTGGCGGACCTGGATTCGTCGCTGGCGGAGAAAGGCCAGATGATCGGCGCCCTGTTAATCGTAGGCGGGCATGAGATCCTGCCCTTCCATATGCTACCCAACCCGACCGAGGACGAAGACCAGGAGGTCCCATCCGATAATCCTTATGCGACCTCGGATGAGAATTACTTCGCACCCGAATGGCCGGTCGGCCGCTTGCCGTCCGACGCCGATGCAGACCTGCTGGCGCGCCAGCTGCGGGCCGCGACGGAGGAGCACAAGCTGACCGGTGTCGAGCCGGCGTTCAGCTCCATACTGCGGGGCTGGCTCAGATCCCACCTGGGCCGCTTCTTCGGCGTCAACCCCGAATCGCTGGGTTACACGGCGAGCGTATGGAAGCGGGCCTCCATGGCCGTCTTCCGCTCGATCGGACCCCCCCGTTCGATGATGTCCTCACCGCCGGTCGAAGCCCGCTCACTGCCCTCTCTGGCGCTCCAGTCCACCACACTCTCCTACTACAACCTGCATGGGTTGGAGGATTCTCCCGAATGGTATGGGCAACGGGATCCGCTGCGGGACCAAGAGGCGGAGGAGTTCCCGGTCGCACTGCGCGTCCAGGACGTGGTCAATGGCGGACGGGCTCCAAAGATCGTATTTACCGAGGCCTGCTACGGCGCCCATGTCATCGGCAAGACAAGCGAAAGCGCGCTGGCCCTGCGCTTCTTACACTCGGGCACGCACGCCGTCGTCGGGTCGACGAAAGTCTCCTATGGCTCGGTGACCCCACCGCTGATCGCGGCCGATCTGCTCGGCCGGCGCTTCTGGCAGAACCTCAGCCGCAAACTGCCGGTCGGTGAAGCCCTGCGCCGCGCCAAGTTGGAGCTGGTTTCCGAGATGCATGAGCGTCAGGGCTATCTCGACGGGGAGGATCAGAAGGCGCTCATTTCATTCGTGCTTTACGGAGATCCTCTGTACGCGCCCCGCCAGGATGCCGGCCTCACAGCGCACAAGTCCGTGGCCCGTCGCAAGGCGAGACCGCGCAGCATGCGCACGGCTTGCGCCAAAGGCCATCCTTCGCTCTCCGCAGAGGAGCTGGACGACGAGGCGCGAGACCGGGTGCGGACGATCGTTTCCCGCTATTTGCCGGGGATGTCCGGAGCGACCTGCACGATTCACACTCAGCACCACGGCTGCGATGCCGACGATCACGTCTGCCCCAGCCATCAGCTCGGTATGAAGGGACTTCCTCAACGTTCCGACGAGCCCCTTGTCGTTACGCTGTCCAAGCGGGTCCCCAGCGGCGAACGGGAGCACCCGCATTACGCGCGCCTGACATTGGACCGCTCCGGCAAAGTCCTGAAACTGGCCGTGTCGCGCTAGGCCGTTCATGTGGCACACATCTTGCATCCTTACTGGAGAGCAGGAAGTGAGGTCACATGAGCAGGACCCACAATTCGATAGGCTTCCACTATTTTCCGGACGACCGGCACTATCGGCAAGAGGACCTGGACCGCTGGCTGCCGATCCTGATCGAACACCGCGCCAGCTGGCTGACCTTACATGGGTCGAAGGATCGGCCCATCCCCGAACCGTTCGTGCGCGGCCTCCTCGAGGCCGGCATTCAACCCATCATCCACATCCCCTGCCTGCTGGGGAGCCTGCGCTCCGAGGACATCAATCCGGTCCTTTACAGCTATGCGCACTGGGGTGTGAAGTATGTCGTCGTCTACGATCGCCCCAATCTGCAAACGAGCTGGGAGATGGGCCAGTGGAGCCGCTCAGGATTGGTGGAGCGCTACTTGGATGCCGCTCTGCCCGTGCTCCAGGCCGCGTTCAGCGCGGGCCTGAGACCAACCCTACCCCCGCTCGAGCCCGGGGGAGACTACTGGGACACCGCCTTTCTTGAGTCGGCGCTGAAAAGCATCGCCCGCCGCGGACAGCAGGACCTGCTGCAATCGCTGGCCATCGGGGCGTACGCCTGGACCTACGGCCGATCGCTCGATTGGGGAGCTGGCGGTCCAGAAGCCTGGGAAAAGGCCCGCCCCTACTCCACTCCCGAGGGGTCTCAGGATCAGCTTGGACTGCGAATTGCTGACTGGTACAAATCGATCGCGCGCAAGGTCGTCGGACAGCCCCTCAGCACGCTGGTCCTTGCCGGTGGGCCAACCGACGCGTCGGGTGAATCGCCGGACGAAGCGGCGGGAGCGAAGTCACGTGCCATTGAGATCGCGCTTTCACAGATGGATCCCGAGCAGGCACCTGAAGCGTTCTGCCTGTACCTGCTCGCCGCCGATCCCGACCACAATGACTCGGCCTTTGCCTGGTACGGACCCACCGCCCAGCCGCAGGGCGTCGCCCATGCGTATCGAGAGGCCCGGCAGCGGGCAAAGACCACATCGAAATCGAGCTCAGACCATACGAAGAAGGTCTTTGACCATTATCTGCTGCTGCCGCCCGAGGAAAGCAACGCTATTCCCGCTTGGCGCCGGGCATCCGCCTTTGCCGTGACCCACCGCCCGGTGGTCGGTTTCTCACCGGACGAGGCCGCACACGCAGAGAAGGTTACGATCGCCGGCGGTTTGGATCTTGTGCCCGCCACCACGGAACGGACGCTGCAGGCGGCGGGATGTCAGGTACAAAGGCTGACGCTGCTGCCGACGCGGAAGTCCGCTTGCCGGCCGGGCGAATCAGATGATCGCACTTCACCCGACCGCTCCTGAGGAGGAGCCCGTGAAGACCAGCCATTCAACCCCATCTTCCTCTCAGCAAATGACCCCTGCCGGATCTGGGCCCGGGCGACCTTGCATTAAAGTCCTCGGCCTGGGAGGCGCGGGATCGAACGCCGTCAACCGAATGATCCAGCTCGGCCTGGAAGATGTCGACTTCATCGCCGCCAACACGGACAAGCAGGCGCTAGCCAGCAGCCTGGCTCCTGTCCGCCTGCAGATCGGACCGCGCGTAACGCGCGGACTGGGCGCCGGCGGGGATCCCAAGGCCGGCGCCGCGGCAGCGATGGAGAGCGGGCGCGAGATCGCCGAGGCGCTGCGGGGCGCTGATTTGGTGTTCGTCACGGCGGGGATGGGGGGTGGGACCGGTACCGGATCCGCCCCGATAGCGGCCGAAATCGCCCGTGAGATCGGTGCGGTTGTGGTCGCCATCGTCACCCTGCCCTTTACGTTCGAGATGGGCCATCGGTCCAACAACGCCCTGGAAGGCGTGAAGCGGCTCCAGCCTCATGCCCATACGATGATCACGGTGCCCAACGATCGGCTGCTGCAGGTTGTACCCAGGGAACTCAGCCTGGAGGTCGCATTCCGGTTGGCGGATGACGTGCTGCGGCAAGGCGTGCAGGGAATCACGGAGTTGATTTCGCGCCCCGGATTGATCAACGTCGACTTCGCCCATGTGCGGGAGCTTCTTCTCCACGGAGGTGGCGCGCTGATGTCAATCGGCATAGGCGAGGGCCAGACGAAATCCAGCGACGCCGTACAGCAGGCGCTGAACCACCCGCTCCTTGAAATTCAGTCCCTTACACAAGCGACCGGCGTCCTGGCCCATTTCACCGGAGGTGACGACCTGACTCTGCACGAAGTCAGCGATGCGGTCACCGCGCTGCGAGAAACCATGTCCGAGACCGCTGAGGTCATCTTGGGGGCCTCGACCGATTCGGCGTTCGCCGGCCGGACGCAAGCCATCCTCGTGGTGACCGGGCTGGGTGGCAGACCGGTCTCGCCCGCCGACGTCGGAATCTTTCACAGCGAGGATGGCGAGCCTGCCACGGCGGCGGAAGAGGACCTTGATCTGCCCACCTTCCTGCGCCGACGTCTCAGCGTGAGTTGAGCGGGGACCACCGTGAAGAATTCCGTCAGGAATCGAATCAGCCGCGAAGTATCCAGTTCATTCCCCGAAATGAAGGGCGTCCAGCCCTCCGTCCGCTCACAAGGTGAGCGCCGCGGGCGGGAGCAGTACCTGCTGGTCTACAAAGGAACCGCAGAGTTACCCAACGGGAAAACGATGTCCCGGGTTGTGCGGGTTGTCGCCGACGAGAAGGGCAAGATCTTACGCATGAGCACATCGAGGTGAACACGATGAGGACCCACTTTTCGAAAATAAAATTGAAAATACAAGTCACGTTTTGGCGCACAGCCGCCAGAGCGACCGGCTTCGCCGTCCGCCACCGAAAAGGCTTGTACAAGGCGCTGACCTACGCGCCGTTGGCCATCGTCGCCCTGGCGGCCTTTATTGTCGGGCGCGGCGTTGGGATGCTCCTGGAGACAGGCGTCTTCTAAACTGGTTCGAGCGGGCCGAATTGCACCTTCCCTCGCGCCGGAGTACAATCCGGTCGCAGTTCTCCCCCGACCGCGCTGGCCGCCGGACCCGTAGAAGGGAATATGGGAAGACGACCTTCGCTCGCCCTGCTTATCATCATCGCCGGAGCATTCTTCCTCCTCGGCCTGTACACGGCCTTTCTGCAGGACGGCCCGACGGAAGAAGTGGAGCCGACACCCAGCGCCACCCCGGCGCCGGCCACAGAAGCCCAGACCGGCGACACAACGCTGTTGTTTCTCGGGGTCGACGAATTGAATTCCGGCTCCCCCCAGCTTGAAGCGATCTGGTTCCTCACCTACCAGTCTCCCGCCCCAGACATATTCCTGCTGGGAATCCCGTTAACAGAGACAACCGATGGCGACCCCCCACAGGAAATCCGGCGCGCCTTCGCTTGGAACCCGGATCAGGGACCCAGCGCCGAGTTCCTGGATCGGCTTTTCCGCGCGGTTCCGCTGGAGCCGGACGCCATCATCGTATTGGACCGCACCGCATTCGCAGCCGCCATCGATTACCTCGGCGGCGTCACTTTGAACGACAGCTCGTTTACCGGCCAGGAAGTGCTCGGCATCCTGAGTCTCACCGACGGAGACCCGACCGCCAGCCTGTCCCTGCAGAGAAGATTGCTGGCGGCGCTCAGCCGGTCCGCTGCGGATATCGGCGAGACGCCCGAATTGACCCCGCTGATCGAACAGATACCCGAGCACATGTTCATATCGAACACGGTCAACGAGATGGTAGGGCTGGTCACGCCCCTGCTGCCCATTCGGCCGGAAACCACGCACATCGAACTCTATTAGCGCCGGCAGATTTCAACAAACGCCCGAACACCCGGGTACGATCTCTTGGCGCAAGGACTGCAGTCCCTTGCCATCGCAACAAGATGCAGTTATCCTACATTCATCATCGGACCTCTAACTGATAAGCATCCTGAAGGGAGAATACTGCCTGAAACGCCTGCCCAAACGCCCGTAACAACCTCATCGATCCTTAGGAGGAGAGAATGAGAAAACTTACACTCTTCAACATAGCTGTTGTCGCCGCGCTGCTGCTGGCAGCGTGCGGCGGGGCGGCCCCGACCGAGGCCCCCGAACCGACCCAGCCCCCCACCGAAGAACCGATGGCCGACCTCGGGACCGTCACGATCGGCACCAACGCCGAGTATCCGCCCTTCGAGATGGTCGACGACGCCGGCAACATCGTCGGCTTTGACATCGAGCTGATGGAGGCCATCGCCGAGGAGGCCGGTTTCGAGTACGAATTCGTCAACACCCGCTGGGACGGCATCTTCGTCGCCCTGGCCTCCGGCGAGTTCGACGCCGTCATCTCGGCCGCGACCATCACCGAAGAGCGCGAAGAGATGGTCGACTTCAGCGACCCGTACTTCAACGCAGGCCAGCGCATCACCGTGCGCGCCGACGAGACCGGCATCTCCGGGCCGGAGGACCTGGCCGGCGTGCGGGTCGCCGTCCAGACCGGCACGACCGGTGACATCTGGCTCACCGAAGAGACCGACGCCGAAGTCGTGCGCTACGACGAGAACACGCTCGCCTTCCAGGCGCTGGCCAACGGCGACGTCGACGCGGCCGTGGCCGACGGGCCGACCTCCGTCGATATCGTCCAGGCCAACCCCGAGATGAACCTGAAGGTCCTCGACGGCGTCTACACCGACGAGCAGTACGGCGTTGCCGTCAATCCCGAGCGACAGGATCTGCTCGAGGCCGTCAATCAGGGGCTGGCCGCCGTGCGCGAAAGCGGCCGGTACGACGAGATCTACGACAAGTACTTCGGAACGGACGTGGGCGCCGAAGAAGAGGAACCGATGGCCGACCTCGGGACCGTCACGATCGGCACCAACGCCGAGTATCCGCCCTTCGAGATGGTCGACGACGCCGGCAACATCGTCGGCTTTGACATCGAGCTGATGGAGGCCATCGCCGAGGAGGCCGGTTTCGAGTACGAATTCGTCAACACCCGCTGGGACGGCATCTTCGTCGCCCTGGCCTCCGGCGAGTTCGACGCCGTCATCTCGGCCGCGACCATCACCGAAGAGCGCGAAGAGATGGTCGACTTCAGCGACCCGTACTTCAACGCAGGCCAGCGCATCACCGTGCGCGCCGACGAGACCGGCATCTCCGGGCCGGAGGACCTGGCCGGCGTGCGGGTCGCCGTCCAGACCGGCACGACCGGTGACATCTGGCTCACCGAAGAGACCGACGCCGAAGTCGTGCGCTACGACGAGAACACGCTCGCCTTCCAGGCGCTGGCCAACGGCGACGTCGACGCGGCCGTGGCCGACGGGCCGACCTCCGTCGATATCGTCCAGGCCAACCCCGAGATGAACCTGAAGGTCCTCGACGGCGTCTACACCGACGAGCAGTACGGCGTTGCCGTCAATCCCGAGCGACAGGATCTGCTCGAGGCCGTCAATCAGGGGCTGGCCGCCGTGCGCGAAAGCGGCCGGTACGACGAGATCCACGACAAGTACTTCGGAACGGACTGAGGTAAAAGTTGTCCAGTCGGTGTGAGCACGAAGGAAGGATACACCTCACACCGGCCAACAGAGCGCAGGGGGAAGCGATTGGTGGTCGAGCTCGACCAGCAGTCGCTCCCCTTTGCCGCAATCCTCCCCAAGATCCACGTGAGCTCACGTGAATAAGGATCCGTAACAATTCCTCGGAGCGTCCAGCATGGCGGCTGACAAAGTACCCGACTCCGGGAGCGGCCCGCCCCAACCTGACGAGTCCGCACGTCAGCACGGCCGCATGGGCCTGGTCCCATCTTGGCAGCGCATTCCATGGTGGGGCGTGATCGTCATGATCTTCGGCACCATCGTCGGGTACTCGATGCTGACCAACGCCCGCTACCTGGACGCCATCTACTTCATCTTCGATCTCCCCTGGGACCGGCGGGCCTTGGCGAGCGGCTCCATTGAGGCCGGCGAGTGGACGGTCGGCGTCGCTAGACGACTGGACCCCGGCCAGTACACGATGTACCTGCGCTATCTGGACGCACAGGACGAACAGGTCGGCCGGAGCGAACCCTTCACGGTGCGAATCCCGAAAGGCGCCCAACCGCAACAGGTCGACCCCATCCCGGTCAGCCCGGGGGAAACGATCGACGTCGAAACGACCACCCCGACTTTTACCGGCACGGCGCCGAGGGGGGAATCCGTCGTCATCGTGGACGACTTCAGCAATCAACCGCTGCGGGTTCTGCGGCGGATTGTGCTCGCCAATGGGGTCATCCTCACTTTGCGGGTCACCCTGATCTCATTTGCGGGGGCGCTCGTCCTCGGATTGATTTTTGGCCTGATGCGCCTGGCCCCCTCGTCACCTGAATTGACGAGCGGCGCGCCCTTACGCCTGGGCATCGGCCTGCTCGCCATCATCCTTTTGGCCGTTTGGAACCCCTCCTGGCGTGAATTCCCGGATGTCTTGCTGCTCATTCTCGGAGTCGAGGCCTTCGCCTTCCTCCTGCCGGCGATGCCTTACACCATCGCGACTCTGTACGTGGAGGTCATTCGCGGAATCCCGATGCTGGTCATCGTGCTCTACATGGGTTTTGCCGTCACGCCCGCCTTCCGTGATGCAAGCCAGGTGCTGGGTTTGGGTGAAATTGACTTGAGGGGAATCCCGGCGGCCACCATCGCGCTGGCATTCGGCTACGGCGCCTATCTTGCCGAAGTCTATCGAGCTGGGATCCAGTCGATCCCCCGCGGGCAGATGGAGGCCGCCCGGTCGGTGGGGATGAACTACTATCAAGCGATGCGGTTGGTGATCCTGCCTCAGGCGATCCGCGTCGTACTCCCCCCACTGGGGAATGACTTCATCGCCCTTCTGAAGGACACTTCGCTGATCTCGGTAATCGCCCTGCCGGAGATTCTTCAGCAGGGGCGACTCTGGATCTCACGCAACTTCCGGGCCTTCGAGGGCTACAACACCGTAGCCATGACCTACTTGATTATGACCTTGGTTCTCTCACTGGTCGTTCGCTACATTGAACGCGAAGCGGCCATCGATACATGAATCAAAGCTCGACGAATGCAAATTTGACGCTCAGGTCGAGCGGCGCCAAAGCAGCAGCCGCCCGCCATATTGCATTGGATCCGTCCCTTAACAACATGAACCGGGCACCTCTTCCCGAGATCCCCGGTTTGAGTGCGCTGGGCGGGAGTCGAACCCGCACGCCTTGCGGCACATGGCCCTCAACCATGCCTGTCTGCCAGTTCCAGCACCAGCGCTGGTTCCATGACCTGGGGTATTATAGCCCACGAAGGTCGAGAGTCAACCCGAAGGCTTTTCACGGCCGGAGGAGCCCTGAATGCACATTGTGATCGATGCCATGGGAACCGATGATCACCCCGCCCCGGAGCTCGAGGCGGTCGTCAGGGCCGCGGAGGAATGGCCGGATCCACTCATCCTCGTCGGGCCCCGGGATGTGCTCGAGAGCAAGTTGGCCGAACGGGGCGTGGCGGAGGATCGGGTGGAAGTGGTGCACGCGCCGGAGGTCCTTGAGATGACGGACAAGCCCGCAGACGCAGCGCGCGGCAAGCCGCGCAGCTCGATGGCAGTGGCGATGGAACTCGTCAAGGGGGGGCGCGGGCAGGCGTTCGTCACCTGCGGCAACACGGGAGGCGCGTTGGCCAACGCGATCTTCCGGCTCGGCCGACTGGGGGAGGTTCGCCGACCGGCATTGGCCGCCGCCTTTCCGGTGCGTGACGGTCGGGCCATTGTGCTGGACATCGGGGCCAACACGGAGTGTAAACCCGAATATCTGCTGCAGTTCGCCGGCCTCGGGGTGGCCTATGCGGAGCGCGTGCTGGGGTTGGGGAGCCCTCGCGTCGCCCTGCTGTCAAACGGCGAGGAGGCGGGAAAAGGCAACGACCTGGTCAAGGAATCCTTTCCGCTGCTCGAGGCAAGCCAGCTGAACTTTGTCGGCAACGTAGAGCCTAAGGAAGCCTACCAGGGCGAGGCGGACGTCATCGTCACCGACGGCTTCGTCGGCAACGTGTTCCTGAAGACGTCGGAGGCCGTTGCCAGCTTCCTTATCGACATCATTCGATCGGAGATCCAGTCCAGCCCCATATCCTCGTTCGGCGGCCTGCTGGCCAAACCCGCGTTCCGTAGGGTCGGCGAGGTGCTCGATCCGGAGCGCTACGGCGCCGGAACGTTGTTGGGCGTCGACGGTCTTGTGTTCATCGGACATGGTCGCTTCGGCCCCGACGGCGTGTTCAGCGCCATCCGGGTCGCCCGCCAGGCCGTCGAGGGCCAGCTCCTGACCGCGATCCGCGACACGGTTCGCACGCGCCTTGGAGACCTCGCCAACCAAACCGCTCTATGAGTGACCGCGAAATCGACCGACGGATCGCGATCACCGGCCTCGGCCTCGTGACGCCCCTGGGTTGGGATCGGGAAACTGTATGGGAATCCTTGGTCGCCGGCCGCTCAGGTATAGGCCCCATCACGCACTTCGACCCCGACAGATTGCCCTGTCGGATCGCCGGTGAGGTTACGGATTTCACGCCGGCATCGTTCATGTCGGAAAAGGAGGCCCGGAGAACTTCGCGCGCGTCTCAACTGGCGCTGGCGGCGGCCAAGCTGGCAGCGGATGACGCCGGGCTCGAGCCACCCTTGGAGCGGCCTGAACGAACGGGCGTTTATCTCGGCACCGCCGCCGGCGGGGTTGATCGACTGGACGAGGGCATTGAAACCGTCCGCACCGAGGGATACGATCGCGTCAACCCGTTCGTCGCTCCATCCGTACTGCCGAACATGGTCGCATTTCACGTGACGGAGCACTTTGGGGCCCTGGGCCCGAACGCCACGATCACCACCGCGTGCGCCGCCGGAACGCAAGCGCTCGGCGAGGCGGCCCAAGTGATCCGCGGCGGCCGCGCCGATATGATCATTGTCATCGGGGCGGAAGCCATCATCCGCGATTACGTCCTCGCCGGCTTCTCGGCCATGCGGGCGTTGCCCACTTCATTCAATGAATCTCCAGCCCGCGCCTCGCGTCCGTTCGACGCCGATCGGGAGGGTTTCGTGTTGGCCGAGGGTGCGGCCTGCCTGATCCTGGAACGGCTGGACCTGGCTCGGGCGCGCGGTGCGCACACCTACGCCGAGGTCGTCGGCTATGCGAGCTCCAACGACGCGTATCACATGGCCGCCCCCCACCCCGAGGCGAAGGGAGCCATCCGCACGATTTCGTGGTCCCTCGAAGACGCTCGACTCGATCCACATCAGATCGATTACATCAATGCCCACGGCACCTCAACACCCGCCAACGATGCCGCAGAGACCTTGGCCATAAAATCCGTCTTCGGCCCCCGGGCGATGGAGATCCCGGTCTCCTCGACAAAGTCGATGCTCGGCCACGCCATGGGCGCCTCGGGTGCGATCGAAGCCGCAGTATGCGCGCTCTCCATGGACAAGGGCTGGATCCACCCAACCATCAACTACGAGACTCCCGATCCGGATTGCGACCTCGATTACGTGCCAAATGAAGCTCGCCAGGCCTCCATCCGCTGGGCGCTCTCCAATTCATTCGGCCTGGGCGGTCAGAACGCCTGTCTCGTGTTCGGCTCACCCAACTCCCGGTGAAAATCTACGTCAACAAGGTCCGAGCCAAGCGTATGCACAACTTCGGCCGCGCGTTTTTCTTTGGCGGTTTGCTCGTGCTCGGCGGAGGCTTCGTATACTCGCTAGGCCGGGAGGATGTGCTCTTTGAGGTGCTGGTCGCCGCGATTGTCGGCACCCTACTGGCCCAGGTCGGATTACCCCTGCTCAATAAGTGGAGTCCCGATCGGCGCGTGGATCAGGCGCTGAACGCGGCGTTGAAAGGTCTCGACGACCGCTGGACGGTGCTCCACTATCTGCCGGGAACGGGCCACGCGCTGATCGGCCCGCCGGGGGTGATGGCGCTCATGCCGCGCGATGAGGAGGGGCGCATTGAATACGATCCGGCGCAGGAGAGCTGGATCCAGGACAAGCCTCGGTCCGGGCTGCTGCGGCGCGGCGGTCGGAGCGAGATCGGCGGACTCGAGAGAAAGGCCGAGACGCAAACCAAACGCCTGGCACAGCATCTGGACGAACCTGAGGGTGAAGCCTCCCTCAGGGCCGTTCTCGTGTACATGAGCGACGAGGCCGATGTGAACGTCGATCCGCCGTCGGCTCCGCTTCCGAGTGTGCACTATAAGAAGTTGAAGGACTGGCTCAGGCGACAGCCCCGAGGCGCATCGCCTCCCGAAGGCGCCGTGGAGGCGCTGATCGAAGAGCACGGCCTGGAGCCCGTGTGAGGCAGGCCGCTGGCCCTTAGCTGCTGGCGACCGGACAGCATTAACCTCTGGCCGCCCGATTGTAGGCCCGCGCCACTTGGCCGATGACACTCTCGCTCGGCGGCCGTCCTCAAGAGTGCTCCGTCCACTGCACCGGATCCCACGCCAAATTCAACTTCATCTTGAGGCCGCATAAGCTCCTCAAACAGCGGAGCTTCCCAAAAGGCCGAAGGATTTCCAGACAAGGTCAATAAGAGGGGCGAACCACAGAGACGCTACGCACTTGGACTGGAACCCGTCCTGCCTCGCCTGCCGCCGTCCATCAGAATCCGACGCGTCATTGGAGATCCTTCGTCGCCGGCTGCGCCGGGGCCCTCAGGATGACGTTCACGAAAGTCCGGCTCCAATGGCGAGGAGAGGCAACAACGCGCAAGGCGTCAGACGGAGATTTGGTGAACTTGTAGCGGTTCCGATGTGCCCGTCGCGCCTGGATGATTTACCCGCCAAATTTCTGACCGCCAGTCTCCAGTCTCTCGTCTCCAAACAAAAAGAGCCGCCCTCGATCACGCGGGACGGCCCTCTGAGACTGCGCATTAATGTTGGGCTCGCCTAGCTCTGCAGGAATTCCTCCAGCGCTTCCTTGCTGATCCGATAGGCGTTGCCCAACTTCTTGGCTTTGAGCTCGCCGGCTTCGATCGCGGCGACTACGTCCTCCTCAGCCACGCGCAGGAGCTCCGCCGCCTCGGATGGGGTCATCACGCGCGGCACATCCCCGCCATCGTCGGAGCTGCCGGACTCGCCGCCCTCTCCACCTTTACGATCGCGCAAGGCGTCGCCCAGCGCGTCTCCAATGCCCATTCCGGCGCCGATTCCGGCGGTCAGCCCGGCGCCGCCCGAAGGGTTTTGGGCCGCGTCGCGCATCGCGTCCGCCGCCTGGAGCTGTGTGTAGGTGGCCATGTCGAGCATACCCATCGCCCTCAGCTCTTCGGCCGACTTCGTGGAGGGCTTGAGGCTCTCGATATAGAAGGATTTAAGCGTAACTCCCAGCGCCTTGAAATCGTCCTGAGCCTTCGCCCGGACGCTGGACCCCATCTCCTCAACCAGCCCGATTAACTCCGGAACGGTGCTCACCTCAGTGGTCTCACCCAGAAGGTCCTGCAGCTTGGAGAGCAGCATGGCGCGGAAGCGGTCCTTGATTTCGCGCGTTCCGTACGTGCCAGTGGCGCCGACCACCTGGGCGACAAACTGTTGTGGATCACCCACCTCGAAGCTGTAGGTTCCAAACCCCTGCAGCAGCGCCACGCCTAATCCCATCCCGGGATTGCGAACGATAATCGGCTGCGGCGTGCCCCATTTCTCGTTGGCAAATTCGCGCATCGAGACAAAATAGACCTCCGCGGGGAACGGCGTCCGGTCGCCGAACGCCTTGCCGATCAGATCGACCAGGAGCGGGATGTTGGCCGTTGTGATGGTGTGCCGGCCCGGGCCGAATGTGTCCAATGCATGGCCGTCCCGATAGAAGACCGCCGTCTGCGACTCGCGGACGATGACCTGGCTGCCGATGCGAAAATCACCCGATTCGGTCTCCGGAAAGCGATGCACGATTTCATCGCGCATTTCGTTCGGATACTCGACGACGTCGAAAATTCTGGCCATCTGATTTCTCCCTTCAGTGTCCGCTATTCATCGCCCAGGATCGCCTCTTCCCGTCGATTAAAGGCATCTACGGCCTCCTGGCTGACCCGTTCCAGACGCTCCACCGCTTCTTCCAATCCTTCGCCCTCCATCGCGGCCTCCACCTCATCGACCGCCTCCCGCAGCTCATTCACCCTCTCCAACAAGACGTAGTCGAGGGCGTAGAGCTTTTCCAGCTCCTCCGAGCCGATCCGTACGTGGTCGAACAGGCCGGCATAGCCGTAAGCGGCCGTTCGCACCCGGTCGATGAACGCCCTTATCTTCAATGCGGCCGCCTCCAGGTCGTCGATCCACTCCAAGCGGCCGTCCGAGATTAAATCCCGCTGGAGCGATGAGATCCGCGACCACTGTTCCTCATAGCGATCGGCCACGGCCCGGCGCAGGAGCTTGTCGGACTGACGCCGCTGGTCCCGGTCCACGTAGCCCACGAAATCAGCAAGGGTCGACCTTATTTTGCCCAACAGGTCGTCCGCGCCCTGGACATCCTTCAATGGATCCATACGGGAGGCGCTCATCGATCACTCCTTAGTGGAAGGTTCGAGCTCGTGGCGATTATAGTCTCTAGTGGGCACCCCAGCAAACTTACTTAGGTCTTAGTCCGACGCCCGGGCGAGGCTATAATCGGTGTTCCGTGGACGGCCACACACGTCTGTGCAATGGGAATCCCGATGCTCGAAGGACAACGGCTTCAACCCGACCGCTACCAGCTTGTACCACGAACGCTTGTCTTCCTGATCGACGGCGACCACATACTCCTCGTCCGGCTGGCTGAAGGGCGCGGCGCCTGGGCGGGTCGGCTCAACGGCATCGGCGGTCACATCGAGCGCGGCGAGCATCCCACCGAATCCGCCCGACGGGAGGTGGAAGAAGAGACCGGACTGCGCCCCACCGAGCTGCGCATGTGCGGCGTCGTCGCGATCGACACCCGGGAGCCGACCGGGATTGGCCTTTACGTCTTCGTCGGCGAGGCCGATTCGGGCGAAGCTTTCGAGGCGAGCGAGGAAGGCCAACCCGGCTGGTTCCCCATCGAGAACCTGGACGACCTGGAGGCTGTTGAGGATCTGCCCGTGCTCGTCCCACGGGCGCTGGAGGCCTATCGCAGCGGCCATCCGTTCGTCGGACTGTACACGTTCGACGAAACAGGGAACCTCGAAATCGAGCTCCGGCCTTAAGGTTCGGACCTCGGATCACTCACTGGAGAACTCGTAGAACACCAAGGTCGTCGAGCCGTACGTACGTTGGTCGAACAAGTCGAAGCGTTTCAGGGCCAGGTCCTCGTACTCGTGGGGGTCGAGCTGGACGATGACCCACGCGTCTGGATTCAAAACCTCGGGCGACTGCTCCAACTTTTCCACGGCCTGTCGCCAAAGTCCCTGATACTGAGGTGGAGCCACATAAACGAAGTCAAATTTCCATTCGGGCACGGTGTTCAGGAATGCGAAGGCGTCGACCCGCAGCACGGTCGCCCGCTCTACCAGGCCCGTTCGCTCCAGGTTTTTTTCGATCGTCTGCACCGCCTCGGGGCTCTCATCGATCAGAACCCCGTGCGCCGCGCCTCGGCTCAGGGCTTCAATGCCCACACTTCCGGTGCCCGCGAAAAGGTCCAGAAACGAGGCACCCGCGACAACCGGACCCAGAATGTTGAACAGCGCCTCTTTCACGCGGTCCGTGATCGGCCGCGTGCCCCGCCCCGGCACCCGTTGCAACCGCCGGCCTTTTGCCTCTCCACCGATCACCCGCAGTCGACTCACACCGCACCGCCTCGACGCGCCCCGCCGGCCCAGTGAACGAGTTCAATCACGCCTGCTTCCAGCGTCCGTGAATGACTATACGAAGTCTTCGACGCTCGACCGGGCGGCCTCCAGGTTCACACGCGGCGCCTTGGTCGGCACCACACAGCCGGCGCCGAGGATCACACCATGGCCGTCGAGCGACCGGAGCGCATCCTTCGCCTCCTCCCGAACGTGCGCCGGATCGCCCAGCACCAGCGTCGCCTCCCGCCTCAGCCCTCCGCAGACGGCGCCATTCACGCGCGCTGCCCCCTGGGCCAATCCTGGCCCGACCGTGCGCGCGTGCCAATTGACCACGTCGGCCGGATACTCCTCGGCCAGTTCAAAATGGATCGCGTCCCCGTGCAGATGGAGCACGTTCAGCCAGTAGTCCTCCGCCGCCTCCAGGATGCGACGGTCGAGGGCTCCAACAAGGTCCATGTAGCTGGTCCGGTCGAAATAATGATACGTGGCGTGCTGCACGGCGTAGAACACTCCGGCAACCCCGGTATCTCGGAGAGCTCGGACGAACGAAATCGTCGAGTCCGTGATAACTCTCAAGCCCCGTTCGACCGAATCGCGGGCGCGGTGGAGGTGCTCCATAAGTCGCGCCTGCCCGGCCAGGTTTTTGGCCTGGGCCAAAGGGCTGAACACGGTTTGGATCACCGGGTGCTCCTCGCCCAGTTCTCCGCTGACTTCTTCAAGGCAAGTTAGCTGCCCGGCGAGATAGCCTTGCTCGGGCGACAGCGGCACCAGACCGGCCCAATCGCCGGGTTCCTGAATCACCCGGTGCGTGTACGTTCGCGTGCCTTCATCGTTGCCCTCCCAGCGGTCCATAGAGCCCCAATCCTTAACACAGAATGAGCTGGAGGGGGTCACTTTCACAAAATCGAAATCGTATTTCCGCTGGAACTCAACTGTCGATTGGGCCAGACCGTGTGGAGACTGATCGTCGACCGGAAAATGGCGCCAAAGGGCGACCGCCGGCCGATCGGCCATTTCTCCCTCGATCGCCGCTTTCAATCGTTCCCGTTTTGTCGCCATTGTTATGTTTGTGGAATGTTCCAGGAGCCGTGATCGATGAGGTTGATCTGGCCTTGAGAAAGCCGGCGCAGCATATCGGTGCGGACGCTGCCTTTGGCCGCATCCAGGTTTTCCAGCGTCCGCTCGAACGCATCTCTGGCTCTGCCGTTTTCGCCGGCGCGCTTCAGGGCCAATCCCAATGCGTAGGCCGTTTCGGGATCTTTCGGAAACTGTTCACTGACCTCGGAGAGCGTCTGAATGGCTTCCTCAGTCCGATCGATGCCATAAAGCGCCCAGCCAAGATCTCGTCTCAGCTCCAGCTTGTCCGGGGCCTGTTCAACGCGCTGTCGAAGTTCCTCGATGGTCGGTGCGCCCTCCTCAAGCCGGTCCGTGGTTGCCATCAGTCCCGTCCTTTAGTTTTGCCCGTTCCTGGCCCAATGTCCGAAGAACCTCTTGTCCTACGCAAGAAATTCGGCGATCTGCTCCGGGTGTTCGGCCACTTTCACCCCTGCGGCCTCGAGCGCATGGATCTTATCGACGGCCGAACCCGAGCCGCCCTCTACAATGGCGCCCGCGTGCCCCATGCGTTTGCCGGGAGGCGCGGTGCGCCCGGCCACGAAGCCCACGACGGGCTTGGTCATCTTGTCGCTGATGTACTCCGCCGCCCGTTCCTCGTCCGTGCCCCCGATTTCGCCGATCAAAACCACCTTCTCGGTGTAAGGATCGGCCTCGAACATCTCCAGCGCTTCGATGAACGTGGTTCCCACAATGGGGTCGCCGCCGATCCCGATGCACGTCGAGGCGCCCAGGCCCTTCGATTGCAGGGCGTAGAGCACCTCATAGGTCAGCGTGCCGGAGCGAGAGACCACACCGATCGACCCAGGATCAGCGATGTGGCCCGGGATGATCCCGATCTTGGCCTCGCCGGGGGTCAGGAGTCCAGGGCAGTTGGGCCCCACGAGCCGTACGCCCTTCTGGTCCATGTAAGCGCGGACCTGCATCATATCCTGCACCGGGATTCCTTCTGTGATGGCCACGACCAAGGACACGCCGGCATCGGCCGCCTCGAGGATCGAATCGGCCCCGAAGCGCGCCGGGACGAACATAATGCTGGCGTCGGCACCGGTCGCTTCCACAGCCCGGGCCACCGTATCGAACACGGGCACTTTTCCGTCGAGCACCCACTCGCCGCCCTTACCCGGCGTGACGCCCGCCACCACCTTGGTTCCGTACTGCATCATGAGGTTGGCGTGGAACTGTCCCTGATTGCCGGTGATCCCCTGTACCAGTAGGCGGGTGCCTTTGTTGACCAGGATGCTCATGCGACCGTGCCCTCCTTAACCGTCTCCACCGTCTTCTCCGCTGCATCGGCCAACGAGGTAGCGGTGATCATATCGGCGTCAGAAAGCAGCCTGCGCCCCTCCTTCTCATTCGTCCCGACCAGACGGGTCACCATGGGCACGTCCGTGTCAACTTTCTCCAGTGCAGCGAGGATGCCGCGGGCCACTTCGTCACAGCGGGTGATCCCGCCGAATATGTTGATCAACACCGCTCGCACGCTCGGGTCCGAGAGAATGATCCGCAGCGCGGCCTCAACCTTCTCCGCGCCGGCCCCGCCGCCGATATCCAGGAAGTTGGCCGGCTCCCCGCCGTAGAGTTTCACCACGTCCATCGTCGCCATCGCCAGGCCGGCGCCGTTGACCATGCAGCCGATATCGCCGTCGAGCTTGACATACGAGAGTCCGTACTTGCGGGCCTCCCGCTCGGCCGGCGCCTCAACGTCGATATCGCGCATCTCGGCGAGCTGAGGATGGCGGAACAATCCATTGTCATCCAACACCATTTTCCCGTCCAGCGCCAGCAATTCGCCCCCCTTCGTGATCACCAGCGGATTGATCTCAGCCAGCGTGGCGTCGGAATTAATGTAGGCGCTATAAAGGCCCATCGCGATCTTGATGAACTCCCGCCACACCTCGCGCGGCAGCTCGATGGCCGAGGCCAGGTAGCGCGCCTGATATTCCCTCAGTTCCAGCAGCGGATCAATGTGAACGCGTACGATCTTGCCCGGATCCGTGCGCGCCACCTCTTCGATATCGACCCCGCCCTCCGACGATCCGATCAGCACAGGTCGGCGCAGCGCCCGGTCGTTGGTGACGCCCAAATAGATCTCCGACTCGATATCCGCGGCCTCATCCACCAACACGCGCCGCACGGGCAGCTCCTTGATGGTCATGCCCAGGATATCGGTGGCGGCATCCTCAGCCCCCTCCGGGGAATCGACCAGCCGCACACCGCCGGCCTTTCCCCTGCCGCCCACGAGCACCTGGGCCTTGACGACCACGCGGCCGCCCAGCTCTTCGGCGATCGACTTCGCCTCCAGCGCGGTGGCCGCGATCCGGCCCTGGGGGATCGGGATACCGAACTCCGAGAAGATCTTCTTCGACTGATATTCATGCAGCTTCATCGGAACCCCTTCGTCAGATGCAGCCCTGCAGCCCGCCTCTCATGGGAGGTCGGGCGAGAAGCGCATCACGCGATGATTACTACTGTCCACTACCCACAGGTTGCCCTCTCCGTCGAAGGCCACGCCGGCCGGCAATCCGAATTGGCCGGGCGCGATGCCCCCGTCTCCCCAACCCGTGATGAACTCTCCGGCTTCATCGAAGCACAAGACGCGGGACGCCTCGGGATCGGACAGGCAAACATGACCTTGCGGCGAGGCATCAAGGTATGGCTTGTTGTCCAATGACTGCCCATACCACGCTTCAAGCGGCCACTGGTCTACAGCTTCGAACTCTCCGCCTTCGGTCTCTTGGAAGACCTGAACTCGCTGATTCCAGGTGTCGGCGACGTAAACTCGGCCTGCGGGGCCGATGGTCAATCCGACCGGTTCGTCCAGGAAACCCAACGCCTCCCCGCCGCCGCCGAAGCTGGTGACGGGCTGACCCTGGGCGTCGTACACAACGATGCGCTTGTTCCCGGTGTCCGCCACAAAGACGCGACCTTCCTCATCCAGCGCCACATCTCGCGGTCCCCAAAACGAGTCTAACCCCTCCGAGGCCCCATAGGAGCCGAACGAACTCAGCACCTCGCCCTGGGATGAAAGCCTCTGAATGCGGTGATTCCAGGTGTCCGCCACGTACACGCTTCCATCGTCGGCCACCGCCAGCCCCCAAGGCTCGTTCAGTTGCGGCTCGCCGCCCGGCTGGACTTCGCCGCCGAAGCTGCCCCATGCGGCTTGCGGCTCGCCGTCGGGGTCCAGGACGACGATTCGGTGGTTGCCGGTGTCGGCCACGTACAGTTCACCGTCGGGGCCGAACGCCACCGAGCGCGGGTTCTGCAACTGTCCGAGTCCATCGCCCTGCTCGCCGATGACGGCCTGCGCGCTCAGGTCGGTCATCCCGTCTTCGTACGGATCCTCCAACGAGACTTCCTGGAGCGACTCTGCGGTGACCCCGTAATCCCAGATTAACGAAGCGATGTCCTTTCGTATGTACAGCTTCATCCGATCCGAAGGATTCCACTCCTCGAGCGCGAAGTTGGTGCCCGTGAGCCGACCGTAGCGCGTGTAATCCCGATTGAACCAAATATCCCACAGCGCGGCGCGGTACTCGGGCGAGCTCAACGCGCCCCACACGCGATCCCACGTCAGGCCGAAGTAGTCCTGCATCGGCCACCACATACGAATGTACTCAAACTGATGATAGCGGTTGCCCAGGATGGGTTCCACTTCGCCCCAGTTGTTATCGCCCGCGATCACGACCGGATAGTTGAGGAGATCGCGGGTCGGGCTGCCGGCGAAAAAGTGCGCGTTGCTGAAATTGCGCACGTACCAGCTGTAGGGCCAGGAGACGTCATCGTCGTACCCGAGGTCGATCGCCATTCCGTCCGTTGTTCGGCGCGAAAGCTCTTCGATCTGATTCAGCACGGTCTTGACGCCGCGGGCGGAGTGCGCGTAGACGAGGTATTCGGTCGCCCGATCATAGTTCACGAAGGCGGCCCGAAACGAGGTCCGCATCGTGAGCACGAACAGGAGCCCGAACACGGTCGTTCCCCCGAGCAGCTTGACCTGCTCCAAGGTCCAGTCGCGGGCGATGTAAACGATGCCCACCCCGCAGCCCGAGACCACGGCCAGCGAGGCGAGAAAACCAGTCGTGCTCCGAAGTTCGTCCAGCCGTCCCCCCTGGAACGGCGGCGTCGGGCCGAGGACAAAGCCGACCGCCCGCGCCAGGGCCAGCAGGCCAAACAGCCCCAGTGCCACCATCAGCCAGCCTCGCTCGTGGACTACAGCTCGCCAGTCAACCCGCCGCAGCATCGTCCCGATCGCCCAGCCCGCCAGCAGGATATAGGGTAAGGCGATGTGCACCGTGAGCCACGGCATGCGCTCACCGGCGATAGTGTAAGCGAGCGTGGACGTCACCGCCATGTAACCCATAAACGCGATGACCGGGAAATCGACGCTCGAGGCTTGTGAATCCGCCCCGGAACCCTCGTCGGTTTCCTCCCCCGGCGCCTCCCCAGCTCGCTCATCCGGCGCCCCGAGGGCCCCCTCGCCGCGCCAGCGCCGGAAGCCGTACCATCCAGCGAGCAGGGCGCCGAGCGCGGCCAGATACTCGTAGATCGGGACCTGAATCAGAAGATAGTAGTAAAGCGGCTGGCTCCCCCGGTTGACCCCGTGCTGCTCCAGCCAGTAACCGAGAGATCCCACCAAGCCCGTGAAGAAGCCCAGTGGATGCGTCAAGACGGTCGTGTAGAAGAGACCGAATATTCCGAAGAAGATTCCGGTGGCGATCAGCCAGCGACGCCAGTTCCATGCCAGTCCGGCGGCGGTTGCGATCAACAGCAGTGCGATCACGACGATCGCGGTGCTCATCCGAGCGCGTGGATCCTCGTAAGCCATGGGATCCCAGCCGAGCAAGGTGGAGGGCAGCGCGGCCAACTGCGGCAAGGTCACGGTGGCCGAGATCAACAGAATATCAAAGGAAGGGAACTCCGTTCGCAGGCGATCACGGAAGTGATATACGGCTGAGCCGACCGCCAAAACGCTCCCCAGTATGACGACGATCAGCGAGCTGGTTAACGCCGGGTGAAGCCCGACCGCCGCCTCACCGGCGCCCGCGGTGGGATCCGCCGGCTGAACCGTCTCCGGGGTCCCGGCCGTCGGCACCTGGCTGTCAGCGTAGATTCCGGCTCCCGCCAGGATCACCCCGACCAGGATCAGGATCAGCCCCAATCCAAACGCGGTCTTTAACCCGTCGTTGTCCCAGCGTGAGCGCAGGAAATTCCAGGAAAGCATCAGCCCTAAGAAGAGCATCAGCTGTGCCGTGTAGATGAAAGCCGTCTCTTTGGCGGTGAAGTGCAGCGCCAGCGAGGCCGACAACAGGTAGAGCCATTTGGGCTCCCGGTCCTCGAAATAGCGAAACACGGCGTAGAACATCAACAGCGCCAGGGGAACAACGAGGGCCTCGTTGCGCGCGTAGCGACCGTAGTAGAGCATGAACGGAGAGACCGTCATCAGCGCCGCCGCGACGAGCGCACCCCATCGACCGAGCCAGCGCCGGAAGCCGTAAAGCAGCGCGATGCCAAGCACACTGGCCAATGCCGCGGGAAAGCGGGCCGTCGCGTCCGTCGCCCCGAACAGGAAGTAGGTGAAAGCAATCAGGTGGAATTGGAGCGGGCCGTGCATGAGGGGAGTATGTTGAAATGTGCCGTCTTCGGCGAGCCGCCATGAGTAGTAGGTGTGCAGACTCTCGTCGTGGCTCATGACGCGCGTTCCCAGATCGAAGAACCGGGTCGCAACCGCGACGAGAAGCAGCCCGACGTAGATCAAAACCTCGAGATCCACACGCATCTGGATCTCGAGCAAGCGGTCGCCGATGGACTTCTGGCCCTCGACGCCCATCGTACCCGCCTCAATCGCCTCCATCAGGCCTCCTCCCTTGCCAGACCCGTTTCGGCTTTCAATTTCGTGACCTCCCCACGTTCAAGCTCACGCCAGCGGCCTTGCGGCAGATCGCCCAACCGAATTGTAGCCATCCGCACTCGAACGAGCCGCTCCACATGCAGCCCGAAGTGCTCCGCGGTCTCGCGTATCTGGCGCTTTTTACCCTCTCGCAGTGTAATGCGAATCCACTTTGGCTGCCCCGGCTCCGGCAGCACTTCGGCCAGCGCCAATTTACCCAATCCGGGCACGACGGGGCCCTGGCGCCACGCCTGGATCTCCGCGCGCGTAGGAGGCCGATGGAGAAGCACCCGGTACTCCTTCTCGTGCTCAAACCGGGGATGAGTGAGTCGCTGCGCCAGCTCGCCGTCGTTGGTCAGGAGCAGAAGGCCCTCGCTCTCCAGGTCCAGACGGCCGACGGGAAAGAGGCGCACTTCGGAGTCGACCAGATCGACGACCGTTGGATGCCCTCCCTGGGAGGCGGATGAGGACAGCACGCCCGCAGGCTTGTTCAGGATCACATAGTGGTGGGGCTCAGCGTCGCCGAGGGGTTCGCCATCGATCCGGATTTCATCGGCCTCGGGATCGGCCTGATCGCCGAGCTCGGCGACCTCGCCGTTCAGCGTAACCCGGCCCTGCCGGATCATTTCCTCGCTGGCTCGGCGGGAGGCCACCCCGGCGGCGGCCATGATCTTCTGCACGCGTTCCATCACGCCTCGGCTCCAGGTTCGGGCTCCGAGCCGTTGTCGCCGCCGGGATGCGGTCCCTCCGGCAGTGCTTCTTCCAGGTTCAGCGGCGGCAGTTCATCCATCGATTGCAAACCAAAATACTGCAGGAAATCAGGGGTCGTGGCGTAAAGGATGGGCCGACCCGGCGCATCGGTCCGTCCAACCTCCTCCACCAGGCCATAACGCATGAGCGTTCGCAGCGCGCTGTCGGAATTGACCCCCCGGATCGAGTCGATATAAGGACGGGTCACCGGCTGCTGGTAGGCGACCACGGCCAGAACCTCGAGTGACGCTTTGGTCAGTCGGCCGGTCGATTCCAATTCCAGGAACCGCTCCACATCTTGGGCCCACTCCGGGCCCGTCGTAAGCTGGAGGCCGTAGCGGTTGCGCTGCAGCGCCAAGCCCCGCCCTTCATATAATTCCTCGAGGGCTTCCAGCGCCTTCTCGATCTGGTGGTGAGTGGCGCCCAACGCTGAAGCCAGCTGTCCGATCTCAACCGAGCCGGCGGCGACGAACAGCAGCGCCTCGACGCGGGCCGTGAGTCGAGCCCTGTCCGGATTTGGCTCGTTGGAGGTGGTCCTCATGCTATAATCCGCCGTTGAATTTTGCCGGGGAGATCCTGAGAATCGTGCCTCAACCAACTCGAGCTACCTTGCAACCCGCTGTTCTGGCCGGGCTGGCCCTCTCCGCCTCCCTGTTGGCCTGTCAGGTGAACTTGGGCGGATCGACCCCTCCTGCACCGACCATGGAGGTCTCGCCGGACGCGGCCGGTGAATTGGAAACCGAGTGGAGATCCGCACTGGACCAGGCTCAGACGAACGAGGGGCGGATCGTGCTGACCCTGACCGAGAGGGAGCTGACCTCGTATGTGAATCTGGCCCTGGAAGAGCGTCAGGACCCTGTTTTGGAGCAGACACAGATCTTTCTGCGGGAGGGTGTGATGCAGGTTCACGGAGTGGCCGAACAAGGTCTCCTCAAAGGTAACGTCTATTT
Organism: uncultured Anaerolineaceae bacterium; assembly: GCA_964517315.1. GTDB lineage: Bacteria > Chloroflexota > Anaerolineae > Anaerolineales > E44-bin32 > DASWJQ01. The sequence goes on along the minus strand of CAZFCJ010000007.1, from coordinate 18,294 downwards.
CGAGATCGCCCCCATCGTGGGGCCGGACGGCACGCTGACGTTCGATATATCCTCCGCCGAGCTCGGCCCGTTCCCCATGCCGAACACGGTACGGGAAAACATATCGTCCCTAATATCCGAGGGCCTCGCCGGATCCATCGGCTCTTACGCCAGCGGCCTCAAGCTCGAATCAGTAGCGATTGGAAACGGCGCAATGACAATCACCGGATGGATCCGCTGAGATCCCGGCGGGATTATACCAGCGGTGACGGCTCCCCACCAATGAAGCGACTGCCCCGGCTCATTCGACTGGCCGCTGTGCTGGCCGTCGCCCTGGCGACGGCGCTCTCGGCCTGCGGCGGGCCACGGGCGACCGCCGGAAGGATGCAAATCGAAGTGCTCGCCGACGGCTCCACCCGCACGTACGATGTTCCCGCCGGCTCGACCGTGGACCAGGCACTCCAGGCCTCGGGGTTCGAGCTGGAGGCGCTCGACCGGACCGACCCTCCCGGCTACACGGTTCTAACGGACGGCGCGCGCGTGAAGGTGACGCGTGTGACTGAGGTCTTTGAATTCGAGGAGATCGTGATTCCGTTCGAACGCCAGACGGTCCGCAACGAGGCCCTGCCCGATGGGGACACTCGCCTCCTGCAGCCCGGGATCAACGGAACACAGGAGGTCACCTATCGAATCGTTCTCGAGGACGGCGAGGAGGTCTCCCGCACCCCGGTCAAGCGGACAATCCTCGAACCCCCGCAGGCCGAAATCGTCATGGTCGGCGCCCAGGCCGATTTCGCCCCGGTTCCCATTTCCGGTCGACTGGTGTACCTGGCCGGCGGAAATGCGTGGCTGCTGGAAGGCAACACGGGCAACCGCCAACCGCTCGTTCTCAGCGGCGATTTAGACGGCCGGATCTTCGACCTCTCACCGGACGGCAGCTGGCTGCTATTCACGCGCGCCGCCCCTGAGGACAGCGAGGATATCAACAGTCTGTGGGCGTTAAGGGTCGACACCGATGATCCCGAGCCGATCGACCTCGAGGCCGCCAACATCGTGCACTTCGGGGCCTGGTCACCGGCCTCCCCCCGCTTGACCCTCGCCTATTCCACGGTTGAGTCGAGCCCAGCCGCGCCCGGTTGGCAGGCCAACAACGACTTGGTTCGGGTCATCCTGACTCAAACCGGGCGGATCCTCGATCGTGAGACCCTGATCGAACCCAACGCCGGCGGCCAATACGGCTGGTGGGGGACCGACTACACTTGGGCGGAGGACGGGGCCCGACTGGCGTTCGCTCGCGCCGACGCGATCGGTCAGGTGGATGTCCAAGATCCGGAGCTTGAAACTGTCGTCGACCTCGTCCCCTTTCAGACCCTGAGCGATTGGGCCTGGGTTCCCGGCCTGACTTGGGGCCGCGACAGCCGAACCTTGTTCTTCGTTGACCACGGTGAGCCGGTCGGCCTGGAAGAGCCGGACGCATCGCCCATCTTCAATCTGGCCGCGCTGACCGCGGACGGCGAACGCAAGCTGCCGCTCGTCGGCCGGGCCGGCATGTTCGCCTCCCCTTCCGTCTCGCCCAGCGAGTCGAAGGAGAGCGAGGAATCCGCCTATCAGGTTGCATTCCTGCAGGCCAAGGAGCCGCTCCAGAGCCAGGACAGTTCGTATCGAGTGGCCGTGATCGATCGGGACGGAAGCAACCGTCGTTTGATCTTCCCGCCGGCCGAGGATGCCGGATTACGGGGTGACGATCTGCAGCAGCCGCCGGTCTGGTCACCCGACGGCCGCCGGCTGGCGGTCGTCTATCAGGGCGACCTGTGGCTCATCGAGCTTCAGTCCGGACAGAGCCAACAAATCACTGGCGACGGCTCCACGGCCGCAGTAGACTGGAAGTAGCCGTCCGACAGAGGCAACCCGCCCTTATGCCCGAGGCACCAAACCCACCGAACGGGAGGCGTTCTTGAGAATCCTTGTCACCGGCGGAGCCGGCTTCATTGGCTCCCATCTCTGCGATCGCCTACTTGCCGAAGGCCATGAAGTCGTAGTTGTGGACAACTTGATCACCGGCACCACGGAGAACATCGCTCACCTGACGGACCGAGACGACTTCTCCTACTACAACCATGACGTATCCAACTTCATCAACGTCCCGGGAACCCTGGACGCGGTCCTGCACCTCGCCTCACCCGCCAGCCCCAACCCGTCTTCGCCGTTCGGCTACCCACAGTTGCCCATCCAAACCCTCAAAGTCGGAGCCCTGGGAACGCATAACGCGCTGGGCGTGGCGCGGGCCCATCAG
>CAZFCJ010000007.1:0-16012 GCA_964517315.1 uncultured Anaerolineaceae bacterium | reverse complement strand
CTCCCCTCTTCTGGCTGCGATTCCCCTGTTCACTCTGGCCGGCTTTCTCCTGGCATACATTTCGGTGGTCTAGGGGGACCCCCAGGTTCACCCCCAGCCCGAGTATTACTGGGGGCACGTCGATCCGATCGGCCCCAGGTCCGTGTACGACGAGGCCAAGCGCTTCGCCGAGGCGATCACGATGGCCTACCATCGCTACCATAAGCTCGACACCCGCATCGCCCGCATCTTCAACACTTACGGCCCGCGGATGCGTCTGGACGACGGACGCGTCGTACCCAACTTCATCGGACAGGCCCTCAAGAGCGAGCCGCTCACCGTCTACGGCGACGGATCGCAGACTCGCAGTTTCTGCTACATCGACGATCTTGTCGAGGGTTTGTGTCGGCTGCTCATGTCCGACGTTCACATGCCGGTCAATTTGGGCAACCCGTCGGAGATGACGATCGCCGAATTGGCGGATGTGGTCGTCGAGCTCACCGGGACGGATTCCGAAATCAAGATGCTCCCCGACAGGCGAGATGAGTCGGACCCCGACCAGCGCCGTCCGGATATCCGCCGCGCCGAACAGGTGTTGGATTGGAAGCCCTCGGTCGAGCTGCGCGCCGGTTTGGCCAAAACCATCGAGGATTTCGGGCGCCGTTTGTGATCCCCGGCCGCGCCCGAGCAAAACGGGAATTCGTTCGCTTTTACAGGTTTTCCATCGTCGGCGTCGTTGGCGCCGTCGTCGACTTTGGCTCGTTCAACCTGCTGACGCTCGCGTTCGGCGTGAGCGGAGTGCCGGCCAGCATGGCCTCCTTCGTCGCGGCGGTGACGAGCAACTTCATTTGGAACCGTTATTGGACGTACCCCGATTCGCGCTCCAAGCGTGTGCACCACCAGGCGCTACAGTTCGGGATGGTCAACCTGATCGGACTGGCGATCCGGACACCCGTCTTCGCGCTGCTGGAAGCCCCTGCTACTCGCCTCGTTCGACTGGCGTTCGTTGAGGCCGGTCCCTGGTTGGCAAACAGCCCCCTGGCCACCGTTCGCCCGCTGACATTGGGCCGCAACCTGGCGCTGGCGGCGGCCGTCCTGGTCGTCCTCTCCTGGAACTTTGGGATCAACCGAATTTGGACCTATTCCGACGTGGATTAAAATAGAATTTGGTTGAATGAAGGCTGAATGTAGGTTGGCGGGCCGGGGGGACTTTGTATAATCAATGTCGGAGATTGCCTTACGAACTCTGCTAATTATTTATGGAACCTCATCGAGTCATGTCTGGTAATCATTCGAAGGATACGAAGTTCAAACCGATTCCCGTGTATACGACCCCCGGGGACTGGGAGGCGGTCCTCATATTCCCCTACCTGTACAACACGATGGGCGAGTGGATCGGCTGGGTCACCCCGGACCAAGAGGTCTTCGACGTCGACGGCATCTACGTGGGCTGGTTGACCGACGAGCCCAGGGTGCTGCGAAAACGGATCTACGACCGGCCGCTGCCGCGCCGCAACCCGCCGCCGGCGCCGGAGAAGATTCGGCCCCCGGCCACCGTACCACTCCCACCGATGATGGCCGAGCTCCCGTTCGAAATTATGGACGTCCTGGAGGAGGAGCCGCGCCTGCTCCACACGAAGGACAGCGGCGAACTCAAAGAGGACATGAGTTGAGGCCTTCCCCCTCAACAGAACGCGCTGAATCCAAGCCGATCAGCGCATCCCGCCTTACGATCAACCAACTCATGCAGCCCGAGCACGCGAATATTCGCGGCGATGTGCATGGAGGTTGGATCATGAAGCTTGCCGACGAAGCAGGGGCGCTTGCCGCGATGCGCCACGCCCAGTGCCGGGTGGTGACCGTAGCGATCGACCAGATGAGTTTTCACGAACCGATCCGGATCGGCGACCTGGTGACGCTCACGGCCGAGGTGACCTACGTCGGCCGTACTTCTATGGAGGTGAGAGTTCAGGTCCTGGCAGAGAATCCGGTGACGGGCGCCCAAACGCACACCAACACGGCCTACCTCGTGTATGTGGCCCTGGACGATGAAGGAATCCCCACCCCCGTGCCAAGCCTGGTCGCCGAGACCGAGGCCCAGGAACGGCGTATGGAGGAAGGCGAAGAACGCCAACGGTACCGCCGGAAACAGGCGGAACGCGAACGGCGGGAGGGATCGCCATGAGCGAAGGGGTCCAATCCCTGACCGAACTGCTCGAGAGAGCCAGCGCACAGCGTTTCCTCGACGCCCCACCGCCCGATGACCTGGGGCTCGCGGAACACCTGCCATTCCCCTTCCTGGCCATGGTGGGCCAGGAGGAAATGAAGCTGGCCCTGATGCTGTCACTGATCAACCCCAACATCGGGGGCGCGCTCCTGATCGGGCCGCGCGGCACCGGCAAGACCACCGCCGTTCGCTCAATGTCGGACTTGATGCCCGACGTCAGGCGCAGCCGCTGTCCCTACGGGTGCATCCCGGAGGACGTCGAAGCGGGCGGTATGGACGCCGTTTGCCCTGACTGTGCCAAGCGCTACGCCGAAGGTGAGCCTCTCACCTACACGGATCGGGTGCGCCTGATCGAACTGCCGCTCAACGCCAAGCTCGAAGATGTCGTCGGGGGCATTGACGAGCGGGCCGCGGTTCACCAGCGCCTGCGGCTCAAACGCGGGCTGCTGGCCCAAGCCGACCAGAACATCCTCTACGTGGACGAGGTCAATCTGCTGCCCGATGAGATCGTCGACGCGATCCTGGACGCCGCGGCCCAGGGCAGCTACAGCGTTCACCGGGGCCCAATGGCCGCCACGTATCGGGCCCGATTTGTGCTGGTCGGATCCATGAACCCCGAGGAGGGCCGACTGCGGCCCCAGATCTTAGACCGCTTTGGATTGAGGGTGATCGTTCGCGGGCTCGAAAGCACTGAAAAGAGGCTGGAGGCCTACGAACGCGCAGTCGCGTTTCGAACCAACCCGCGCCAGGTGATCCAATCCTACGAGGACGCGACGTTCGTCGCCCGCGAAGAGCTTAGCGAGGCGCGGCACGCCCTGGATGACACCTCCCTCACCGAGGAAGCCGGACGGTTCGGACTGGCCCTGATCCGGGAGATGGGGATTGACTCATTGCGGGCCGAGATCACCCTGTTCGAGGCCGCGCGCGCCTATTCGGTGGCCGACGGCCGGGAGGAAACCACCCCGGACGACGTACGGGCGGTCGCGCCCATGGCGCTTCGACTGCGGCGCTCCGAGTTCATGGATGATTTCTTCCGCGAGCGGGACGAAGAGGATAAGGAGCTCCAAGAGCTGTTGGAGAGCCCACCCGGCGAGGCCGGTGTGGACGATGACGGCGAGGACGATTGAACACCCTTAAACGAGCACGGGCCGCCGATCCGGCGGCCCGCTGATGCGGGTGTTCCTGCACGTTCCCGTTAGGACATGTGCTCTTCGATGTACTCGACAGCCTCCCCCACGGTCGTGATCTTCTGGGCGTCCTCATCCGAGATTTCGCCCCCGAATTTCTCCTCAAAGGCCATAATCAGCTCGACGAGGTCGAGTGAATCCGCCTCGAGATCCTCGCGGAACCTTGAATCTCGGGTGACATCGCTTTCGTCAACGCCGAGCAGATCGACGATAATTCCTCGAACCTCTTCAAACGTGTCTGCCATTATTCCCGCCTCCTCTGGCTACGTTGCTTAACGAACCCTCATTGTACCGGACGTCGGCGAGCGGATGACGTGTTTTGTTGACTCGCCTGCCCCCGGCTGGTAAGATGGCCGTCGCCCCTACCAGACATTGGGAACACCACAGGATGCCTGAAGTTACGCCAACCTCCGAGCGTAAAGCGGACCATATCCGCGTCAATCTAGAAGAGGACGTGCAATCCGCGCTGACCACCGGCCTGGAGAAGGTGCGCTTCGTTCACAACGCCCTTCCCGAACTGGATTTGCGCGAGATGGATACCTCGCTGACCTTTCTGGGCCGCTCGCTGCGGGCCCCCATCTTGATTTCTTCGATGACGGGGGGAACCGAGAGGGCCGCCCAAATCAATCGGTCTCTCGCCGAAGCCGCCCAGTCTGAGCGCGTCGCGATGGGGCTCGGTTCCCAGCGGGCCGCGATTGAGGACCCGTCGCTCGAACCGACCTTTCGCGTTCGTTCCATGGCCCCCGATATCTTGCTCCTCGCCAACCTCGGCGCGGTTCAGCTCAACTACGGCTACGGGCTGGAAGAATGCCAGCGCGCCGTCGACATGATCGAGGCCGACGCGCTGGTCCTGCATTTGAACGCCCTGCAGGAAGCCCTTCAACCCGAGGGCGATGTCGATTTCGGCGGCCTGCTGCCCAAGGTCGAGGCCGTATGCAGCGGCCTGGAGGTGCCGGTGATCGCCAAAGAGGTCGGTTGGGGCATCTCCGCGGATGCTGCCCGAAGGCTGGCCGACGCGGGCGTTCAGGGCATCGACGTCGCCGGCGCCGGCGGGACCTCCTGGTCCCAGGTGGAGATGCATCGCGCGGAGTCGCAACAGCAAGCCGCCCTGGCCGCGCGCTTCATCGATTGGGGCCTGCCCACCGCCGATTGCGTCCGGGCGGTGAGGGGTGCGCTCCCCGAAGTCCCTTTGATCGCCTCCGGAGGGCTGCGCAGCGGCATCGATATCGCCAAGTGCATCGCCCTGGGCGCCGACCTGGGAGGGATGGCCAGCCCGTTCCTGAAGGCCGCGGCGATCTCCAGCGAGGCGGTCACCGACGTCATCGGGCTCACCGTGCAAGAGATCCGAGTGACCATGTTCGCCAGCGGCAGCCCCGATTTGGACGCCTTGCGGCGGGCGCCGCTCCAAGAACCCCTATGACCCTTCAAGAACCGGCGGTTGAGCTGCTTGAGGAAATGCTGGCTGCCCTTGAGCAGAGATTGCGCCAGTCGGTCTCGGTGCTCGACGGCCCGCCGCACAGGGCCATGGCCGACATGGTCCACGACCATCTGGGCTGGTCGCAGGCGGAGAACGAAGGGCGGGGCAAGCGCCTGCGGCCTCTGCTGACGCTGCTCATCTGTGATGGCGCGGGCGGAACGTGGCGCAGAGCGTTGCCCGCCGCGGTCGCGGTCGAACTGGTCCACAATTTTTCGCTCATCCACGACGATATTGAGGACCGAAGCGAAACTCGACGCGGCCGGCCAACAATATGGAAGCGATGGGGCATGCCTCAAGCCCTCAACACCGGCGATGCCCTGCTCATCCTCAGCCAAGCCGCCGGCCACCGCCTGGTCGACGAGGGGGTCTCCCCCAACACGACCTTGAACGTGCTTCGAGAATTGGACGCGGCTTGCCTGCGTCTGACCATCGGCCAACACCTGGATTTGGCCTTCGAAGATCAAGAACTCGTAAGCGAAGAGGCCTATCTCACCATGATCGGGGGCAAAACCTCCTCCCTGCTCGCCACGGCCACCAGCATCGGCGCCCGGGTGGCCGACGCCGCACCGGCGATCGTGGACGCGTACCGCAATTTCGGCCACCACCTGGGCATGTCCTTTCAGATCCTCGACGATGTCTTGGGTATTTGGGGCGAACCGGCCAAGACCGGCAAGCCGACCGGCGACGACCTGCGGGCGCGCAAGAAGACGCTGCCGGCCCTCCACGGGCTGGAGCACTCGGCCGAGTTCCGCTCGCTCTGGGCCGAGACCGATCCGGCGGAGGCGCACATCGCGAACATGAAGAAAGCCCTCGAAGTAGCCGGCTCGCTCGAGCACGCCAGAAACCTGGCCGCGACACACACCGACCAGGCGCTCGCCCAGTTGAAGCGGGCCGACCCTCGCGGCACGGCAGCGGCCGAGCTGGAACGAATCGCGGCCGATCTCCTCGCCCGAGAGCGCTGATTCCGCGTTCCCTTACAGCTTCCCAACAGATCGGTCCAGGCGGGCAGCGGCTCGTTGCAGGCCTGAGCCCACATGCTATAATCACGCACCACAGGGATAAATTTAGATATGCGTCGGCAGACAAGAGCACTGGACACGGACGAAACGACTGAACTCGGTCAGCTCCAATCTGGGGTCACCCTCCAGGACCGTTACCTGATTCTGGGGGTGCTGGGCACCGGAGGCATGGGCTCCGTCTACAAAGGTCGCGACCTTCACTTCCCCAATGTCACCAAGCTGGTGGCCGTCAAAGAAATGATCAACATGGCCACCGATCCGAATATGCGCGAAATGGTGGTGCGGAACTTCGAACGCGAGGCCGATCTGCTGGCCACCCTTTCCCACCCGTCCATTCCGCGAATTTACGATTACTTCACCCATGACAAGAGTTCCTACCTGGTCATGGAGTTCATCGAGGGCAAGGACCTGGAAGCGATCCTGCGCCAGACCGATGAATTTCTCCCGGAGGAACGGGTCGTTTCGTGGGCGATCGAGCTGTGCGACGTGCTCAGCTACCTGCACGGCCATAAACCGCAGCCGGTCGTCTTCAGGGATATCAAGCCCTCCAACGTCATGGTCGATCAGCACGGGCACATTCGTCTGATCGACTTCGGCATCGCCCGGGTCTTCCAGCCCGGCGAAAAGGGCACCATGATCGGCACCGAGGGCTATTCCCCGCCCGAACAGTACCGCGGCGAGGCCTCACCGGCGGGGGATCTTTACGCGCTCGGCGCTACATTGCATCACCTGCTCACCCGCCGTGATCCGAGGTCGGAAGCCCCATTCTCATTCACTGAACGGCCGATCCGGGAGATCAACCCCGACGTCAGCCCTGAGGTGGAGGACGTCATTAACAAGTCGTTGGCGTACGATCCGAAGGACCGCTTCCAGACCGCGCAGGAGATGAAGCAGGCGTTGGTCGGAGCCGCCAAAGAGACCGGCATCCTGTCCAGCAAGGAAGCGAAGACCCGCCTCCAACCGCGCAGCCAGGTCGAGGCCCTGTGGACCTTCGAATGCGAGGACGAAGTCCGCAGCACCCCGGTCGTGTATGACGGCAAGGTGTTTGTCGGCTGTTACGACAACAACCTGTACGCCCTGGATGCGAAGAGCGGAGAATTCCTCTGGAAGTACGCCACCGAGGGTGGGATCGCCGGTGTGCCAGCGATTCATGACGATGTGATCTATCTCCCCTCCGAAGACCAGCGCCTCTATGCGCTCACGTCGGACTCGGGCAAGTTGTTATGGACTTACTACGCTGAAGGGCCGCTCCGGTCATCGCCCCGAATCGAGGAGGGCCACGTCTTCTTCGGCTCCGACGATCGGCACCTGCACGTGGTGAATGCCGCCTCGGGCCGGCGGGCATGGAAGGTGGAGGCGGCCGCGCCGATCCGCTGCCGCCCGTGGATCGCCGATGAGCGAGTGTATTTCGGGACCGAAAGCGGCGATTTTTACTGCGTCGATTTCCGCGGCGAGCTCAAGTGGCGGTTCAGGGCCAAGCGCGCCATTACTTCCTCGCCCATCATGGTCGACGGCCTGCTGTACTTCGGCTCAATGGATTGGACTCTTTACGCGATTGAAGCCGAGGGCGGTTGGCAGGTGTGGCGCTTCCGCCTGGGAGGGCCCTCAATTTCAACCCCGGCCTACGAAGACGGGACGCTGTTCACCGGATCCGCCGATGGCAACATTTACGCGGTCGACGCCCGTACCAGCCGTGAAGAATGGCGGTTCGAGACGGAACACCAAGTCAACAGTTCGCCCGCGATCCATGAGGACTCGCTGTTCTGCGGCTCCGTCGACGGGTCCATGTATCACCTCGATCACCGCTCCGGCCGCAAACGTTGGGCGTTCACTACCGACGGCGCCATCACGGGATCGGCTGTCGTTTCCGACAATGTGCTCTATTTCGGCTCGACTGACCACACCGTGTACGCTCTGCTGACGTGAGAGCATGATCCTCCAGAGGAATCTGCGGACTGCACAATGAGCTTCCTTCGACGATTGTTCGGTCCCCCGACAACCGACGCCTCCGGTGAAACCGAAACCGGGTCGGCCGACACCGCCCCACTCGATCCAAAGCACGGCAACGTTCAACTGGTCGAGAACTTCCGGCGGCATTTGACTTACGGCTCCGCCCAGTCGGTTGGGGTCGAGCGCGACCACAACGAGGACGCACTGTTCGTACTCACCGGGAACGTCAGCGGACATAACGCTCCGCCCGCTTTTGGGTTGTTTGTCGTCGCCGATGGCATGGGCGGACATCGCTCGGGCGAGGTCGCCAGCGCACTTTCAGTGCAGACGGTGGCCCGCAGGCTGACCGCGGAGACGGTTCTGCCTTTGTTCAACCCCACAGATCGCGAGAGGCTGCCGGCTCTGCACGACCTGCTCCGCGACGCGCTCGAAGAGGCCAACCGCACGGTCGTCGAGAACGTCCCCGGCGGTGGGACCACCCTAACCGCTGCTGTGTTGATGGGTGAGCAGTTGACGGTGGGCCATGTGGGCGACAGCCGCGCCTATCTCATCAACGGTCACGAATCACAGGTCATCACACGTGACCACTCCCTGGTCGAGAGATTGCGCGAGCTGGGCCAACTTACGAGCGACGAGGCCGCAGTACACCCCCAACGCAATGTCCTGTACCGAGCCATTGGCCAGGGCGAAAACCTCGAAGTAGACGTGTTCACTCAGAAAGTGCCGCACGGAGGACACCTACTGCTTTGCTCCGACGGATTGTGGGGCGAGGTGCCGGACGACGAAATCCGACGCCTCATCATGACCCACACGGATCCCCAGCAGGCCTGCGAGGAGTTGGTGCACGCCGCCAACGCCGCGGGCGGTCCGGACAATATCTCGGTCGTCCTGGTCTATTTCCCGGCGTCTCCCTAATAAGGAGGGGGTTCCTATTCGGTGTCCGGCGAAGTAAAGAACTTCTACACGCTGCTCGGCGTCCCCCGCAGCGCCTCCACGGATCAGCTTCGCCGGGCGTACCGCCAAGCGGCGCTCAGGCTCCACCCCGACCGCAACGATGATCCTGATGACAACGAACTGTTCCTCGAGATCAGCGAGGCCTATGAAACGCTGATCGATCCCGACCTGCGGCGTGAGTACGACGAGGAACTCTCCGAGTCAGAAGCCGAACGCGCCCGAAAGGCCAGCTTTCGCGCCGAGGTGACCCACAGTCGGAAGACGCTGCTGCAGCTCGACGAACCTCAAGTTCATTATGTCGTCATCGACGTCTTTCCCCGCAAGGATCTGGAACACCGACGCGCACCGGTAAATATGGCCATCGTCATCGACCGCTCTACGTCGATGAAAGGGCAGCGACTCGATCAGGTGCGCAAGGCAACGCAAGAGATCCTGAAATCCCTTCAGTCCAACGATAACGCCTCGATCGTGGCGTTCAGCGATCGGGCGGAGGTGATCGTCTCCCCCGAACAGGCCAAAGACCTTTCGGTGGCCCGGGCGAGGATGAGCCTGATGCAGGCCGATGGCGGCACCGAGATCGGCCAAGGCCTGCAGCTGGGCATTCGGGAGCTGCAGAGCAATTTCTCTCAGGACCGCGTAAACCACTTGATCCTCCTGACCGACGGCCGGACTTACGGCGACGAGGACGAGTGCATCGCCATGGCGGACAAGGTCGCCCAGCAGGGTGTCACGATCAACGGCGTCGGCATAGGAGGGGATTGGAGCGACCGGTTCCTCGACGACCTCACCGCCGCAACGGGAGGCGGCGTGATGTTCCTGGACAATCCCAGGGCCATCAGCGCGCTGCTGGAAGACATTTTTGAGAACCTCAGCAAGGTCGTCGCCAGCCGCGTGCGCCTGGTGGGCAATCTCTCCCAGCATGTGGACCTGCGCTCCGGCTTCCGCCTCGATCCGGATCCGATGATCCTCGGCGACACGCTGCCCCTTCTCCTGGGAAACCTGTATCGAGAATCCAAAGTCAGTCTGCTGCTGGAGATCGTGATCCACCCCATCGGTGAGCAGGATGCCCTGAACCTGGCTCACCTTGAACTCACCGGTGACCTGCTGGGTGACTCCGCCGAACCGGTGCCGCTGCCGCTGGACCTGGAGATGCCCATATCCACCGAGCCGGACACCGATCCGCCACCCAAGCTCATCTCCGACGCGCTCAGCGCGCTCGCCCTGTACCGCATGCAGGACAAGGCGCGTCACGAGGCCGAGCTCGGCCAATCCGGCCAAGCTGCCCGGCGACTGGAGAACTTGGCCACCCAACTGTTGGCCAGCGGCCAACGGGACCTGGCCAAGGCGGCGCTCAACGAAGCAGAGAACCTGGCGAAGTCTCGCCGACTGTCGACAAAGGGCGAAAAAGTGCTGAAGTACGGCACCCGAGCGCTGCTTCTCCCCGCCCGCGCCGGGGTTCAAGAGGGCGCCCATGATTGAGTGCCCCAGCTGCAGTCACCAGGAGTTCGTGGGTACGCTTTACTGCAGTGAGTGCGGATCCCGCCTCATGCACAGCGCTCCAGTGCCCACCGTCGAGATTCCCGCTGAAGAGCTCAAAGATCAGCCGGAGGCCACGAAACCCTCCGCCTCGGCGGGACCCGACCTCAAATCGGGCGCCATCATGGGCCTGCGCGTCATGGAGACAGGTGAGGTAATTTCCCTCATCGGGAGGGACAACTTCACCCTCGGAAGGGCGGTCAAGGATCAGGCGGTGATCCCGGACATAGACCTCGATCGATATCAGGCCTACGACCACGGCGTGTCGAGAATTCACGCCGAAATCCGGCTCACGTCGGAGGGCGTGGAAGTGAAGGACCTGGACAGCGTAAACGGAACCATCGTAAACGGCGAGCAAATCCCGAGCCAAGAGTCGCAGCCGCTCCGGCATGGGGACACCCTCCAGCTCGGTCGCTTACATTTACAACTGATTTCACGCCAGCGCAAGCAGAGGTGAAGAATGACCATTACTGTATTGCTCCACGTTTCAAATGAAGACCCCGTCGTAGCGGAAATCGAAGAGATGCCCGATCCCAGCCATCAAAGCATCACGGTCAGCAATCCGCGTCTCCGCGACGGCAAAGACCTGCCCTATTTAGCCGGCAACGTCGTAACCGTCATGTGGCCCATGCACCGCATTAACTTTATCGAAATCATGCCCACAGCCGCCGAAGAGGAAGTGATCGGCTTCGTGCGCGAATAGCATGGACTCAAGATCCGATCGCGGCCGGCGCATTCTCGTCGTCGACGACGAGCCGCGCATGATCCGGTTCATCCGGCTGAACCTCGAACACGACGGGTTTGAGGTGCACGACGCCAGCGATGGGCAGGAGGCGCTCGAACAACTGCGCGATGTGATGCCGGACCTGATCCTCCTCGACGTCATGATGCCAGGAATCGACGGTTTCGAGACCTTGGAGATGATCCGTGAAATCTCCAATGTTCCCGTCATTCTTCTCACCGCCAAAGGCGACGTCGACGACCGGATCAAGGGCCTCGAGCTGGGCGCGGACGATTACATTACCAAGCCGTTCAGCCCCGCCGAATTGTCCTCGAGGGTGCGCGCCGTCCTCCGCAGAACGGAAATGCCGGGGGAGTCGGTTCACGAGCCGATCGAAGTGGACGGCCGGCTCAAATTGGATTTCGATCGCCGCGAAGTGTGGGTTGAAGGGGAAAAGGTGAAGCTGCGGCCGACCGAATACCGCTTGCTGTACCACCTTGTGAAGAACGCCGGCTGGGTCGTGCCCCACGAACAGCTATTGGCCAAAGTCTGGGGCTATGAGTACCGCGACGAGACGCACTACCTCAGACTCTACATCAACTATTTGCGTCAGAAATTGGAAGACAATCCCTCGGACCCGAAATACATTCTCACCGAGCGCGGGGTTGGTTATCGGTTCGTGGATTTTCGCCGGGAGACGGAGGAGAAAGAGGAACCGGAAGAACAACAGAAGGGTTGAACGGAGTGCCAGCATTGAAACGCAAACATAACATCCTCATCACGGGCCCGTTCGGTGCCGGAAAATCCCAGTTCATCGAGACGATCTCCGAAATCCCGGTGGTGTCGACCGAGCAGAAAATCACGGACATCCTCGAGGGGGCCGAAAAATCACTTACGACCGTCGCCATGGATTACGGCCGCGTCACGATCGGCGGTGATGTGCTTCACCTGCGCGGCACGCCCGGCCAGGAGCGCTTCGGGTTCATGCGCGAGCTCCTGGCCCGTGAGGTCGATGGCTTTGTCCTGCTCATCGACTCGGCGAATCCACGCCACGTCCCCCAAGCGCTCACCTTGCTCGAAGGCCTGCAGGATCTCCGCGCGAAGCCCCATGTCGTGGTGGCGAACAAGCAGGACTTGGAAAACGCCACCCATGTCGACCAAGTTCGGCAGCAGCTCGGATTTGGAAACCGAACGTTGGTCCTTCCTTGTATCAGCACGCGGCGCTCAAGCGTGCGTCAGGTACTTATTCAACTGATCGACCAAGTGGAGGATTCTTGAGCCGGCCCGCAGCGGTTCACCCTTCACCTTCGGGGGGACAAAGCCCGCGTAGGTAGTCCCACCGGTATATCCCGAATTTGTGACCATCCTTCCAAAGCAGCTGCAGGGCGTAGTTGCCCACAAGTTGGACATCCTGCAGTTGTGTGGCCCGGGAATCGACGATCGGGATGTCGAGCTCCAACATGTCCGGCGAGCCCGGCCCGCCCATGTTTTCATGACCGCCCCGGCAGGAGGCGCACGGGCACGCGGCCCGCAATCCGCTGAGCGGGTACTCGCAGTGGAGGCCGTCGGACCAATCGATCACCAGCAGTCCCTCCCCCTTACGAACCTGGATCTTCTTCGGGCGCGGTCCGGTCTGGGCCATTTCTCCTCCTCTCGCTGGCTACTCTTCAGCCGTGCGCAGGTAGTTTGCGACCCCCCATCCACGCTTGGAGGTGTCGTAAGGGTTGATCAAAAACCACCACATGTAACCGTCGGCTTCAACCGGCCCATCCTGCACTTCGAACACCTCCGCCTCGAGGGCAAGAAATCGAATTTCGGCCTCCAGGCTGGCGTCGGCACGCAGCCGGAGCCCGTCCCCCTGGGTGCCCTGAACCTGAACCAGCTCGCCGAGTGAGAACATGCCGGCTTCAGGCGGCGGGGGCGTAGGAGTGACCTCTGGCGTTGGACTGGCCGTCGCAGTGGCCGTCGGCGTGGGAGTGTCCGTCGGGTAAGGGATGACGCTGAGCTCAGGTTGGGGGTCGGTTGGCGATTGTCCCCCGAGCAACCAGGGGCTGAGCATCAGGAATGCAAGCATGACGCCGGCTCCCAGAATGGCGCCTACTCCGGCCCACAAGAGCGCAGGTTGCTCCCTCAGTCTGGAAAGCACCGGCGGTCCCGCTACACCTCGGTCTGCCACCGGGACGAGGTGGACGCCTCTTGGTCGCTGAAGACGGCGGGCCAGCCGCCCTCGGGCATCACGACTTTCAGAACCCGGGAGCGCACCGAGAGTTCGACCGAGCTGGTGGCCGGACCCGGTTCGCCGTCTACGTGCAGCGGCAACGTTTCCTCGGCCTCAAAGACCGCTTGCTCGGCCCTGAAATGGATCAGACCTGGAGCGTCCACATGCCGGCCCATCAGGATATGGACGGCGGGTTCGACGGCGTCGGTCAATGAACGGCCGCGCAGCAGCCAAAAATCCAGCAGCCCGTCGTCAATTTTCGCGTCCGGCGACAGCTCGACGAAGCCGCCAGCGTAGGCTCTGATATTGCTGGCCACTGCCAACAGATAACGTCCTTCCCACTGCCGCTCCCCCGACGTCACCCGTAGGTCGATCCCAGTCCAGTCGAGCGATTCCCACACCGCCAGCACCGCGTAATGCGCCACGGCGAAGGCCTTCTCCCAACGGGCGCGCGGCTCAATGCTGTTGACGATCTTCCCATCCAAGCCCACTCCGGCCCACAAGAGAAATGGAGCCTCCGCGCACATCCCCAAGTCGACGGAATGCACACTTCCCCTGGCGAGACGCCTCGCGGCCTCTTCCAGGGCCAAAGGATGGATCCAACCCAGCCGAGGCAGACCAAGCTCCCGCGCCCAAACGTTGGCCGTCCCCGCCGGGAGCACGCCGAGGGCCGTGTCGCTATCCGCCAGCGCGCCGGCGACGCGGCCGACGGAGCCGTCGCCGCCGGCTACGAACACCGCGTCGCATTTGGCCGCCACGGCTCTCTTGGCGACGCTCTTCAGCTCCTCACCGGCCTTGGTCTCCACGGTGTGAATGTCCCAGCCGGCTTCTGCCAAAACAGCCGCCGCCCGCTCCAGCAGCGGGCCGGCGGGAAAGCGACCTGCATAAGGATTATAGATCACCCACGCTCTGCGCATGTACACGTTCCTCCAGGCTGATTATAAACGCCGCCGCACGTCCCACGCGCCCGACCGGACCCTCAGCCCTGAGACCGGATTTGTCGCCATCGGCCCCGAGGATTAGAATGCACATCGTGACCGAGTCCCAATCCCCCCGTTTTCCGGAGCGCTTCGCCGAGCGCTATCAGGTTCTGCGGCGGCTTGGCCGCGGCGGCATGGCCCAGGTCTATAAGGCCCGGGATCTGAGCCTGCATCGTGAGGTGGCCATCAAAGTGCTGCGCGAGGATTACCTCGACGATCCGGACTTTTTAGCCCGCTTCCGCCAGGAGGCCCGCGCGGCCGCCAACTTGGTCCACCCCAACATCGTCACCGTCTACGATTTTGGCGGCGACGGTCAACACGTTTTCATCATCATGGAATACATGGACGGAACCGATCTTAAGACCCTGATCCGCCGACGAGGTTCACTCGAGGTGGATCTGGCGGTGGACCTGATGCAGCAGATCTGCGCCGGTGTTGGCTATGCGCACCGCGCCGGATTGGTGCACTGCGATTTGAAACCTCACAACATCCTGGTCACGGCCGACAAACGGGCCAAAGTCACGGACTTCGGCATCGCCCGGGCTCTGTCGGCGATCAGCCCGGACGAGAGACATGAGACCGTGTGGGGCAGCCCGCAATATTTCGCCCCCGAACAGGCCGCCGGCGGTCCGCCGTCGCCGGCCACGGACGTATACTCGCTGGGTGTGATCTTCTACGAAATGCTCACCGGACGATTGCCCTTCTACGGGGACGACCCGGCCGCTCTGACCGAGCTCCACCGCAGCACTCCGCCACCGCCCCCCCGCCTGCACAATCCGTCCATCCCGTCAAAGGTCGAGCAGATCGTGCTCAAGGTTCTCTCCAAGGAACCCGCCGCCCGGTACCGCACAGCCGACCAATTCGGCCAGGTGCTCAAGTCCTTCGCTGGCGGCGAGCCGGTGCGCGGAATGGCCTTCTTCTCCGAGCCCTCGGAACAAGAGTACGGGCCAAACTCGTACACCGCACCCATGGAAGAAATGCCGGCCGCCGGAGTCGATTGGACCGCCGTGGCCTTGGGACTGCTGGCCTTCGTGCTGATCGGCGGCCTGATCCCGCTCTGGCTGTGGGCCTGCCTGCTTTACCCCAGCTGCCCGCTCTCAGTCCCATGATCGCGCCAACTGGTGAGACCTGGTGCCCTACGGTATAATGCCGGCGGTATTTCGCCCTGAGAACCTCAGGGCGCTGCAATCGTACCGGTGGAGGTTGGATTGAATTCAGCTCGGGGCCGCAACTCGCTGATCCTGCTCATCCTCGTCCTGATTATCGTCGTGCTGGTGGTCCAGTTCCGCTCCGGCGCGCCGGAGCCGGAACGCCTGTACTTCAATGAAGTAGCCGAAGCGGTCCGGACCGGTGAAGTGGCGCGCATTGTCGTCGATGAGAACGAGCTGGAAGTCGTGTTCCGGGACGGCACCAACGCCCTTTCCCGCAAGGAACCGGATCAGACAACCGTGGAACAGCTGCTGGACCTGGGTGTTCGGCCCGAGCAGCTGACGCCGGGCAACCTTCACATCGAGATCCGCCAGCCCAGCGACTGGAACACCATTCTCAGCCTGGTCACGTACCTGCTGCCGGCCCTGCTGGTGGTGGGCTTGATTTGGTTCATGCTGCGCCAGGCCCAGGGATCGAACAATCAGGCCATCTCCTTCGGCAAGAGCCGGGCGCGCATGTTCACCGGCGATCAGCCGGTGGTGACTTTTGAAGACGTGGCCGGGGCCGACGAGGCCAAAGAGGAGCTCCAGGAGGTGGTCGAGTTTCTCAAAGAGC
>CAZFCJ010000006.1:0-58628 GCA_964517315.1 uncultured Anaerolineaceae bacterium | reverse complement strand
TGGCCTATATCAATGGAGGCGGGCTTAACCTGCGTTGGTTCAGGGATGAGGTGGCAGACCAGGAGCGGGAGGAGGCGGAGAGCGAGGGTGTCAGTCCCTACGAGTGGCTCGACCGGATGGCGGCCGAAGTACCTCCGGGTTCGGAGAAGCTCATCTTTCAACCCCACCTTGGCGGCCGCGTTTGTCCCAGCGATCCCAACACTCGCGGTCTGTACGTGGGCCTGAATTGGTCCCACAAGAAGGAGCACCTGTACCGGGCGATGTTGGAGGGCGTTGGCTACGAGTACGCCTATTATTTGGACATCGTTCGCGATTTGCTGCCCGAACTCGATGTGCGTGAGACAAGAGTGATCGGGGGCGGCGCCAAGAGCAGCCTATGGAACCAGATCAAGGCCGACATCCTGGGCGTGCCGTATGTCCGGCTGAATCGGAGCGAGTTCGGGGTCCTGGGATCCGCGATTCTCGCTGGCTATGCGGTTGGAGAATTCGATGATTTGGCGTCCACGGCTGAACGCTTTACCCAGACGACGGACCGCACCGAGCCCCATATGGAAAACCACCAGTTCTATCGGCCGCTCGCGGAGGAATACGTGGGTCTATTTGAGTCGGCCAAGCCTGCGTTCGACTCGCTGGCGGGGCTGCCCGAATGGGCCGCCGAGGATTGATCGGGCCGTCCCATCGGCCGTTTTTGCGGTCGAGTCGCCGCCGCCGTCGTCGAAGCTGGGCTATTGATCCACTGTCGAATGTGTTCTGGCGCGAGATCCGTCAGCTCCTTCCGGCGTTCCGCAGCGAAGGGCAGATCGGCGGGCTGAGCCGTCCGTCCGAGCGCCGGCCGGCTGCGTTCGCCAGGCGCAGCAGTTAACTCGCGCCGCGCTCCACCTGATCTCGGACGCGGGCGATGATCTCCCCAGCTCGGCGTTGAGTCTGGACGGCAGCCCCTCGAGCCTCTATAAGAAGCATCGGTGCAGCCGCGCTGGGGTGCTCAGACTGGTCGTTCAGGTTGCTCACCCACAGACGCCCCTCGGCCCAAGCGCGAGTTCAAGCGACCTCCGGACCGAGGAGCCGTCGCATGCGGCCGAGCGCCTTTTCCGCCTCACGATCCAGGTCCATGTCCGGACCCAGGTCCCGGTGGACCCGAATATCCCTTCCCACCTGGCCGCCCGGCTTGATGAAAGGTTCCATAACCACGTGCCCCTGATAGCCCACTTCTTTGAGGGCGGAGGCCAACTCCTGCCAAGGGATGTGGCCATAACCTGGCGGCATGCGGTTGTTTTCGCCGATGTGAAGATGCCCGAGATGATCTTCCGCCAGCTCAATAGCCGCCGCCATGGAGCTCTCCTCGATGTTCATGTGGAAGGTGTCAAGAAGAAGCTTAGCGTTGGGGCTGTCGAGGGCCTCGAGGTACTCGATCCCCTCCTCGGCAGTGTTCATGATGAAATGCTCAAAGCGATTGACCACCTCCAAACACAAGGTCACGTCGTTTTGCTCGGCAGCGTTGACGGCCCGTCTCATGCTCTGAAGACTGCGGTTTACGAAGGGGCGCCGATCCTCTTGGCCGGCCGGGAGGGAGGCTGGCCAGCTACCGTAGATGATGCCGCCCAGGATGCCGCCCCCCATCTCGCCGATGCCGTCCGCCATTCGCCGTAGGAATTCAACCCCGGCTTCACGCGCCTGCCGGGATTCCGAGGCGACGTCGTATTTAGGGGGCAGGCCGACGCAGTAGCTCAGCTCGATCCCTCGGTCATCGGCGTGAGATTTGAGTGCGCGCCGCTCCCCGGAGGACATGCGGCCGATCGAGCCGGCATTGACCTCCAGAAGGTCGAAGCCGAGATCGGCGACCTTGTCAACAAAGGGATGGAAGTCAGCGTCCCAATCCTGGGTCCAGAATGCGTAGTAGATGCCGACGCCGTTCAATGCCTCACCTCCGGTCCAGCATAGCCGGTGTCCCGCCTTTATCTATTCCGAGGGCTCGTAAACGAGGGGAGGGCGCAAGGTTTCCGCAATGCCGGCCAGCTCGGCAAACGCCTCGTCGTCGATCTCGATATGCAGGACCTCCGCGATGTGCTGTGTCCACCCGTGCAGGAAGTAAAGCCAACCGTCTTCCACCGTCAGATGGCGGCTTTCCTCTTGAGCCTTCGCCTGATGCCAGAAGTCGAGTTCCCCGCGATAGTTGATCTCCCACGCGACCCCGTTCTCCGGGAACACCCCCTCGTCGCTGATGGGTGAGCCCGGTCGGTCTTTGCCCAAGCCGGTCGCGTTGATGACGATGCTGCCATCGGGAAGGTCCCCCATGATCTCGTCGTTGCGGCGCGGGTCCTCGTTCAGGACGTATTCGAACTCGATGTCCGTCCCCAAGTCCTCCACCATCTGCCTGACGTCGTCCAGACGAGGGCGGGAGCGGTTGATCATGATGAAGCGCTCCGGCCGATCGTCGTTCGCCTCTTTCTGGATCAGGTGAAGGGCGATGGCTTTGCCGGATCCACCGGCGCCGATGTTCATCACGTGGCCGCCGGTTCTGGCGAAGTATCGCTCCCCCAGAATCGCGTCCAGGCTCATGCCCCCGGTCAGAGGATCTTTGGCGTGACCGACAAGCCGCCCATTGCGCTTGGAAATGCACGAGACTTCACCCGTGATTTTCGCGGATGAGTGAAGGATGTCGAACATGTCGCGGGCGGCCTCGAGCACATCAATCTTGTGGGTGGTGACCAGGGCGCCCAGTGAGAGAGGGTCGAACTTGATTTGAGCGACCGATTGGCGATAGGCATCGGGATCATCATGAAGCTCGTGATCGACTCCTTCCATGATGATCTCAGACTGATCCAAGGCCTCCATCCAGCGGGGAAACACGTTCATGATCGAAGACTGACCGGTGGTCACGCCGATGAAGTAGAAGGTCGGCCGGGAATTCTCGACAACCCGGTACTCCCCCGGGGATTGGCTGTCAGGCATCGATGGGCTTTCCTCCGTCTGTCAGGCTGTGGGGACCTTCCGTTGCCATGTCCGCGATTCCGTTCTTCCTAGGTTGAAGCGCGCACGCGCCCGAGAAGTTCAATGAAGTCCTCGGCGCGGCGTGAGATGTCATTAAAGCGTCCCTGCTCTGCCCATGAACGGGGGCACAGCGAGCTCCCAGCTCCGACGGCGAAGGCGCCTGCCTCAAACCACGAAGGGAGATTGTCCAGGTCGACTCCCCCGGTCGGCATCACCGGTAATTCGGGATAGGGGCCGCGCAGGGCGAGCAAATAATCCGGACCGAATTGCGAACCGGGAAAGAGCTTGACCACGTCCGACCCGAGCTGTAGCGAGCGCATAATCTCGGAGGGGGTGAGCGCGCCCATCATGACGACGAGACCCGTATCCCTCATCGCGGCGGCAAGTGGCTCCTCCGTGTGCGGGCTGACGATGAAAGAGGCTCCAGCCTCAAGCGCCTCGCTCGCATGGGCAGGCGCCGTCAGCGTTCCCATTCCCAACACGATCTCCTCGCCGTAGGCGCGTCGGAGGTCGCGGACGACATCGGCAGCGTTCGGGGTGCTGTAGGTAATTTCGATGCCGCGGACGCCGCCCTCGACAAGGGCTTCGACCATCTTCATTGTGAGCTCAACCGAGGGTCCCCGGATCACCGCGATCACACCCAGGTCCGAAATGCGAGACATCGTTTCGAGTTTATCCATCGAAGTCCCCATGTCTCAGACGACCGGGTGGCTGGGCTCCTCGCCGCGCAAAACGGCCAGGCAGTCGTGGAGCGCGGCCCATCCCATCGCGTTCACCGCTCCGTCCGTATGCGAACCCATGTGCGGGGTGGCGATCACGTGCGGCAATTCAAGGAGAGGGTGGGGCAGCGTGGGGGGCTGCCGCTTGAATGCGTCCAGCGCAGCTCCGGCCAGGTGGCCGCGGCGAAGGGCGTCGGCCAAGGCGGCTTCGACGATCAGTTCGCCGCGGGCGGTGTTGATCAAGTAGGCCCCTCTCTTCAAGGTGGCCAAAAAATCGGCGTCGACCAGACCGTGGGTCTCCTCCGTCAGCGGGCAGTGCAGCGAGATGAAATCGGACTGCCGGAGCACTTGCTCCTGTGGCAGCAGGCCGACGTTGAGCTCATTCGCCCGTTCCTCCTGCGGGTAAGGGTCGTAGGCCAGCAGACGACAGTCGAAGCCCTGCAGCCGTCGGGCGACGGAGGTCCCAATCCTGCCGAATCCGATCAACCCGACCGTTTTCCCGCCGAGCAATCTGCCGTCCATCCGCGGCCATTCACCGGACTTGGTGGCCGCCGATGCGCGGCAAATATGTCTCGCCAGCGCGAACATGAGCCCGATCGCCAGCTCGGCGACGGAATCGGCGTTGGCGCCGGGGGTGTTGCAGACGACGACCCCGCGCTCTTGAGCCGCTTTCAGATCCACGTTGTCGACTCCGGTGCCATAACGGGCGATCACTTTCAGCCGCTCGGCCGCCTCGATGACCGGGCGGTCAATCGCGTCAAGACCCGCGATGAAGCCATCGAAATCGGGTATCAGCTCCACCAGCTCCTCCGAGGTCAGGGGCCGACCTTCTTCATTGTAGACCGCCTGGCGGACTCGCGATTCGAGGTGCTCCCGTAGGCTTCGGTCGTGGCGAGCGAAGGACGTCGGCGTCACAAGAACCCGGCACTCGCCGAGATCCACCATCTAGCGGCTCTCCGGTGGCAGCCAATGGGGGTTGTCGACGATTTCGGGCTTGCCGTTCTTGCGCAGTACGAGCTTTCGAAACCCCTGCTTCTCGATGGACCCGTAGTCGTGACCGGCGTTGCTGGGATAGGCGAACAGGGTCACCAAGGACTCCTCGAGCGCGGTGTTCACTGACCGGTGAGCCCACCGCGGCGGAACGTAAAGCACCGATCCCGGCTTCAGCGGCTCGACCGACGAGTCGCCCTCCGGGGTCTCCATGACCATCATCCCCTGGCCGCGGAGGCAGTAGTAAATCTCCGATGTGTCAAGCACTTTGTGGAAGTGTCCTTTGGTCATGAAAAACTCGTCGCCGACGGTGCCGGGATGAACGACGGAGAGCCCATGCCGTATTTCGCCCGCGACGGCCGGGCGCTCGAGTTCATAGACCTCGTAAAGGATCGGGTCGCCCTGATTCAGCATGCGCTGATAGGCCTCAGCATCTGCGAACTGGCCCTCCATCGCCGAGAGATGGCGTTCAATGTGGTTGTCGTATTCGCTCAAGTTCTTGTCTTTCACCGAAACCTCAAAAGTGTAGGGCTGAGAGCTCATCGATCAGTGCTCCTCCAGGTCTCCGAGTTCCGTCTCAGCGTAGAGCGCGAGGCGCGCGATGATATTTCCGCCTAGCAGAGAACGCAAATCGTCGTGGTTGAAACCGATCGACTCCAGCTTGGGCTTGACGACCGTGATCAACCCCGTCAGGTGCGAGCCGAACTTCCCCTCTCGCCACATCTCCGCCTCAGCCATATCGGTCGCCAGCGCGATCCTGTTCGAGTAACCGTCCACCGCCAACTCCTCGAGCAGGGGCCAAACGTTCTTCTCTGGCTCATACTTGGGTCGGAAGAAGGTGTCATATTCCAGCAACGCGCCCCGATCGGCGAGTTCGCGATGGAGCCCAGCGTCCGGTCGCTTGTCCATGTGGCAGAGCACGATGCGGTTGGCGGGGAGGCCAAAGCGGTCAAACTGGGTGAGGATGGCGTTGGCCCCGGAGCCACGCTCCGTGTGGATGGCGACCGCCGCCCCCGCCTCCAGGGCCGCTCTCGCGCCGGCTTCCAGCAGCTCGATTGGCGAGTCGGGGATCGAGCGCTCACAGGCGACTTTGATGAAGCCTGCCCGCACCGGATTTCGGCCCCTGCGGGTCTCAACCAGGCCGATCCTCAATTCATCGAGGAAGAACTCGATCGCCTCCTCGACGCCCGCCTGGAAGAGCCAATACTCGGGTGGATAGTATTTCCGCAGGTGGAATCCAGTGCAGGCGATGATGTGCACGTCGCATTCATCGGAAAATTGGCGCAGTTTGAATCCGTTCCGGCCACATCCCGCCGGCTGGCAGTCCATGACCGCCGATCCTCCCAATCGATGGAAGGCCTTGAGACCTGCTCGAATGAGCTCTCCGTTGTTGAGCACAGGAGCCTGGGGATCGGCGCCAGAGACGGGGTCAATCCAAAGATGATTGTGGGCGTCGGCAATCGCCGTCTCGGGGAGCCGGATCGGTCCCGTGGTCCCCATGAGCCGGTGACCTTTGATCTTCTGCGAACGCTCAGTCATGGGCTGGCGGGTGGCTAGGCTGGTTTCTCCAAGATCTCCTTCAATCGAACGGGACGCTCCTCGCGGAAGGATCGAGTTCCAGCGAGAACGCCGGCCACAGCCCAGCGGCCGTCCTCGCCACCGACCGCCGGTTGCCTGTCGTTCCGGATACAGTCAACGAAATGCTCCATCTCGCGAATGTAGGCCCAGGCGAAGCGTTCCGGCCAGGTGCGGTAGATCGGGGTGCGGAGACCCTCGTCGCGGTTCACCCCGACCACGACCGCCTGGCCCTGCAGTTCACCGATCTGCATGATGCCCTTTTCGCCCACGATCTCGACCCGGGCGTCGTAGCCGTAATCGCAGGGACAGATGCCGGAGATGCTGCCCAGACCACCGCTTTCGAAGCGGATGTTGACGAGCGCGTTGTCGTAGAACCCCTCATCTTCGACGCCGCGAGCCTCACCTTTGAAGTTGGCCACCTCGACATAAACGCGCTGAGGATTGGAACCCATCAGCCAGCGGGTGCAGTCCCAGTCATGGCTGTTGACCTCGGCAAGGTTACCATTTGAGGTTTCGATTCTGCGAGCCCAGGGCGGGGGCAGGCCTGGCCCATGGGTGAGGGACTTGATCATCATAGGTCGGCCGATCTCGCCGGCTTCAATCCGGGAGGCGGCGGCCTGGAATTCGGGGTCAAAGCGCCGCATAAAGCCCAGTTGAAGCAGCACGCCGTTCTTCTCGACGGCGTCGATAATTTCGTCGCATTCCTGGAGATCGAGCGCCATGGGCTTCTCGAGGAATACGTGCTTGCCGGCCTCGGCAGCGGCGACCGCAAGATCCTTGTGGGCGAAGGTCGGTGTGGTGATGACGACGGCGTCGAAAGAACCCCGGTCGAGGGCGGCTTCCAGCTCGGTGTGCCTTTCCTCGACCGGGAAGTCGGCGGTGAACGCGTCCAATGTTTCCGCGTCGGCGTCCACCACGGCTGTCAGTTTTGCGCCTGGAACATGCTGGGTGAGCGATTGGGCGTGGACCCTGCCGGCTCTGCCTGCGCCAACCAAACCAACCCCGATTGTAGCGTTCATGGCTTACGTCTGGCTCCCGTCCCCAGCAGGTGGCCGTGCGCTACCCGAGCGGGGAGGATCCACTGGCGGGGTGAGGTCCCCGATCCAAGATCCCGCCGACCGAAGGTCGCCTCCACCCAACTTATAATGATGTCATAACAACATTCTATAAGTTTGTCCGAGTGAAGTCAAATGGGGCGTGCAGGCTCCGTAGATGCGTCCGACTTACGCTCCACGCCTGAGCAGTTGGAAGGTCGAGCTTAGACCGAGGGTAGCAGAATGTCCCTTGGGCCGGGAATGGGGTCGGCGCCAGCTGTGGGCTGGTGGAGTTTGTCGTTCTGATCGCGTTGGCCGGAGTCTGGAACGGGCATGCATATGACTCCGCTATAGGACTCGGCAAGGCGATGTTTGTGAGCGGATCGTGTGGCTTCACCCGCTGGGTGAAGGAGTTTCAAGTGGCGATCTAGAGCACCCCGAGTGTGGCACCGATGATCGTTACCTGCTCACAGGGGTTCAGCGATCGATTCTTTCTTTTGTCCAACAGCCGTATGGGCGCCTGGACCGGCGAGCTGAAGGCCCCCGCGTGACGGTTCTCCTCCCCAGTGCCAGATGGTATCCTGCCGTCGATCCTGTATCAGGACTGTATCCAGGGCTATATCCGCGTGCGATGCAATTTGGGTGGCCGGACCGCTAAAGTGTGTAGGGAAGTATTCCTATCAAGGTTCTGTATGGGGTGATCTTTATTGATCCGAGTTCTGGCGACAGTTTCGGGCTTGGAAGGGATGCTCCCAGCAGAAATCGCCATGATCTTAGCGGTCGCCATTCTAAGCACTCTGCGTCCCCTGGCGGATATTCGTCGGGAGGCAGGATCACGCATCGAGCCTGTGGCTGAGGTCAGCAGCCCGAATCGCTTCCGGCCTCAGCAAGGATTCTGGGAAATGGGCAGCGCGATCCATTGGGTGGACGGGAGAGCCGCTTTCACAAGTGAGGAGCCACATCTATGCCGCGCGCGATTTGGAAGGGGCATATCGCCTTCGGACTCGTAAATATTCCTGTCAGCCTGTACTCGGCGGAGGTCAACACCGATCTTGATTTCAACATGCTCGACAGCCGCGACAAGGCGCGTATCCGCTATCAGCGCGTAAACGACATCACCGGTGAGGAAGTTCCTTGGGATCAAATCGTCAAAGGCTTCGAGTACGACGAAGGCCAGTATGTTGTCTTATCCGACGAGGATTTTAAAAAGGCCGCGCCGGAGGCCACACAGGCGGTGGAAATTGAAAGCTTCGTAACGCGCGATGCTATCGATGATATTTTCTTCGATAAGCCCTATTATCTCGTTCCGCGGGCGAAGGGCGAGAAAAGCTACGTACTCATGCGCGAAACGCTGGAGAAGCACGGAAAAGTCGGTGTGGCGCGCGTCGTTGTGCGCACGCGCGAATACCTGGCCGCGCTGGTTCCAAAGGATAGGGCACTCTTCCTGATTCTTATGCGCTATGGACAAGAGCTGCGCAGTCCCGAGGAATTCGATCTGCCGGAGGAATCCGCCTCGGCCTACGACATCACAGAGAAGGAGGAGGAATTAGCCTCCCAACTCGTGGAGGCGATGACGGAGGAATGGGATCCCTCAGCCTATCACGATGAATATCGTCAGGCGCTGCTGGACTGGATTCAGGAGAGGGTCGAGGCGGGCGAGATCGAAACCTCGCCCTCGGCGGCAGAGCCCGTCGGGGACGTGGAAACAACGGAGCCCATCGACGTGACCGAACTCCTGCAGCGCAGCGTCGAAAAGGTGGGGAGCTAGCCGGACCTGACGAGGTGGTGCCCGGTCCGTCGACCAGAAAGCAGATATGTATGAGCTTACGAGAGTACAGGGCGAAGCGAGATTTCGAGAAGACGCCCGAACCGAAAGGCGAACCGGAACGGCGTCAGGGCGAGCGCAAATTTGTCATCCAAAAGCACGATGCCTCACGGCTTCATTACGACTTGAGACTTGAGCTTGAGGGAGTGTTTAAGAGCTGGGCGGTGCCCAAAGGGCCCAGCCTTGATCCCTCTGAGAAACGCCTGGCAATACAGGTTGAGGATCACCCGCTCTCCTACGGGACGTTCGAGGGCATCATTCCGGAAGGCGAGTATGGCGCTGGCGAGGTGATCCTATGGGATCGTGGCATTTGGCACGCGCCCAAATCGGCGAAGCAAGAACTTCGCTCCGGGAAACTCAGCTTTGTGCTGGAGGGTGAGAAATTGAGGGGGTTGTGGACGCTCGTGCGCATGGACGGCGAGGCGGGTGAGGAGGCCAAGAACTGGCTGCTCATCAAAGGCGATGACGAGCACGCCCGCAGTGAAGACGATTATCCCATCACTGAGGCTAGACCTGGCAGCGTAAAGAGCGGAAATATCCTGGAGGACCTGCGGGTTTCCGATGGCTCTCCAGCTGCGCCGAGCACGGGCAAAGCGTCGCAGGTGGAAAGTTGGGAAAAGGCGGCACGCGATATGGACGGGGCGAAGGAAGCCAATTGGCCAGGCTTTTTCACGCCTCAGCTGGCCACGCTGGTTGACAAAGTGCCCGCCGGGTCGGATTGGCTTCATGAGGTCAAATTTGACGGCTATCGCTTGCTCGCACTGCTGAAGGATGGCGAAGTCCAGCTCTATACGCGCAATGAAAACGATTGGACGAGTAAATTCGAAACGATCAAGAAGGCGATCGAGGCCCTTCCGCTCCATCGAGCCATTCTGGATGGAGAAGTGGTCGCCCTCGGCCCCCATGGGAAAAGCGATTTCCAAAAGCTTCAAAACATCCGGCGCACCACCGCGAAGGTCTATTTCTATGTCTTCGATTTGCTGTATCTTGATTCGGTGGATTTGCGTGAGGCGCCGCTGCATTCAAGAAAATCGCTGCTCGGGGAGATCCTTGAATCCACAGGGGAAAAGCATCTGCGTTTCAGCCGGCATAGCATAGGAAGTGGGCCCGAGGTTTATCGGAACGCGTGCGGAATCGGCCTGGAAGGAATAATCTCCAAACACAAGGACAGCCCCTACGTTTCAAGCCGGACCCAAACCTGGCAGAAGTCGAAATGCTACTTGCGTCAGGAATTTGTCGTGGGGGGATACACAGATCCCAAGGGAGTTCGAAAGGGTTTTGGCGCGCTGCTGCTCGGTTATCGCGATACCTCAGGCGACTTGATCTACGCCGGGCGTGTGGGGACAGGATTCGATCAGGCGGAGCTCAAACGTCTCTCCGCAAAGCTGCATACCTTGGAAGTGGGAAAGACAGCTTTTGACATTCCGCCTCGGGAATCGCGACTTCGGGGGATCCACTGGGTCGAGCCGTCTCTCGTCGTAGAGGTCCAGTTTGTGGATTGGACACGGGATGGTCTCGTGCGGCAGGCATCCTATCTCGGGTTGCGGGAGGATAAAGACCCCCACGAGGTGCGCAGGGAAATCCCGGAAAGCGACGAAGCGGCGACTCAGCTCCTAATGGAGGTGATGGAAGACATGAAGGCCAATGAGAGGTCCTCGAGCGCGAATTCCAGTGCAGCGGTCTTTGCAGGCATACGTCTCTCCAACCCCGATCGAGTGCTTTTCCCCGAGCAAGGGGTCACAAAGCGCGAGCTGGCGAGTTATTACGATACGGTGGCCGAACGAATCCTGCCCCACATCTCCGACCGGCCCATAGCGCTGCTGCGCTGTCCGCAGGGACACGAGAAGGAGTGCTTTTTCCAGAAGAATTACACCGACTCGATTGTGGGTCCCATTGATCGGGTGGAGTTGGAAGAGCAAAGCGGGGAGAAGGCGACCTACATGTCCATCGACGATAAGGCCGGTCTCATTCAACTCGCACAGCTGGGCACGCTCGAGCTCCATCCATGGGGCAGCAGAGTCGACCGCCTTGACCGGCCCGATCGGCTGATTTTCGACTTGGATCCAGGTCCGGGCGTGGAATGGCAGCGCGTCGTCCAGGCAGCACGATCGGTTAATGAGAAGCTGCAGAATCACGGCTTGGCATGTTTCGTGAAAACCTCCGGAGGGAAAGGGCTCCATGTCGTCGTTCCCTTGGAACGGAGGACCGGCTGGGACGAAGTGAAAGCCTTCGCGCACGGCATCGCCGACCGTATGGCGGCGGAGGCGCCCGACGAATATGTGGCTACGGCGTCGAAAGCCAAGCGCAAAGGAAAGATCTTTGTGGATTACTTGAGGAATTCACGAGGGGCGACGAACGTGGCACCCTATTCGACGCGTGCGCGGGAGGGGGCGCCGATCTCAACACCGCTGACATGGGAGGAGTTGGGCCGGGTCGAAAGCGCGAAAGAATTCAATCTGGGCAATATTCGTAATAGGCTGAACGCCTCGCAAGGTGACGCCTGGGACGGGTTCTTCGAGCAACGTCAGTCGATCACGAAGAAGATGCTCGAGGTCGTTGGCGCGGCTTAGAATCGGTTAAATTCCGCTCGCCTCATTGGTCGTGATGGCGTACGCCGATCTTATGCCGAAAGACGAGTGCCCCGCCGAACCAGCCCGTTATTCCTAAGAGCAATCCCGCAGCAGCAGACAGAATCAGGCCTAGAGGCACCACCGCTTGCTCCCAATCCCCTAAGCGCAGCAGTAAATTGCCAAGCGCGATGAGCAGGACGACGGCGTTTCCAAGGAAATGGATCCAACCTGCTCGCAGCTCGCGAGCGGCGGGCACGCTGAAGAAGTCGATGACTCCGAAGATCGCAGCCAGGACACCCATTAGGACCCCGGCACCGAGTGCGTACAGGCTGAGCAGCGCCCAAAAGGCTTGCCCAGATAATGCAAATGCCACATCGGACACCAGCGCCCCGATCAGAAAGACGATGGGAAAATCGACAAGTATGGGATGAATTGGATGGCCCAATACGGCGCCCTTCCCTTGAAGGTTGACCTGCTCCCGGTGGTTTGGACCTGCGTCTGTCATGAATGCTCTCCTCTCACGCGGACATCTCAACGGCCGCGTCTGGATCATCCAAAAAACTCATGCCGGCCGACTGATGGTGACGGGCGGGCGAACAGGCCTTCCGCTCGCTCCGGGCGGAGCTTGACACGGCCGTTTTCAATCGCGGCCCGTCCAGGAACCACGCCTTACGAAGCTGGCGTCCAAAGCATCCCGCGAAGCGATCATCCACGTTCTTCTCACTTTCGGATACGAGACGTACGGGGACCATAGATCGAGGTACGAAAAGCGGATATATGTCGCCCCGCGGTTTCCAGCCCAAGCGAACGTATACCTGCAATCTACCTTTAAATATGCACTTTGGCGTAAGCCTTCCAATCGCTCGCTCACTATGTTTAGTCTGGATCGAATCCGTCTGTTGAGTATCTTCTGAAAGCGGTTCAGGTTGGGTCCACGAGCCATCACAGCGACATGCCTGATCGGGCCCGGAAAAAATGCGCTCGCAGAGCGCGAACCGCGCGAGGCGCGATTGATCACACCCGCATGGGAACGGCTTCAGGCTGGAAGATGATCCGTTGGGCAAACTTCAAAACAGGTAGGAAATGGCATGAGGGACAACAGACGAAATTTGCAGCGGGACCACCAGCCCATGAACGTTAGAAGCGGCGGAGGTGGGAATTACGGGATCTTTTTCGCCATGATCGGCACATCAATGGTGACCATGTATTTGGTCACCTATCTGAATTCCTACCAGATCTTTGACCATGCCTGGTTCAGCGAAACCCGCTTGTTCATGACGCTGATCATGGGCTCAGTGATGGCGATCGTAATGCTTAGCTTCATGCTGGGGATGTACCGCGATCGGAGGGTCAACTTGGCGATCTTCGCCGGCGCCTTCGTGTTGCTGCTCTCCGCCGTGTGGCTGGTGCGCAGCCAGGCCAGCGTCACGGATGTGGACTACATGGAAGCAATGATCCCACACCATTCGATCGCCATTTTGACCAGTGAGCGCGCAAGGATCAAAGATCCGAGAGTGCGTGAGCTTGCCGATGAGATTATCAAAGCTCAGCGCCGTGAGATCGCCGAGATGGAATGGCTGATTGAGGATATACGGGCATATGATCTGGCGGCCAGCCAGGAGGAGGCGGAAGCGAGACCCGTGCCGGATTTCCCGGCTTCGCCGGAATAGGGCAGAGGCATTCCAGTCTTTGAGCATTCATCGATCCGATCTAACGTTGTCCGTCCTCAAAATGTAGTGGCCCGCACACATTTCACGCAAACGATGACCATCACCGAAAGGAGACATGAATATGCCCGAATCGATAGGAAAGCGCCGCTGGGCGATTGCGGAAGGATATATTCCGGAGAGAAGCAGTGGCCCTCAGCCAGAAATGCTCAGTCACGAGACCGTTTGTATTCTGAACGCAAGCGATCAAGAGGCCGAGATCGAGATCACAATCTATTTCGGCGATCGCGAGCCGCTGGGACCTTATGTCTTCCGCGTGTCCGCCAGACGCACACGCCACCTGCGCTTCAACGATTTCTCCGACCCCGAACCGATTCCTTTAGGGCGCGACTATGCCAGTGTGATTTCTTCCGACGTGCCCATCGTCGTACAGCACACGCGTCTGGACTCCCGCCAGGCGGAGAACGCACTGCTCACGACGATCGGCTATTTTGAGGGATAGACCCCGGACGAGGTCCCCCTGGAACAGTGTCCCCAGACCGAATCGCAGAGAGCAGCACAACCGTTTCTGAGCAGGAGCGTCCGTTGGCGCATATTCGAAGCAACCTTGAGGCCGCTCCGCCGAACCAGGAGGCGAGCTCCGTTGCGGACGGTTTAAGAGCTGGACACGGTGATCCTGCACCGCCGTCCTTTTGGTCCTCGTCGTGATTGTTTTCGGCGCATTTGGGGTCCTGGCGATGGTCATGGGGGTGGATGGGTGTGGCTGCGGCTCGGCACTCGGGCGGTTGGCCAGCAAGGGGATCACCGCATAAAATGACGGGACTGACCCGTTTGGTTCAGCCCCGACCATCCATTCAATTGGCCTCCGCCCACTGCCGTCGTTCCATCGCCGATCGCGTCTCGGTCCGGGGGGCCAAGCTACTCCTGCGCTTTTACGTTCAAGCCTTTTTCAAACACTCTTCCTTCGGCCAATTCAGTCAATCGCTTGTCGGCCTGCCCCTCCTCGTCGAGGATGTCAGCCAGGGTTGACTCGAAATCGCCGTAGTCGAGCAACTCGGCATAGGTTCTGAGGCCGCCGTAGGACGCAATCTCATAATGCTCGACCTTTTGCGCTGCCAGAATCAGCGCGGCGTCCTTGGCTGCCGCCGAGGCCTCCTTCTCAATGACTTCCCGGCTCTCCTTGATCAGGCCCTCCATGCCAACGCAGACCTTATTACCGGGGTCGACATCGAGTTCGTCGAGGATAGCGCGCACCTCTTCCACGTGTGATCTGGTCCGCTGGGCATGATCTTCAAAGGCCTGCTGCAGTTCTGCGTCCGTCGCGGCAGCGGCCATCTCGGGCAACGCGTCCACCAATTGGTTTTCGGCGCTGTAGAGGTCCTTCAATTGATCGATATACAGGTCGTAGAGGGTCTCGAGAGACATAGATTTTTCTCCTTCTTTGAACACCGTTTAGCGAAATGGTCAAACACCTTCCGGGGGGTCGCCATCTATCCCCGATATACACGTGGATATGAATTGGAACTCCAAATGAATTGGACAAACCCCAGTCCCCTATCGGCCGCCCGTAAAGCGGTAAAGCCGAAGTGGACGCTGCCGCCCGAGTTCCTGTGACCAGCGTAGAACGCGCGTATGGCAGTGTTGGCAGATCAAGTGAAGGCACTGTTCGGTCAGGCTCTTTGCAGGGATATTCTTGAGCGGGAAGGTGCAATAGGGACATTTTGTGGACCGCCCCTTGCTAGGTTCATTTCGATCTTTCATCTTGAGGCTCCTCGAGCCGCCGTATCTGCGAATTCCACCCGCTTACCAAATGAGCTGTGGGGGATGGGCAACCAGGCGGCCATCTGCGGCTGCTTGAAATGAGTCGCGCCTTTTATCTTCGGAGCGGAGCCGATGCGCGACAAGTGCCTTGACGCATACTCGTGGCACAATCGAGGGTACATCGGGTTGCTTCGAACGGGTCTTCCGCTTGCATGGGATTCGACCGCGCGCAGTCAGGCCCGCCCATCCGACCGTTCAAAGCAGCAAGATCAAGCCCCCGGCGATCAGCGCGGCCAGCGTGACCAACAGCGCCCATAGTGCCCAGCGGTGGGTCGCCAGCCAAAGCTGCCAGCTCTGGCTGCGGGAGCGATGGTTGAAATCACCGCGCGCGCCGAAGTCGCCCTCCACCGGAGACCAGAGGTTGCTGGGCCGATTCGCTTCGACCCGACCGTTGTACTGCTGGCCCTCAAAGCCCTTCCGCGCCAAAAACCGGTCACCGTAACCGGGGAAGAACTTGTTCCCCAGCAGGATAATCGAGGTGTTGAGACCAATGACCAGCTCACGACGGTTGTGATGGGCAGCCCAGTGGATACCCTCGGCGGCCACCTCTGGCTGGTATATGGGTGGCATGGGTTGAGGCTTGCGCGGCATGTACGTCTTGCACCAGCTGAACTGCGGCGTGTTTATGGCCGGAAGCTGGACCATGCTCAGCGTGATATTTCGGTCGTCGTGGATGAGTTCTGACCGCACCGACTCGGTGAAACCCTGGATGGCGTGTTTGGCACCGCAGTAAGCCGCCTGCAACGGGATACCGCGGTAGGCCAGCGCCGAGCCCACTTGTACGATGGATCCACGGTTGCGGGGCAGCATGTATTCCAGCGCGGCCAGGGTCCCATGGACCACTCCCAGGTAAGTGACTTCGGTAACGCGTCGGAATTCCTCGGCCGTCAGATCCGTAAAGCGGCCGAAGACGGTGGTCATGGCGTTGTTGATCCAGATGTCGATAGGTCCTAGCTGACGTTCGATCTGCTGGGCAGCGGCCATAACCGCCTCGGCATCGGCGACCTCAGTGGGTATTGCCAAAGCCCGACCGCCCCTCGATTCGATTTCCATCTGAGTCGCCTGCAGGCCCTGCTCGCCTCTCGCCAGCAGGCCCAGCATGGCCCCTCGTTCGCCGAACAAGCGGGCCGTCGCCCGGCCCACACCGGCCGAGGCGCCGGTGATCACCACGACTTCAGATCTCGGCATCCCATGCTCCCTTAGAGAATCTCGTCCAACACCTTGGCAGTCAGGCCAGTGCCAAGGCCGTAAGCCCAGTGAGCCCCGAGCCGGTTGGCGTGATCAGCCAAAGAAGAGGAGGCGGGGCCCGCTTGCAGGCCGAGCAAGGGGACGACCATTTCATCGCCCAGGAGCCACAGGCCGCTGGAGTAAATGAGCCCACTGAATGGGCCGCCCCCTTTTCGAATCGAGCCGTACATTCCGCCTTGCAGCAGACCGTAGCTCCAGTGGACCAGAGACCCCAGCAGTTCTTTGGTCTCCTTGGCGCGAGGCTCGCGGCCATTCATCCGTTGATAGACCATTCTTCCGAGGGCAGCGGGGGCACTCTCGCCCTCCTGATATTGTTTGCCCACCAAGGAGAAATCCGTCTCGCTCCTCGATGGAGATGGCTGCTGAGGGTTTTCAGCCACCGTTAGCCGCTTGTTCACTTCGGGCGCCAGATATTGCCAGTAGGCCCGCATTGCCAGCAAGCCCCCTACGCTGCCGGCGACGCCGACCAGCAATCCCTTCCAACGGTTATTCTGTGCCATTCTCATTCCTCCTGACACGGCTTCACAGCACGCAGTTCGGCTTAAGCGGCGGATCCAATCAGCTGCCACAGGAAGAAGGCAGCGAAGAGCGCAAAAAAACCACCGGCGACGATCGTGGCCGCTTGCTCGTACCAGGTGGGTCGAATCGAGGGTGACAGCAGCCGGTCATTCATCCAGATCACCAAGCCGGCCAGCACTGGAATCTGGGCCGCCTCGATGGCGCCGGCCAGCGCTAGCAGGCCGACGGGGCGGCCTACGAGCAGATACACGCCGATGGGGATCGCGGTCAAAAGGGTCAGAACCAGCCAGCGACGGACCCTTATGTCCGAATGGTTTGTCAGCAGCTGCTTGAACCCAGGAAGTAGTGTGAGACCGTTGGCGAACATCCGTCCGAACCCATCCTGATCGGACAATACCGTGTCCCAAAATCCGATGAAGACAGCTGTCACCATGAACCAGAAACCTATCGGTCCCCACAGTTCGCCCAGCAGCCGACCCAGAACGGAGGCAATCTCATCCTCGGCCGGTACGAGTCCACGCGGCATCAACAGCTCTGTGCCCAAAATCAAGAACGCACCCGTGATGATCAAGGTCCCGATGACGGCGACGCTGTTATCCAAAGTCATCATCTGAAGCCAACCACGCAGCTGCTCCCGGGCGGTCCTATCCAAGTCAGCCTCAGAATGCGACGACGTCTCCGTCGGCGAGCTGGTGGCCCCCCCGTAACCCTTGCTGCGAAGCCAATAGGAGTACCAGATCATGCCGGCGGTGCCCGACAGCATGAAACCGAGCCAGGGCAGGACCTCTCCAAAGTCAATGTCGGCTGGAACTCGAGGGGCTAGGCCGACCAGGAGAGGGGAAGGATCCGTTAATGCGGTCAGAGCTGCAACGACTGAGGCCACTCCGAGGGCGATTGCGATGGCCATGGCGACCCGCTCGATCCCCTGATACTCGCCCCAGGCTACGAGCGCGGTGGACGCCAGCACCGCCAAGATCATCCATATTCGGATGTCGCCCGGCAAGGTCAGGATGAGTGCGCTGGCGGCCGAGCCGGCCAGCCCGGCGATGGTGGCCACCGCCACCACCAACTGGGGTAGGAGGATCAACCAGATCGCCCAATTGTTAGGGCCGGGGATTCGGCGCATCCCCTCCAGCACCGTCTCCCCCGTGGCCACCGTGTAACGCCCCACCTCGCGATTAATGACCCACTTGAAGACAACTGCGGTGATCAATGCCCACAGCAAGCTATAGCCATAGAGTGCTCCCATTCGCGGCGTGAACAACAGCTCGCCAGAGCCAGCGGCGGAAACCATCCACAGGAAACCCGGTCCGAGCCATAGCAGCCGGCGCCATCCTTTCGGTGCCTGTTGGGGTGTGCTGCTTACATCCCGGCGATCGGAAGTTGTGGCCGTGGTCGGCGTCATGAACCGGCCTCTTTCTCGTCCGCCCACAAGGCGGACCAGCCGCCGCCGTAACGCCCCTGGATGTCGCCGCCGGAGAATGCAAGCGCAGCCAGCCCTAAACCCACCAAGGCGTGGTGGAACAACATTGTCAGGTCATAGCCGCTCATGACCAAGGGCGACGTTACCAACCACAGCCCAGCGGGAAGCGGAACCCAACGCAGCCCGCGTGTCGCCTCGGAGATCGCGATGATGGAGACGGTGGCGATGAGCGGGCCGATGATCCGGTCGCTGGTGGCTAACGGTGGCCCGTAGTTGAGGACCGCTGGCGCGGCCATCAGCCAGAGTCCCAATGCCAAGGAGAGCAGACGAGCGATCATGACATCCCCCAGAAGGCCCGCCAGAGAGATCGATCCCGATCCACTCGTTTCAAGAATTGCAGGCTGGCGAGCACTTCATCCATCGCCGGGCCGATCATCAGGGCCGAAACCAACGCTGACAGCAAACACAGGCTGCACCAGGCGTCGAGGAGGACCGGCTGAATGATGACCAAGGTCATACTGATCAAACCCAGCGGGCCGACGGCTATTCCAAAGAGGATGACAATCCAGGGCATCCGGCGCCAGCGATGGGGGGAGCCGACGGCCCCGGTCACCGCATCCAACAGGTACCCAAAGGCCCCCAAGGCGGCATCGGGAACGGGAAGCACCCGTGAAAACCGGGAATTTAGAACGGTGCGGCTGCCATCACCAAAGAAGGGTTCCCAGACGGTTGTGATCACGTCGACTTGGAAGAGAGTCAGGTAGCCGGCGATCAAAAATCCCCAAACAGATAAACCGATAATGGGCAGGCGGTCTCGCCAAGAAGAGGGGTTGTTATCCCAACCCGGCGGTGGGTTCTCAGAGTTCATGGGGGAATCCGAATCGTTGATCCCAGTGCCACAAGTGGGGAAGGTTGGCTGGTCCATCCTCACGGTGTCACGCGCTCTTGGGAATGTATCGATGGGCGGAATTGGATAGATGCTGAGATACAGTCGGCCGCTCGGAGGTAACCATGAGGGTTTGTTACCTTCCTCGATCGTGAGGATCCCGTCCCAACCCGGGAATTGGGTGAGCGATCGTTATCGATCTCTATCCACGGTACATGGCGGATTGGGCAAGGCTTTCATACATTGAGTTTGGCTGAACGGAGCATGAGTTGGATGATGAACACCAGGGATAGAATCACCGATTTTTACCGTCGCCTGTTTGGCCCGGGCTTTGACCGATTGGATCGGCGCATAACCTCATGGATGGCGGGCCGCGGCCTGCTGCTCCTCCGCCTGTCCCTCGGGCTGGTCTATCTATGGTTCGGAGCCCTCAAGCTCATACCGAACGCCAGTCCGGCGAGCGAGTTGATCCGTCGGTCCTTCGAATTTTTGCCTGGAGATTTCTTCGTCCCCATGGTGGGAGTGTTGGAAATATTGATCGGATTGGGGTTCGCTACCGGGTTGTTTTTGCGCCTCACAATTCTGCTGATGAGTGTCCAGATTCTCGGCTCCATTTCGCCGGTCATGCTGGAGCCCTCCGCCGTCTGGCAGAGTTTCCCCTTCATCCTGACACTGGAAGGTCAATACATGGTGAAGAACTCGGTGCTGATCGCTGCCGCCATTGTCATCGGCGCGACAGTGCGATTGGAGGCCCCGGAGGGGAACCGGAAAGCTCCGCTCGCCGACGTGGCTCCGAAAGCTGGAGAGGACTCAGGTTAAGAGGGAGATAAGGCGGAATGAGCGCGATGGAAGGAATTCAAAGGGCGAGTCGAAGAGTTGTAACAGGCCCATCGGGCGGTGGAAGTGGAGGAGCATATGAAGGAGTCGGCGTTGTTCTTTGTTGGCGGCAAGCGAGCCCTGCTGGGCGGTCTCATCACCGGGGCGATCGTCTTGGCCGGTCAATTCCTGGTGGGCTTGGCCTACTCCGAAAGTCAGGCGTTGACATTCCTGAATTCACTCCTTCCTGCTTCGAGGTTTCTGGCCTCCAGCATCGTCACCGCCTCCGCGACGATTTTGGCCTTGATGCTCACCATTATCAGCATCAGCAGTGGCAGTTCCAAGCAATTGGAGGCTCGCTTTTTTAGGCAGGTTCGAAACATAGCACGGCTCGACACGGTCGCTCTCGCGGGCAGCATCCTCCTCTTGCTGATCTTTAACTTTCCGCTGGAAGAACGACAGGCGCTGCCAGGTCCCTGGTTCGACATCCTGTACTACGTCCTCCTGGTCACGGTGGCAGGGATTACTGGCCTGTTCATTGGCACCATCCTTATGCTCTACGAAGCTGTGCAAGATTTGATTATCGCCTACCACCCCACCCGTGACAGCGATGTGGTCGTCGAGGACGGAGAAGAGTCCACCCAACAGACTACGTAGATCCCTTGGCCGCTCGAGGTTCGTTCCTGTCTGTATCTCTTGTTTTCACGATTGTTACCTCGATCTATCGAAGGATTTTCCCGCCAGCATTAGGCTGGAGTCGTGCCGAATAAATTCGGAGGTGGAGCATGGTCTATGACAGCAAAACAGATTTGCCCGATTCAGTGAAGGACAACTTGCCCAGTCACGCGCAGGAAATCTACAAGGAGGCATACAACAGCGCCAGCCAACAATACGACGATGAGGCTACGGCCCACAAGGTGGCCTGGAGCGCGGTTAAAAAGGAGTACAAGAAGGAAGGGGACCGCTGGGTCAAGAAGGAAAGCGATTGAGCCGACCTGCGGTCTCGGAAGTACTTCCTCATGATAAGAAAGGACGTTCGCAAGAGAGCGACCGGGGTGATCTTGAATCCCAAGTCCGGCGGCGGGCGAGCTGACATTCGCCAAGAGCTTCGGGCTTGGGCCGATTCCCATTCCGAGCCCATCCACATTCACACCACCAATGGCAACGAGGATCTCAGGCCGGTCTTGGAAGATATGCGTCAAGCGGACACCGGGCGAGTGCTGGTAGCCGGCGGCGACGGGACAGTCTCCCGGGTGGCGAGCGCGCTGCTGGATCAGGAGTTGCCGCTGGGCATT
The DNA here is from genome assembly GCA_964517315.1 of uncultured Anaerolineaceae bacterium. Classification (GTDB taxonomy): domain Bacteria; phylum Chloroflexota; class Anaerolineae; order Anaerolineales; family E44-bin32; genus DASWJQ01. The sequence goes on along the minus strand of CAZFCJ010000006.1, from coordinate 37,249 downwards.
TTGCCGATTGGAACGGCCAATGGAGTTGCCCGCCAGCTCGGCATCCCCCTGAAGGTGGAGGCGGCGTTGGAATTACTAAGGGAAGGTCATGAAGTGCGCCGGCTGGATGCGATTTATTGTAACGACCGGGTCTTTCTCATATCCTTGAGCGTCGGGGTCAGCGCGCAATCGATGGAGTGGACGGGAGCGGGGGACAAAGCGCGCTACGGTTTATTTGCCTACTATCTAAAAGGTGCCAAGAGCGCTTTCGATTTCGTTCCGCAGCCGATCACCTTGGATTTAGGTTGCAGCCGAATCCGCGACGTCTTCATGGAGGTGGCCGTCTTGAATATGGGGATCACAGGCTTGCCCGAAGCTCTGCTCGGAGGAAGGATAAGCCCCGACGATGGCAGCCTGCGCCTGGTGACCTTGGGCGGGGGTTCCATCCCTGAGCGGACGGTGCAGTCGCTCAAAGGGAATCCCGAAGGTCTGGAGTCGTGGATCCAGGCGCGGGACATCACCGAGGTTGACATCCACGGCGCCTCCACGATGGTGGTCCAGGGTGATGGCGACATTATTGGAAGGCTGCCCATTCGAGTCAAGATCCTGCCGCGGCGCATTCCGGTCATCGTGCCGGCCGGCTCCACCATCGGTCACTGATCCAGCCCGCTGATGATATTTGCAACGCCAACAAAACCAAGGGTCAGCCTGAATCTCGCGTGGAACAGGACCCGACAGGATTCGAGATTACCCTGATGGAATGAAGACCTCCAGCGCGGAACGCTTTCGAAGCGGCGTTGAAAAGGTGCTATCTTGGATCTTGGCGGCCTACGGTGGCTGCTTGATCCTGGTGCTGTCGGCCAATTTGCTTTTCACGGAGGCCAATCCCCTGGTGGGTTTGGTCCGCACTTTCTTCAGCCTGATGATGCTACCGGCGCTGCTCTTTCTACCCCTGGCTTTACTGCTCAGGCGCTGGCGACTGAGCGCCCTTCTTTTCCCCGCCTTCGTGGGGTTCTTCGCCTACTATGGCGCTTTTCTGCTGCCCCGGGGCGATCAGCCGGCAGGGGGTGGGCACGGCATTCGCCTGATGTCTTTCAACATCCAATTCACCCAGGACGAGTTCGATTCCCTAGGGGCCATCCTCAGGGACACCGCGCCGGACATTGTGGCGCTTCAAGAGGTCAGTCCGGAGGCGGCCCGGTTTTTTAAGCAGGAGTTCGAGCACGATTACCCGCATCAGGCGCTTCACCCCCGCCAGCAGGATCACGCGGGCCAGGGGTTGCTCAGCCGTATTCCGATCAGGCGGGATAGGTACGTCCGGTTCGAGGATCTCGAAGCGAAACTGGGCCACCAGTACGTAGAGTTGGAGGTGGATGGCCAAACTTTGACCGTCATCAACACCCATCCGGTGCCGCCCTACGCCCCCGAGCGTGGCTTCAACGCCCGGCCGCACACGCTCGAATTGAATCGCATCGTCGAACACGCCCGTCAGGTGAAAGGGCCGCTGATCCTGGTCGGGGATTTCAATATGAGCGATCAATTTGAGGAATATGAATTGCTGGTAGGCTCCTACCGGGATGCCTTTCGAGAGGTGGGTGAGATCGAGTTGGGATTCACCTATCCTAACGGGCGTCGTCTGCCCCTGCCGCAGATCCTGCGGTTGGATTATTTCTTCTACAACGATTTCATTCACGCCCTTTGGGCGCGAACGGTCCCGGAGTCGGGCAGTTCGGACCATCGGCCGCTCCTGGTCCAGTTCACGATAGAAGAAGAGCCATGACGGCAAACTTTTCGTCTGCGATCACTGGAAGGTCCATCCAGGGCTCGAGGGGCTGGGAGACCTTCGATGTTAATGGAGGGGCGGTGTTTTCCAGCAGCCAGTTTAAGGTCGATATCCGGCAGAATAAGGATCGGAACGACATAGCCCTGAGGGCATGACCATGGCAGGTGGGTCATCCAAGAAGCCAGCGACCGTTTATGCAGCCATGGCTGCCAACTTTCTGATCGCAGTCGCCAAATTCACCGTAGCTGCGCTGTCCGGAAGTTCGGTCATGTTGTCGGAAGGGATCCACTCGGCGGCCGACACGTTTCTGCAAGCGGATCGTGAAGGAAACAGGCCGTAAGCCCACCGTCTCCCTATCGCGACAAGTCACCTCCGCGTCCAAAATGGGTGGGGTGCCTGCCCAAATCCACGTCACCGCTTCAGCGAGCCCTGCTGTTACTTCTATTGTTGCTCCTCACCGGTCACTTCTTCCCAAGCGTGCCGGACGGCGTCCTTGAAGTCCTCCCAGGGCCCCTGGCCACGCTGCTCCCATTCGCGGCGGGCTTGCTCTTCGTAATCTTCCCAGCGGTTGGCACCGTGGCGGGTGGCCAAGTCGTAACCGTATCGATAGGCACGCTCATAATGTTCATATCCGTATTCCGTGTCTTCGTAGAGCTCCTCATAGTCCTCGCGGAAGCCGGGTTCATAATCATCGTACTCTCGTCGAACCATATTGATCCTCCCTCTTCGAAGTCTGGATTCATTGCAACCGCCGAACCGGCAGGGCCGGGCCGCCGTTTGGCCCTTCGAATTTAGATCGAAGGCAGAGCTTGGTTGATAGATCACGGGCACAACGGAGGGTGTGCACTTGGAGCGAGGTTCTCGACCACCTCGCTTCAGCCAGCTAATGAAGGTAGCGGGCTTCCAGCAGACCTAAGAGGCGGTTGGTGATGAGGATCAGCGCAGTCATGCCAGTAGCGATGACGAACAAGCGCATGGCCAAGCTGATTCCAACGCCGGCGGAGGCCAACACCGAGGCGGCCGTGGTCAGGCCTTCCACTCCGCCACCATCATTGCGCTGCAGTATGGTGCCGGCGCCTAAAAAGCTGATACCGACGATAATGGCTTGGATGATGCGAATGGGATCGGTGGTTACGTAAGCAGGGAAGGTGAATTCTTGAACGATGTAGTTCCCCAAAGCGATAAACAACGCGGAGCTGCCCGCAGCCAGCATGTGGGTTCGTAAGCCGGCGGGCTTGTCCCGCAGCTCCCGCTCAAGTCCGATGAGGCCCCCGAAGATCAGCGCCAGCGAGATCTCCATGAGTACTTCTATTTGAAATGACAAGTCCATCGCTCCTATCGTGATCCATCCGAGCCTCATGCCCTTCAGGTGACTCTTGCCATCCATCCGTGGCGCATCCTGACTCATCGGGAATCGGATCGATGGTCTCCCCAAGTCGACAGCGCCGTTCCCGCCACACTGGGAAGCTGTGTCCTCGACTAGGAGGCTTGCCGTTTGGTGGGGTTATCTATGGAACGAAGGGCCGAGTGATAGTAGGCCGCAGCTTCATAGCGGCTGTTAAACTCCAGCTTTTCCAGAATGCTGTGCACGTGGTTCTTGACCGTTCCCAATTCGATAACCAGCTCTTTAGCAATCTCTCGATTGGTCATCTTCTCGGAGACCAGCTCGAGCACTTCTTGCTCTCGCGGAGTCAGCTGCTTTATACGGCGCCCGGCCGTGTCCGGTTCGTGGTATCCGTTCTGCAAGCTGTGAAGCCTGTTGATGAGGGCTGGCGTGACTTGGGGATCGAGAATAGCTGCGCCGGCCGCGGCGGCCTGCATGGCTTCGCGCGCTTCTTCTAAAGATGAATCTTCCGGGACGAAGCCGACCGCGCCGGCCTCGATATAGGCCAGCAGGATGTGCTCCCGGCGCGGGATGCCCAACACTACTACTCGACTGCGAGGGGCTTGTAGCTTGATCTTCACCACCCACTGCAGCCCCTGCTCGACCCGCTCCAGGACGTTAACCAGCACGAGATCGGCCTGGCGGAGCGCGTTGGAGCCATCCGCGAAGGAGGACTCAACGGCGAATATCTCAAACTCGGCATCCCCTTCGAAGGCCGAACGCCATAGGTTGGCCAGCAGGGCGTTCGACGCGATGATCAACACCTTTTTCTTGTCTGAACCTTCCATTACCGTGCTCATCCTCTTTTCCCGTTCGCCGGATCTTTGTTAATACTTGCCCGAGTGAACCGTGACTGGGCCGCTCAAACTGTAGGCGGCTGCCTCATAGCGGTTGTCGACGTCGAGCTTTTTGAGCAGGTTATGCACGTGGTTCTTGACCGTTCCCACCTCCAGCACGAGCTCTTTGGCGATCTGTCGATTGGTCATGCGCTGACCAATCAATGCCAGGACCTCGTGCTCGCGCGGAGTGAGCTCCGCGTATCCGTTGACTAAAGATACGCCGCTGGTGTGCCTGGAGCTCAATTCCTGGATGCGGCCAACCAGCGCGCCGGCCACCGCGGGCGAGAATTGGATGGAGCCACGGACCGCGCTGCGGATGCGGTTGGCCAGCTCATCGATGCTCGCCAATCGGCAGACGTACGCCCAAGCACCCGCTTCAAGGTACTGGAGGATGCGCTCGGGTTCTTCGGGCGCCTCGGTCACGATGATCTTCATCCGAGGATCGTGCTGCCGGGCTGTTTTGACCAGCAGATGGAGGGCTTTCGGTAAGAGGTGATCGCTGCTCGTCAGGCACACGTCGAAGGTTTGATCCTCCGGAAACGCGTGGATGGCGTCAGGTCCCAGGCCGCTACGGATCTCACCGAAATCCCCGAATTTGGCGAACTCCGTCATCCGATTGGAGATGCGGACGGAATCTGAGTCGATGATCAGCACCTTGATCTTCCTGGCTGGGGTATCCTCCTGAGTCATCTCTTCCTCCCTTTTCGAATAGATAAATCCATCTGGTATAAGTGCTTCGAGATCGGGCAGTTGCTCGGCTACCAAGAATCCCGATAACCGAATCGAACCCTGTAAATTTGTCGAAGAAGTATTTGGTGCCTACTTGACAGGAGAATGGACGGTCAAAATCGGTGTTCCTTCGACCTCCTCAAGATCTCAATCAGGCTGAAGCCGTTCATCGGCGCGTGGATGTCGGTACTCACCACGTCCGGCTCGAACATGACGATCATGTGGGCTGAAGGATGGGCATCGCCCACATATCCGCGGTTCTCCATTTCAGACTGGTTCTCGATCATTGGTGCCAACCGTTCTACAGCGATTTTTCAGTGATCAGCGATGAAGATGTCCATCGAATGGACGATCTGACTTCGCCCGGTTTCCTATGGTTCTGAGTTATTGCAATCATAGATAGCCACGGAAGAAGTCGCTATCAGCCAAGGACTGGCGCGGCTGTAAGTTTTGCCGGATATGGCTGTAAGCGTATTCTTACAAGAAAGTACGAGGAGGTTTCTTAGATAGAGTTGGGGCGAGAGGTGGGGGAGAAGCTGGCCGGCCCGATCAGTCGGATTCCGGCTCGACAAGGCCCGCCTGCAGGGCGTAGCGGATCAATTCCGCATCGGTATCCAGGCCGAGTTTCTCCAGCGCCCGCCGTCGGTAGGTGCTCACGGTCTTTGGACTGAGGGAAAGATCGTCAGCGATGTCTTTTATGCGTCGCCCTTCAGCCAGCCCGCGGATGACTTGAAATTCGCGATCCGAAAGCAGCTCGTGATCGGGTTCCGATGGGCGGTCGGTGATGTGTTCGGCCATGACGGCCGCCACTTCAGGAGTCAAATAGCGCCGACCTTGAGTGACCTCGTGGATGGCTTCCACCAGGACATCGGGCGTGCTTTCCTTATTGATGTAACCGGAAGCGCCGGCCTTCAGCATTCGGATCGCGAATTGGTCGGCCTCATACATACTGAGGATTAAGATGGGCAACCCTGGCTGAAGGCGTTTGACTTCTCGTAGGACCTCCAGGCCCGAAATTCCCGGCAGCGTGATATCCAGGACGAGGATGTTCCACTCCTGTTCGCGGACCATGCGCAGTACTTCCTCGCCGGAAGAAGCCTCGCCGGCCACCGTCATGTTGGGCGAGTCCCGCAGGATATTGCGAATCCCACGGCGCACCACCGCGTGGTCGTCGGCGACGAGCACCTTCATCGTCATTTCAGCCATCGTCCTCGAGCGGTGTCATTGGGATTGTGACGTGAATAACCGTGCCCTTGCGGGAGCGGGGGGCGATGATCGTCTTTCCGCCGAGGTTCTCGGCTCGTTCGCGCATGCCCAATATCCCCAAGGAGTTCTTGCCCATGAGCGATTCAGCCGATATTCCCCGCCCATCGTCCTTGATCTGTAAGATGACGTTATCTTCGTTCGATTCGAGCGTGATCTCAACATTCTCGGCGCGGGCGTGGCGGGCGATATTGGTCAACGCCTCCTGCGTGATCCGAAACATGGCCGTAGCGACCTCATCCTCGATGCGTCCCAAGTTAGCTCCCCTATAGCGGCATTTCACCCCAGTTCGCTTCCGGAACTCGGCGGCCTGCCATTCCAAAGCGGCCGACAAGCCCAGCTTGTCCAGGATGCCGGGTCGCAGCTCGGTGGCCAGCTTGCGAACCGCATCGACGCTGTGTTCGATCATGGCCATCATCTCCTCGAATTTCTGGAGAAAATATGGGGTATCCGGATGGTTGGTTTTGCTCAGCTCGGCCGAAAGGAAGGATAGATCCATCTTGAGACCCGTCAACTGCTGGCCCAATTCATCGTGTATCTGACGGGCGATGTAAGCGCGCTCCTGCTCGATGACCCGATTCAGTTCGGCCGAGTATCGCTTCAGTTTCTCGCGAGAAGCCTCAAGGCTGAGGTGGAGTTCTTTCCTCTCGGTGATGTCTTGGAGCAGGACGATTCTGCGGGTTTGATCATGGATGCGCATCGAGGTGGCAGCGTATTCGAGGTATTTGCCCTCCTGACTGTTGAGGAACTCTTGGCCTCTTTCAATCCGGCCGGTTGGGGTCGGGGTGGTTGTTAACGTGGCATGCAGATGAGATTCCGAATCCACGCCAGTGAGACCCAGAAAAGCCTCGATCGACTCGATCGGCCCCACCGGCAAGTTGAAGATTTCGGCAAAGACATCATTGTAGAAGAGGATGTTATCCCCATCGGTGATGAGCACACCCTGCCCCAGGTCGTTTTGCGCTCGGACAACACTTTGGTTCAGCTCGATCTGCATCATGTAGTCTCGCTCGAGCCGGACACGCTCTGTGATATCTTGACCGGTACCCACCATTCGGATGGGTTGGCCCTGTGGGTCGAACTCCACCTGCCCGTGGGTATAGACCGTGCGGATATCACCATCGAGCCGTATCAGTTGATGCCCAAATTGGAAAGGTTCGCCGGTTTGCAATGAGCGCTCGACGATCGTCCTCGCCTTTTTACGGTCCTCGGGGGGCATCGCCTGCAATAAGCTCTCGTAGGAGGGTGTAAAGCTCTCCGGATCCCGCCCGTAGATCCTGTACAGCTCCTGCGACCATAACCATTCATCCGACTCCAGGTTCCACTCCCAAGTTCCAATGCGTGCAATTCGCTGGGCTTCCGCCAGCCGTTGCTGACTGTTCCGTAGCTCCATTCTGGCCTCATGCCAGGGGGTAATATCGCGGGTAAGTTTGGCGTAGGCTGACAAATTTCCTTTCTGATCGTAATAAGGAACGATTAAGACATCGGCCCGGAAACGGGTGCCATCCTTGCGCAGGCGCCAACCCTCGGTCCTAAGTTTCCCCGTCTTCCAGGCAATCTCTAGGTTATTCGCGGGCACACCCCGGGCCCTGTCCTCCTCGGGGTAGAAAATCGAGAAGTGTTGACCCATGATCTCGTCAGCTTGGTAGCCTTTGATCTTCCCGGCGCCCTTGTTCCAGCTAATGACCGTCCCCTCCGGGTCCAGGAAGAAGATAGCGTAATCTTCCAATTCGGCGATCATCTGATGGACGTGCTCGTCCTTCAGCCAGCCCCCCTGCTCCTGTGCGCGCGGGGGCCCCGATTGAGCCCGGTCCACGATCAGCAGGACCAACGCCAACGATGGAACCAACATAAGCAGGGTGGTTTGGAGGGGGCTGAGCCAGATGCTGGAGCCGAGGCGGGCGGGCAGGATCACAAGGCTCGCCAGCATGGCGGTGGATGATATGAAGAGGAGAGTGGAAACGACCCGACGGAGCATGTTCCCCCCCTGACGAGTATTGGCTCTCCCGCGACGGTCAGCGAATGCTAACGACGGAAAGGAGGAGCAACCTCAACTGACTGCTCGGCCTGATTGGACTTACGGGCTGATGATTCCCATTGGAGTTAATCGTGTCCTTATTAAGATAGTAACAAAGTGTTAACGGATAAACAATACCGAAAATGTGAGTGATGTTGCCATGACTGTGTCCTCCATATATCAGAGGTATATGGTCTTCCGAAGGCCCGCGCTTTATGTTAGACATTGGAGTTCCTTGCGGACTGGTCGCTGAACGGTCTGTGGGGATGCCCAGAAATCGTTCGCTGGCCACCCTATTGGCCGCGGCCGAACTGAAGGGTTGCGCTGAAACCAAAAGGAGGACTTAGATGAACAAGGACGTGCTGAGTGGCAACTGGAAGGAGTTGAAGGGCAAGATCAAGCAGCAGTGGGGCAAGCTTACGGATGATGATTTGGCCCGGATCGAAGGCAGTCGGGATCGCCTCATTGGAACCCTCCAGGAGCGCTACGGCTACGAGCGGGCTGAGGCCGAGAAAAGGGTGGAGGATTATCTGGATCGGGCCGAGCGGGACCTCACCTGAGGCTGCTCTCTCCAAATAAAGTGAAGCGGTCAATGGCCGGAGGAATTTTTAAGCCTCCGGCCATTGACACTTAACAGCGGGGTTTTCAGGAAATGGGCGCCGGATTGAATGCCGGCAACGGGTCTCAGGAGGATGGACTTGAGAAGCTTTATGCCCCCATGGCCACCCGCACCATTTTACCGATCAGGTAACGGTGCCCCCACGATCAGATCGGGCGACCGGTCGGCTGGTCCGGTTTGAAGCGAACCGAGCCACCAACCATCCCGCGGTGGAGCGCTGAGATCCGAGGGCTAGCGTTGACCTTGATCATTCCCTTGGGTCATTGGAACCCCAGCAATCCTTGGGAGCAGCACCCCCGTGGCCATCCCTGCGATGCGAATCTGGGAGGCGTCTGCATTGGTGTGGACTTCGATCTCCTGCCCTTCCACCCGGGCCCGTAGCAGCCAACCGGGGGTTATCGTTTGGGCGCAGGCCTCATCCGGCTCAGGTAGTTCGAGGCAGGCATCACTCCACTCCCTCTGTTCGACCTCCAGAATTTCGATTTGCTCGGGGTCCACGCCGGTGCGTTCCTGTAGTTGCTGGCGCACGGCCTGGCGGATTTCCGCGGCCTCCGGGAGCTCGACCGCGGATTCCTCCAGCTGCCCACAAGCTCCGATGAGGGCAGCTAGGAGCAAATTAAACAGCAAGCAACGGAATGTTCGCTTATTCATGTCGTGATCCCTCCATCAATCGTCAAATTCTCATCTGGACCGGCCGGTACCCGATCCGAACTATCCACTGGGACCTGCCCACTTTCTGTGGCATTTCGATCGATCAGAACGTCATGCTGGGGAGCCTGGCCGTCGACGCCGCTATCTGTTGATTCCTGACCGGGTGGGGCTGATCCTGTTCCCGATGCCCTGGTTCGCGCTCAGGTGGCTGCTGCGCCCCCACAGGAAAGTTCGAACCAGCTACCGGAGCGAACCGAGCGGGGCAAGAGGCCGGAGACATCGGGCAACCGCGGGCGCGGAGTTGATATTTATCCACGCGCATTTGGAGCTACGGGAACTCCTCTGGTCTGGCGCAGCCCTTCAGCCTTCTCCACCAGGTCCTTCACCGGATCGGTCAAATCCGGTTGGCTCAGCTATGGCCCGATGCCAGCGTTGGCCGCATACACGAAGCCGGCCGAGGCGGTGGCCAGTCGGGCGATTCGCATCAGGACGCAAATTGAGACGGCTCCGGCGCGTTTGTCGGGTAACGGCGCATGCTCCCGCGCGAATCGGCTTTTGCCGTTGCCGAGGCTTGCCCCTTCATTCGAGGGGTCGGCGTGTGTGGCGAGAACGGACTCATTTCAAGTGACAACGCCGACGCCCAACAACATTAAAAAGAAGATCGCGACAGCCACCAGAATGAAGAAGCCAAAGAGAACCTTGGCGACTGTCGCCGCTCCTCGGGCGATGCCGGTGAATCCGAGCAGGCCGGCGATCAGCGAAATGATCAGCGCTCCAATGGCCCAGCCGAGCAGTTCCATATATTTCCTCCAAAATGAGGTTTTCAGCACACAGGAGCGGGAGCTGCTGTGTTGCCGCTCGTTCGTGCGTCAGATTAGAGCCAACCGGCGAGCAGCGCGATGATCAGGAGCAGGAGCAGAAAGCCTAGGATCCCTGAGGGCCCGTACCCCCACCCGCTGCTGTAGCCCCAACTGGGCAAAGCGCCGATCAAAAGCAAGACCAGCAAGATGATGAGTATGGTTGACATGTGTTTCCTCCCTACGAGCGATTTTCAAGCGTCCGTTACCTTCATGCTAACTTCCAAAGGGGCGAAACCTCATAGATCACTTCCCGCCTTCAGGTACAGAGTGAGATACAGATGATCGCGATGCGAAGGTCCCGCGCTGGACCTGCGGAGCGGTGCGTGAGTCCTCTTTTCGTCGTTCCCATACCTAGATAAATTTCAGCAGTCGGCCACTGAGCCGCTTTCTGAGCCCTTAATGGAGGTAGTTCTGAACGGACCGGACTCCGGGGGGTATGTCTGAATTGTGCCTCGATCCATGACCGCGGTGGGTGGGTCGTATTGCGTTTAAGCCCGATGATTTGAATGAAATGTCCAGAGCGGTTCGCCAGTTGGATGGATGATCGAATAGAAGGAAGGGAAGGCGTGGATCTCAGGCGAGGTTCCATTTATTCCAGGTTGATCCTGGCGCAATTGCTAATCGCCTCGCTCGTAAGCGCTTGCAGCGGCTCGGATTTGCAGGGCGCCCTGGAGTTAGCCGGCGCGGGAGGCGACAAGCAGGCGAGCTCGCTGCCCTTACTGATAGCGGGGGTGGCCGTTTTGGCCCTGGTGGCGATGTCGGCAGCCCGCCGCCATTAGCGGTTCGGAGGGCGCTCGAGCCTGTGCAGGCCGGGAAGCCGTTGGCGAGCACACTGTCAGCCAAGTTAGGCATCCCGAAACGCCTGGCAGGAAGCCGGCTCCGTTGTGAGGTGGCGCATCTGCCGCGCCGATCCAGAAGCTAACCGGCTGCCAGGCTTTCCGCAGTCTTTTGCCTGGCTTTGGGCTTCTTATGTCCATCGGTAACCAGAATCCAAGACAGGTGGTGCATGCGACCCTTGTGATCGCCTGCGTTGCCTTGGCATTTTACACCCTTTATTTCTTCAGGGAGATACTCTTCGTCCTGGTGATCGCCTTGATCTTGGCGATGGCCCTACAGCCCGTGGTTCGCTACGCAGCCCAATTAAGTGGCAACCGTGCCAACAACGTCCTGATCATTTACAGCGTACTGGCGCTGATTTCGGGCCTTCTCCTGGTGGGTGCCACGCCGCTACTGGTACGTCAATCCTCCCAACTGCTGGAGGCCATTCCGGAAAATTACGAAAAATTGCGGCTAGCGCTTTTCAAGTCTGAAGGTGAACTGCGGTTCCTGGCCTTTGAACTGCCATCCATCGAACAGCTGCCAGGCTTGTTGGCCGGCGTTGCCGGGGCCGAAAACGATTTGGCGGAGGCGATCGCGTCCACGGCCCTAACGGTAGCCAAAGCCGTGATTTACTTCGTGGGAATCTTCATTCTGGCGGCGTATTGGAGCTTGGAACGAAACTGGTTCATTCGAGGCGTCGGCAAGTGGTTTCGGGCGGAGCGCCGGCGTACGGTCGAGGAGCTGGTTGAAGACTTTGAGCGGAAAATCGGCGAGTTTATTCGGGCCCAGACTATTCTGTGCCTGGCGGTCGGCCTGCTTTCCTTCATCGCCTATCTGATTATTGGTCTGCCCTACCCGTTTGCTTTGGGCGTGTTGGCCGGCTTGATGGAAGCAGTGCCCATCTTCGGACCCGTCCTGGCTGCTATACCCGCCGGTTTAGTCGCCCTTCCGCTCGGGACAGGGCCGGTCTTGGCCGTCGTGGTGGCTGCCACCTTAATCCAAGCGCTGGAGAATACCCTGCTGGTCCCCCGGGTAATGAATCACTCGGTTGGTGTCCATCCGATCCTGACGCTGCTGAGCCTGGTAACCTTGGCCAGCCTGTTGGGGATCCCAGGCGGGGTCGTGGCCATTCCCTTTGCCAGCGGCGTCCAAATTCTCTTCCGTCGTTTCGGTGGTGTGGAGATGAGGCGTGGGCAAGGACTTGAGGGTCGGGATGCGATCAGCGCGCTGCGTTACGAAGCCCGCGAAGTCTTGAGGACCATCAACCAACCCGCCATCGATCCCCTTGGTCCCTCAAGTGATCGGGGTCATGTGCTCAAGACCGAGCTGGAAAATATGGTTCTCGGTTTGGATCGTTATTTGGAGCAGGTTGAGGATGGAGGTGGCGCGGAGTGAGGGACTTGGCCCAAACCGCGTTATGGGTGCTGCTCACCGTTGCCGGCTTGTGGGTCCTTTGGGAACTGCGCATAGCCGTCGTTCTCCTGCTGTTGGCCTTGGCCGTGTCCCGCGCTCTACATCCGCTGTTTCAGACGTTTCGGCGGCGAGGGATCTCCCATCGCTTGAGTGTGGTCCTGGCTTACGCCTCCGTCCTGTTGATACTGATGCTCACAGCCACCTCCCTGGGCCCACGGTTGGTGAATGATTCGCAGCTCTTGGTCGACGATAGTATTGGGATGCTGCGGCGCCTTTCCTCCGAATTACAGGAGGCCGAAGACGGCACGGGCGACAGCCGTCTGTTGGCTATCCTCGTCCCCAATTTGTCGGAGGCTGGCGAAGGACTGAGCCAGAAGCTCATGCCTCGCCTGGCGATCATGGCCATAGGCGCCACCAGCGGGATCCTCTCGTTCATCGGCTATCTCGGTTTGGTTTTGGTGATCAGTATCTACTGGAGCCTCGATCAGGGGCAATTGCAACGATGGCTGTTCGGGTTACTGTGGCCCGAATGGCGCAGCCGGTCCCGCCGAATTTGGGACAGGGTATGGTCAGTCGTTGGGGAGTCGGTCCGGTCTGAACTCCTGATCAGCTTCACCATTTTTCTGAGCCTAACGGGATTGTATTCGGTCAGCGGCGTGCCTTATCCAACCGCTTTAGCGCTGTGGGCGGGAATAGCTCGCATGGTGCCGTGGTTAGGGGTGGCCCTAGCCTTCCTGCCGCTATTGGCCCTGGTTGGGATCGAACTCGGCGGCGAGCTGTTGATCATCCTCTTCGGAGTGATGTTGTACTACGTGGTTGAGCGGGTCTGGCAGCGGGCGGTACTGGATTATGAGCCGCCGAGTCGGCTGCTGACCGGAGTGTTGATCCTGGCGCTGGGCAAGATGGCCGGCCTGATCGGGGTGGTCCTCGCCCCGCCGGTCGCCGCAGCTGGCCACGAATTACTGCGGGGACTGGATGAGCCAGCCTCCCCACAGCCGGACGGTGAGGGATCGGCCGATGATTTTGGAACGCTGAAGAGGAGGCTGACCCGGATCACCGAGCAGATCCATCGTCTTCCAGAACCCGATGCGCGGCAGCGGTGGTCCGATCTGGCAGGTAAGGTGACGAACCTCTACCGGAAAGCTGAGGGGCTCGAGCGTGCGGAACGGGGATAGAGGTTGGATCATGAGCGATCAATCACAAAGGAAACGACGGTGGCGGGGAGGGAATTGGCGGGTGAGCCGCGGCTTTTCTTAGTGGTAAGAAGAGCTTTGGGCTCGCTAGACCAGCCTCGCGACGGAAGGGCGTTCGCCTTTGATGCATCCAAACCGCTGAGAAGTCCGGCCGGCATTACGGCGAGAGATCCTGGGAGGACAGCAGCCGATTTCCAGGTTCGCCACTCGGAACGACTTTAGACGTGGGGGGGTGGAGCCCACTTCATCTGATGACTTGGGAACCGGGGGCAGGCCGCGGGCAAAGGGGCTTCTCGAGCTTGGCCTGCCGGTTACCGCTTAGGTGAGGCGTGGACAGTTCTGCGCCGCTTGGTTTCGCCACTCTCTTCTTTTGCGCCCGCAAACACCTTGGTGAATTCGGCGCCCAGGAAGAACACCTGAGCGGAGTAGTAGATCCAAACCAGCAGGATGGCTAATGAACCGGCGGCGCCGTAGGACGACCCAAGGGCGGCATTCCCCAAGTACAGTCCAATCAGGAGCTTACCCAGGGAGAAGAGCGCGGCGGTCACGGCCGCGCCCGTAAATAGATCCCACCAGGAGACTTGGATCTCGCCGTCGGGCAGATACTTAAACATGAGCGCAAAGACCACAGTGGTCAGGCTCAGTGTGATGGTCGTGTTGCCCCCGATAATCAGCACCTCGGCACCTTCCCCCAACCAATTGGAAATGGAACGACTAAAGCCCGCTACCGCCGCGCTCAGGAGCAGCGAAGTCAGCAGCAGAAAACCCGTTCCCAGCACCATGGTGATCGAAAGCAGTCGATCGCGGATCGTGTTCATGATCCCCTGGGATTGCTTTTGGGGGACGTCCCAAATGAGGTTCATCGCCTGCTGGAGCTGATTGAAGGCACCGGTCGCTCCTAACAGGAGCGTGACGACGCCGATGAAGGAGGCGAGAAGCCCGCGCCCGGGGTCATAAGCTTGGGCGATCATGGTTTGGATCAGCTCGGCCCCTGTTTCACCCAGTAACGAACTGAACTGGCCAACGATCTCACCTTGAGCCGCCTCCGGGCCGAAGGCCAACCCGGCTACGGCAATGGCGATGATGAGGAGCGGTGCCAGCGAGAAGGCCGTGTAGTAGGCCAAGGCAGCTCCCAATTGCGGAACCTTGTCTTGGCTGAACGCCCGGTAGGTTTCCCTAAGCAGCGCGATGAACTCGTTCTTCATTCGGCTGGGTCGCCTTCCATTTAATATCGGTGTCAACCACGGGTGTCCGGCGCTTGACCAGTTGGATCTTCTTGCTCGGCCTCGCTCGCAATCACCCAGTCGGTTCGATGGCAGCGCGGGCAGCGGGGAACGGTCTTTCCTTGCTCGGCGGGAATGACGTGGCCGCAATAACTGCAACCGAGCTGGGTTGACTCCGTCAGGCGCTCCCCCGCTTTTATTTCGTTGGGGGGTTCGAGTTCCCAGGGAGGTGTGACCGGTAGCCCGGCGACAGCGCGGTCGTCAGGGAAGGGGTAATGGGTCACGCTGCCGTCGGTTTCCAGGTACATCCGCGCCACCTGGCCCAGATTTGTGTAACCGTGCTCACGTAGCATGGCGAAGATTTCGTCTCGGGAAAACTCGGCCTGTTTCCTGGCTTTTAGGTCTAGAACGCCCTCGGCAACCAGGCGAACTGGCGAGCCTTTGATTCCTTTCTCGATCCTCGCATGGTCATTGGCTAACATCACAGCCAGGCGCTGGAGACCGATGACCAGACCGACGACCAGCATCCCATGGAGCAGCGGCACGTCAGGGGAAAACATGGGGTCCCCGACTGCGCTGCCCAAGGCCACGATCAGAATCACATCCACCGGCGTCAGTTCACGCGTGCTGCGTTTTCCCAGAATCCGCAAACACGCAAGCGAGAAACTGTACATGAGAACCGTCCGCAGAACAATCTCGAGAAAGATCAGGGGCGGCAGGTTCCCTAAAAAGATACGCTGGAGATCGAAGGTGTAATTCTCCATCGGCCCACTCCATTTAGCCAAACCACCGCTCCCCAGACGATAGGCTAAATTCTGTAGTGGGTAAATGTATCGCCTTCATAGGTCGAGATGCGCGCTGGATGTGATGATCCGGACTCCTGGGAACGTATGGGAATGTGCCCCCGCAGGCTCCCCCTTATGCCTGCGATCTATGGTTCTCGCGCGTCAAGCCCCATAGTCTAGAATGAGAAACCTCGATAAGGAAAGGACTATACCGTGGCTACGAATGACACGAGGAGCGGGTTAGGCTCCTTCATCAGCGGGTTGCTATTGGGCGGATTGGTGGGTGCCGCGATCGCGATCCTGAATGCCCCCCAATCGGGTGAGCAGACCATCGCCCAACTGAAGGACAAATCCGATCAAATCCGAAAGGAATTGGAGCGAGCCGCCACCGACACCCGGCAGCAGGCTGAGGAATTGCTTGAGAGGCTTCAAACGAAGGAAGAGCAAGCCCCTACTCAAGAGACATAATGGACCGATCTGCGGTTTCAGATGAGACATCGGGTGAGGCAGGGGACCATACATGGCCAGGGGGGGCGAGAGAACCGGCCTGGCCGGCGCGCCGTTGTGGACCGGATCTGATCGGTTCCAAAGCGAGCTTGCTGAGGCTTTGAGACTAGTTGTCGTGCATATCCCGCAGCTTGGCTTCACGTTTCAAGCAGTGCAACCCGATGGGTAAGGCTGCTCCGCCGGCGAAAACGACCAACTCGGGCAGCTTGACCACAGATCCGACCAACATGAGAAACACAAGGGTCGCAAGGCTTATGTAGGGCGACCATGAAGGAAACGTTTCCATGGTTCAGGATTGTACAAAATGGGCGGACTGCTGCCTATGGATCAAACATCCTAGCAGCGTATGCTCGAGGGGATCCCACCCCTTTGTATCCCCCACTGCATCCGTGGAGGGGATAAGGATATATTGAGTTTGGCCATGCCCCATGTCAACATGGCACAAGGTGAAGCCGGGACAGCAATTGCGCCGCTTGAAGGCGGGAATGATTTCATGACTGGCTGTCCTGCAGCAACGAGGCGGTCCCGGCTTAATGCCCACCCCCTAAAAGAAGGAGAGTAGTCAAAATGATCGGTCTCATTGTTTGGTTGGTTGTCGGCGCGATCATCGGCTGGCTCGCCAGCATGGTTATGGGCACCGACCCTCGGCAAGGTGCCCTTTTGAACATCGTGGTCGGGATTGTCGGCGCACTCCTCGGTGGCTTCCTGCTGGGGCCGGTCTTTGGCACCGGCACCATCAACACCGGCGACTTCAGTATGTCGGGGCTGTTGGTTTCCTTCATCGGGGCCGTCGTGCTGTTGGCGCTGGTGAACTTCGTTCGCCGCGCGGCTTGATCGTGCCCCAGAACAGCTAACTGTTCTGAAGCTCCCAGGACGGAGAAACAAATGGCCGGCATCCTCCGAAACAGGAGGGTGCCGGCCACGGATTAACCGTCTCGCGTCGGGGAAATGATCATGGAATTCCGTTGGGTCCGATGGTGTGTTGACGGGCAATCGTCCGGCTGATGTTCTCAGCGCGTTTTTGCTTGCTGCTGGCTCATTCTGCATCCATCCCATTTAACCTGCCAGCTTTCCACTTGAAGGAGTTTGTTCTCCCATGACGGGGCCTGAATTGATCCCTGGGGGTGGAGGCCAAGAGGTTTGGTCAAAACGGACTGAGAAGGTCAAGGGGCGATATGCGAGGTGAAACCTGACGGATTTCGCAAGAGGTTGGAACCTTGGATGTGAGAATTTTGAAGCGGAGGAAGCGAGGAATGACAAGCGCACAACCGAAGGTGAAGAGTGACGAGGCAAACCTAAACCAGCTTGAGCTGGCGAAATCGCAGGGCAAGGCCTACGTCAGGGCGCTGCGCCACATGATCGAATTCGTGGCCGACATCGGGGATGAGAAAGCGGCGGGAGATTACATCGTGGCTTACGCGATTGAAAAACCCGAAGGCCTGTATCATCCCGAAGGGGATGATCTCGTGTGGAAGGAGCCCAAGGATGTCAACGTCCATGTGGAGGTTTCCCTGCGGGACGCCGCCGATGACCGTTTCGTCTATGGGGCCACCGTCTTCGTTACAGTGTTCGACGCCCAGGGAAAGCAGGTGGGCAGGCATCAACAGCCCTTGCTGTGGCATCCATGGCTGCCGCATTACGGGAGGAACTGGAGGCTCCCCGGCTCGGGCGAGTACGATATCCTCATCGAAGTCGAACGAGTGAAGATGCCGCGCCACGATAGGAAGAACGGCAGGCGCTACGCTGAACAAGTGGAGGTGGCCTTCAAGGGCGTTTCGGTGCAGGTGAAGTGAGAGCCCGGCGCCAGCAGGAGCCACTCGCTTCTTCCTGCCCGGCAGATCTCAGCCCCCTCCATAGGCCCCGTGCTTCTCGGGTCGGTCTGAAAAATCGATGGTCGGGGCTGCCGATGGGGCCAGGGGCACTAAAGCTGGGCGGCTCATTTCCCCGGGCGAAAGCGCATTCGGCCACTTTTAGAGATCCAATTCCGGCTTAAGAGAATTCTTGAAGAACTGCATGAACCCTTCCTGATCGGGTCCCACCTGGTGGAAATAGATCCTGTCGAAGCCGGCATCGATGAATTTTTGGACGGATTGCAAATAGGTCTCCACATCATTGCCCAGGGTCAGACTTCGCTCGAGCTGCTCCTTGGTGACTAATTGGGTAGCCTGCTCAAAGTGTTCAGGGGTCCGCAACTCCTGGGCCAGTTCACCCGGTAGGGCGCTGTTGGGCCACCATTCGAAAGCGGTGTCGAGGGCCGTGTCGTAGTCCTTGGCATGGCAGACCGTGAGCATGCCGATTGCGTCCCCGCCGCCGTCGAGCTGATCTCGGAACGCCTTGACCAACTCGTGTTTCGGGCTAGTGGAAATGAGCCCAGAAGCCAAGCGTCCGGCTTGCTCGGCGGACTTCGTGCCGCCGGCTGCCAGATAGATCGAGGGCGGAGTCTCCGGCAGGGTGTAAATACGCGCTTCCTCCACGTCATAGAAGTCGCCGTAGTAGGTGACCGAATCCCCTTCCCACAGCAGCCGGATGATTTCGACCGCCTCCTCGAGCATGGGGGCTCGCAGGTCGTACGGGGGCCAGCGGTGCCCAAGGATATGTTCGTTGAGGTTTTCACCGCTGCCCAGGCCCAGAAAGAAGCGACCGGGCATGAGCGCGGCGCTGGTGGCGGCAGCTTGCGCGATGATGGCCGGATGAATGCGCATGGTCGGGCAGGTGACGCCGGTGCCCAATTCAAGCTCACCGGTGACCTGACTGATGGCCCCAATCACGCTCCAAACGAAAGGGCTATGCCCCTGTCGGTCGATCCATGGATGGAAATGATCGGATATCAACGCGAAATCAAAGCCCGCGCTCTCCGCCCTTTGGGCGTTCCGGACTAGGTCAGGAGGCGGATGTTCTTCGCTGGATAAGGCGTAACCGAGCTTCATGCCTGTCTCCTTCAATGGGGTCATGAAATTGTTTTTGCAAGCATGGTGCGCAAAGCTGTGCTTCCACAACCATGCTGAGTGAGGCCGAGGAAGGATGGAATAGTCGCAAGTACTGGAAGGGGATATATACCCGCGTGTCACCCTTCCCGAAGCCGGACCCCGATCATAGGCGTGCAATCTATCTCGGAATATGTACCCCGATACAGGCGTTTCCAAATTTCCAGGACTATCCTCAGTCAAATTGGGCAAAGATGACAAAGGAACGAGCGATGAACAGCCTGGTGTTATCGGCTTCGACTTTGATCGGTGACAACGTCGTTAATTCGGCCGGTGAAGATTTGGGCGAGCTCGAAGAAATCATGCTCGACGTGGATACCGGCCAGGTGGCGTATGCGGTCCTGTCCTTCGGGGGATTCCTGGGAATGGGTGACAAGCTTTTCGCGATCCCATGGGGCGCCCTGCAGGTGGACACCGTGAACGAGCGGTTGATCCTGGATGTGGTCAAGGAGGAGTTGGAGAACGCGCCTGGATTTGACAAGGATGACTGGCCGGAGACCGTCGAACGTGACTTCTTGATCGAGATCTACGATTACTATGGTTACGAGCCGTACTGGCATTAGCTGAGCAGCCGAGGCACCGCTCGCATAGCGCCGGCGGGGCCCCGCCAATCGCACTCATCATGGATCAGGCACTGTTTCCAGTGTGCTTCCGGTCCGCTGTGCATCAAATCGGGCGCTCATTTCCATCCGTGGCGAGATCAGAAGGCGCCGGGGGCGAGAGGCTCTATACGCGTCATTGGACGAGGCTCGTAGCCGACTGAGCTTCCCATGTGGTCGGATGAGCGCGTCCTGGCCCTGTAGACTCGGTTCCCGGCGCGGCCACAGGAGAAAATCCATTCTTGTCCCTGGCCACCGAGAGGATCGAAGGTTCCGCCCAGGTCGGCCCTTCCTGTGCCTGACTCGCTGAAGGAGGCCAATGGATCTAGCCCGCCGAAGCATCGAGATCATCACCGCCAACCAGGCCGAGAGCGGCGCCTACATCGCCGGCCCCAATTTTGGACCCTACCAATACTGCTGGTTTCGCGATGGAGCCTACTGCGCCCACGCCCTTGACCTATGGGGTGAAAGCACATCGTCCACACGGTTCTTCCATTGGTCGTCCGAGGTTATCTTGTCTCGTGAGAATCGCTTGGTGGCCGCCATCGAACGCGCCCGGGATGGCCAACCACTGGAAGAGGATATGATTCTTCACACTCGCTATACTGTAGAGGGCCGGCCAGTGAAAGAGATGCCATGGTCCAATTTTCAACTGGACGGACTGGGCACCTGGTTATGGGCCTTGCAGCAGCACGCTCGACTGACGGAAGTCGACGAGCTGCCGGAGGAGATGAGACGAGCCGCTGAAAGCCTCAGCGGCTACCTCGTCGCCCTGTGGAGCGTGCCCTGCTACGACGTGTGGGAGGAGGCCGACCGCCGACTGCACATCTACACCTTGGCATCGATCTGGGCCGGGTTGCAGGCCTGGAAGCGCCTTAACGATCAGATTCCGATCCAGATAGTGGATCAGATCCGGCAGTTCGTGCTCCACAACGGCGTGCTCGATGGGGCCTTTATTCGTTCGGTGGGCGACGCGCGGATCGATGCTAGCTTGCTAGGAGTGGCCTTTCCGTCCACCATTGTCCCCCTTGACGATTCTCGGCTCGTGAGGACAGTGAAGCGAATTGAAGAACAGCTGCGGCGCGGTCAGGGCGTTCACCGCAATTTACAGGATACTTATTATGGGGGTGGCGCGTGGTTGTTGTTGTCGGCCTGGCTGGCCAAATACCACCTCGACTGTGGTCGATTGGGCCGGGCCGAACCTCTGCTGGATTGGGTGGAGCAGCAGGCGAATGAACGCGGTTGGCTTCCTGAACAAATTCCACAAAACATGAACGAGCCGAGTTACCTGGAGCCCTGGCGCGGATTCTGGGGCGACATTGCCTCGCCCCTGCTATGGTCCCATGCAAAATACTTGATCGCCAAGAAGACTCATGAAGGGCGATCGTAAGCGTTGACCGATCGCTAGCCGGGTGAAGGGTTCGTCATGACAGAACGATGGTATAAGAATGCGTTGATCTATTGTTTGGATGTTGAGACCTTCAAAGACAGCACCGGCGATGGCATCGGTGATTTTGGCGGTCTGTGCGAAAAGATCGGCTACATCGCCAATTTAGGCGTGAACACAATCTGGCTGCTGCCCTTCTACCCTTCACCCAACCGTGACAACGGCTATGACGTACTGGACTACTACGGAGTGGATGCCCGGTTGGGGACCCTTGGTGACTTTGTCAAGTTCATGGATCTGGCGTGGGAGCGCGGTCTGCGAGTCGTCGTCGACCTGGTGATCAATCACACCTCAATCAACCATCCATGGTTTAAGCAGGCCCGGCGAAACCCTGACTCGAAGTACCGCGATTTCTACGTCTGGTCGGAGGAGAAACCCAAAGGAGCCGATAAGGGGATGGTCTTCCCCGGCCAACAGGAATCCACGTGGACATACGATCGGAAGGCCGGCGCCTATTACTACCATCGCTTCTATAAGCACCAGCCCGAATTGAACATCGCCAACCCCCAGGTTCGGGAGGAAATGCGCAAGATCATGAGCTTTTGGCTCGCCTTGGGGGTATCGGGGTTTCGGCTGGACGCGGCTCCTTTCCTGATCGAGTTGAAGGGGATCGATGATCCCCATGTTGATAATCCCTATCTCTATTTGGACGAATTCAGGGACTACCTGTCGTGGCATCAGGGCGACGCGATCCTGCTGGCTGAAGCCAACGTCGCTCCGGACAAGGTCAATGAGTACTTCGCCGGCGACAGCCGCATGCACATGCTCTTCAATTTCCTGCTCAATCAGCACCTGATCTTGGGATTGGCACGGGAGCGGGCGGAACCCATCCGAAACAGCATGCAGGAGATCCCTTCCATCCCACCGAACGGTCAGTGGGCCAACTTCCTGCGCAATCATGATGAACTGAACCTGGACCGATTGACGGATAAAGAGCGGCAGGAGGTATTTGAAAAATTCGCCCCGGAAGAGCGTATGCGTATATTCGGTCGCGGCATCCGACGGCGGCTGCCACCGATGCTCAAGGGTAAGCGGGCCAAGATCGAAATGGCCTACAGCCTGATGTTCTCGATGCCGGGAACGCCCGTGCTGCGCTACGGTGAGGAGATCGGTATGGGAGACGATCTGTCGTTAAGCGGCCGGACCGCGATTCGTACGCCGATGCAATGGACGGCGAAGCGCAGCGCAGGATTTTCGACCGCCGAGCCGGACCATCTGATCCGGCCGGTAATTAATGAAGGCCCATTCGGCTACGAACGCATCAACGTGGTGGATCAGCAGAGTAATCGGGATTCGCTATTGAGCCGGATTGGGCACATGCTCCGAGCACGGCGGGACGCACCTGAGCTGGGCAATGGAGCCTGCCAGGTTCTAGAAGTGTCGAGCCCTCACGTGTTCGCCCACCGTTGCAGCTGGCACGGAAGGGAAGTCACCGCGCTGCACAACTTGACCGAAGAGGCCCAACAGGTGGGTCTGGAGGCCATCGGTGCCGAATCCGCCGAGCTCACCACGCTGCTTTCCGATGGACGGCAACCGTTACGAATTGAAGGGCAACGTTTGCTCCTGCGCCCCTACGGCTACGGTTGGCTCCAGTCTCAAGCCTAATACGACAGAGGATTCAATCCGGAGCCAGGCGTTTCGTGGACATCCGCTCATGAATCCAGCTCCCGGATGTCAGCGGCGGCCGAATTCAATCGCGATGGGTCATTGACCGCTTCCGTTCCACTCCAACGCCCTCGTCGGCCGCAGTTTGATGCCATCAATGATCAGCCTAGAGCTATGGGAATCCAGCGGCTTCTACCTGAGTCTATGCATTGGGGTACATGACAGCCGGATCGATTCACATTAGTCTGCCGGTACGAAGTGGCCGAATCAGGCGATGAAATGAGGACGCCTGAACTTGAGGGCGATGGGTCTATAAATTCCTGGCGTGGCTGCCTGTGCCATACGGAGGTAAACGTAGAGACTGGCGAGTGATGGTGAAGGAGGCTCGTCGACTGGAGGCGCTTCCCCATCGGGGCGCGGATCATGAACGTCGATCCCCTGCACCAGAATTTAATGATGCGGGTCTTATTTTGACTGGTCACCAACGTCCGACGGATCCTAACCCTAAGAGGACAGAGGAAACGCGACGTGGGCGACCCACTTTTCCCCATCATGATCGGAGGGATCCCCGTTGAATCAGAAGCAGGCCATCGAAAAACTCACTGAGCTCGCCGAGTCTCAAGGCTACGTCTTCCGGCAGGACATCAGCAGTCTGCTCAATGGTGCCGGCAACGAGGAGCGGATTGTCTGGGTTCAGCAGCAGCTTGAGGAACGCGGCGTGGAAGTACTCAAGCAGTCGAAGAACGGATCCCGCGTGGATGGTTCGGAAGGACGGCGTCACGGCGACAGTTTCAGTCTCTACTTGGACGAAGCCGGCCAGGTGCCACTCCTTACTCAGGAGCAGGAAGTCACCTTGAGCAAGCGGATTGAAGCGGGTGCTGAGGCAAGGCGCCAATTAGCCGCGGGTGATCTCTCCCCGGAGGAAGCGGTCCGGCGCATCCGTCAAGGCGAGGCCGCCCGTCGGCATCTGATTGCGGCGAACCTGCGCCTGGTGATCAGCATGGCCAAACGTTACGTCGGTCGAGGGGTTCCGCTGGCCGACTTGGTGCAGGATGGCAACTTGGGTTTGATGAGAGCGATTAAAAAATTTGACCACCGGCGCGGCTTTAAATTCTCCACCTACGCTACCTGGTGGATTCGGCAATCCATCCGCCGGAGCATTGAGAACAACGCCCGGACCATCCGCATACCCGTGCATACGATCAACGCCATCACCCGCATGAGGAAGTGCCGAATGCGGCTCGAACAGGACCTGGGCCGTGAGCCCACGGAGGAGGAACTGGGTTCGGAATTGCGGATCGAGCCGGCACGGGTCAGGCAACTTCAGGAGTATGCCCTCCACCCAGTATCTCTGAACGAGCGCGTTCCCGGAGAAGGTCTACGGACGCTGGAAGACACCATACCGGATGAGGACCCCCATCCGATTCTGGCCGATGACCGCCGACAAGAATTGGAGCGGCAAGTTCAGGACTTGTTGAAGCACTTGAGCCCGCACCAGGCCCTGGTTATCAGACTGCGTTTTGGCCTGCGTGACGGGCGAACGCACTCCCTGGCGGCTATTGGCCGGCGGCTCGGAATCACGCGGGAGCGAGTGCGGCAAATTGAAGAGGAATGCCTCGAACTGTTGAGGGATCCGCAGCTGGCCGGTGGGATGGTTCACTGAACTGGTCGAGGTGGCTGTCGCACGGCTTGCCGGCCAGCTCGTCGGGGACCCATTCAGGAACAGCATTCTTACTGCACGTATACGGGGGCCTCGTTAGATCCCTTCGGAGCCCAGAACGTTGTGCGCAGATCAAGGCGACGACTGTGGGCCGCCCACGCCAATGGACAGATGAAATGAGTGCAGGACTCGCCACCAGCGGGCCCGCAGCAACAACGGCTCTCAATAGCGGCTGCTCAGGCGTCCCGATCATGCTTCGATACTTTGCGGACCAATTTTGCGAGCAGGGCCTCACGATCCCCAAGTGCCGCTTGTTCAGTCGCCACTTCATAATTCTCGGTCGCTAAATCGGGGTCGTGAACGACGATAATATAGATGGCCATGGCGGCAAAAAGGTCGTCAGGCTTGCTCGCGCCCACTCTAAATCCCACATCGGGTATGAATCAATTCCGAGCAGCGCAAGTACGTCAGACACACCTTCATGAGGGGCTTTCCCCTGAATTCCCATTGAGCGCTTCGATGACCTCCCACGCCCGTTCTTCATGGTAGGGATAAAGTCGGCAGGGAAGTATCTATCGTCGGGGAGGAGGGCAGATATAAGTGGGATCGATCGGCGAGTTTGAATCGGATTCCAAGCTCTTCAACTTGAACCCCTTGGTGTTTCGCGCGTTGCGGGGAATGGAAGAAAAAGTGCGGTGGCTCAAAGCCACCGCACTTTTCTCTGATTTGAAGCGTGACTGATGCTAGCTGCCGTTTGTCCAGAAGGACTGATATTCCTCGTCCCAGTTCTCCTGGCTCAGGTCGATGGCGTCCAGATCGACGGTGGGGGCGTTCTCCAGTCTCTCCTGATCCACACCAGGCAGGACGAACTGAGGCTGCTCCTCGTCGTCAGCCTGCTGCAATTCGAGCCGCTCCCAAGGGATCAGAACGGTGTTTTCGCCTATTCCCAGGAACCCGCCGACATCTGCGATGGCGTAGGTGACCTGCATCGATTGCAGGTCGATGATCAGACCCTCAACCTCACCCAGGTCTTCTCCGGCATCATTTTGAAGGTCGAAGTCGGTGTATCCGCTCATGCGGATCAGTTGCTCGCCGGAGAAGCTGGCCGGGACTTCGGCATCCTCGTCCAGGAAAGCATCGTCGCCGAAGGCAGCGTCGAGGTCGATGGTTTCGGCCTCGGCCCTGGGATCCGTCTCAGCCGTCAACCGGCTCATTTCCTCGCGCTGTTCGTAGCGGTAGCTCTCGATGCTCGTGGCCAGCGTCTCATCGGTTTCGAGGTCGGTAAGGATCACCCAGCGGATGTTGCCATTGGCATCCATCAGTAGATCCTCAACTTCAGCCGAGGCCTCCGCTTCGCTGCCGATGTGAACCTCGGCATCGAGCAAGTCCTGGGCGCGCACCGAATCGGGTGTCTCCATTTCGCCCGTGTCTTGCGTCGGCGTGGCCGTCTCGGCGGGGGCTTCGGTGACCTCCGTCTCAGTGGCCGCTGGCTCGGTCTCGACCGGGCTCGGTTCGGCTGTCTCGGTCACCACGCCTCCGACCGGAGTGGCGGTGAGATCTTCACCCTGCTCGGCGCAAGCGCCCAAGGCGAGAGCCAGGATCAAAACCAGTAAACCCCATACGTAAAACTTGTTCCTATGCACAGTTGCTCCTCCTCCACTTGGCATTCGATTTCCGGTTGTGGGTCGATAGTAAGAGCCGGCCCGAGCGAATGTAATAGATCGGGTATCTAGCGAGGGTATGGCATGGGTTATTTTCCACGGGTTTACCGACCGCGCGTATTCTCTTCGACTTCTTGAGGCGGTTCACGGGTCAGCCGCCGCATGGCGACGGGGATTTAATGGAGTCAGATCCATTGATGAGGTGCATTCGAACCGATAAGTGCATGGGAAGTCAATTCCCTGCATGCAGTTAATCAGACTGTCGCTTATATCTGTTGGTACATATTCAAACCCTCCAATCCTGGCCGTAGGCTACGTGCTGCCTCTGGCCTACTTGCTCTGGTCGATGCGCTTTGGCTCCGTGGCGGATCGGAATCCGTGGCGTGCCAAGGGTCTGGAGTGGACGACGCTTTCGCCCCCTCCGCCGGAAAATTTTGAGCGCATGCCCGAGGTCACTGAACCTGCCTATGCCTACGGTCTGGAGAACGAAACCGATGGTTGAGGGATCCGCGACCACCAAGGGCACGTGCACGCCGAGGATGAGCCGTTGGAGGCTGACAGGCTGGCGCTGTGCACATTCGTGGCCTCCGAGGTGCTCTTCTTTGGGGGTCTGTTCACCGTGTACTCGGCGTACCGATGGCTTCACCCGAAGGCTTTCGCTGCCGGCAGTCAGCACCTTGCGCTGCTGCTGGGCTCGGTGAACACCGGCCTGCTGCTCACCAGCAGCCTGACCATGGCGCTGGCAGTGGACGCGCTGCGGCTCGGGCGCCGACGACGCTCGCTCGCCTTCCTGGCGACGACCCCCTTGTTGGGGGCGGTCTTCTTGGGGATTAAGGGCTTCGAATATCTTGAGAAGTTTCACGAGGGGTTGATGCCGGCCCTGAATTTGGGCGCGGGTGTGAGGCCCGGCGTGGAGTTGTTTCTGAATCTCTACTTGGTGATGACGGGTCTGCACGCGCTACACCTGCTGCTCGGCGTGGCCGCGGTGGCCCTGCTGGCATGGGGGGCCTGGCGTTCATCCGACGCGACGAAGTGGCACGGACCGGCCGGGCTCGTGGGCGTGTACTGGCATTTTGTCGACGTTATCTGGATCTTTCTGTTTCCGCTCTTGTATCTCGTGGGTCGAGGTTGATGAAAGCCACGAGAGAATCGCGGACGGGCACCTATCTCCTTGTCTACCTGGCCTTGATGGTCCTGTTGGGCGCCACGGTCGGTGTGACGTTCTTGGAGTTGGGCCGGCTCCAGCTGCCGGCCTCCTTGGGGATCGCGGTGGTCAAGGCCGGGCTGGTGGCCCTCTACTTCATGCACCTGCGCCGGGCGAGCGGGTTGGCTCGGTTGTTTGCGGGCGCCGGCACCCTATGGTTGGTCATCCTGCTGGGGCTGACCCTGGCCGAAGTGCTGACCCGCGGCGGCGCAACGGGCTCCGGCTGAGCCCGATCGGCCAGGGCGGGGAGCTCGGATGGGGTCTCCCCGAATGCGCGGCCCCATTAGCGTAGGTCGGAATCCTCAGAACGCACCCCACCCGCAGGACGAACACTCTGTCACGCGGGAAGATGCGCAACGTCAAGGGTCCATCGCGAGTAGGCCGGGCCAAGGGAACAAGGTAGCGGTGAGCACCGACGGGGCCTTCGGTGTTGTCTAGACTAAAGTTCAGTGTATCCGACCCCATTAGTGCCGCTGAACCGCGGTTACAATCGAGGCTGGTCTTGGGGCGAGGAGGTGGCCGGCGAGCGTGGGCTGTTGACCCACGCCTCGCTGTATCTGTCCTCCCGGTGGCGTTGAAGGTCATAGCCTAAAGCTCGTCCACGACCTCGGCGATCCTATCCAAACCCGCCTTCAAAACGGCCTGCGGTTGGAGGAAGGTGATGCGTATGAAAGAGCGCCAATCGTCCCCAAATGCCCCGCCCGGGTAGACAAGGACGTGTGTCTTATCCAATATCCTTTGCGCGAACTCCCAACCATCCAGTCCAGTGCTCTCTATGTTCACAAATACGAACTGACCGCCCTTTGGCCGTCCGTACGTAAACCCCAATTGGTCTAACTTCTCCAGAACCGCAGCACGTCTGCGAATGTAGGTCTGATGGGCCTCGTCGATGCAGTCTTGGGGCCCGTTCAACGCCGCAAGCCCTGCGTGCTGGGCGACCAGAGAAGTCGGGCCGCTGATCCCGGCTTTGAGTTCTGCGGCGCGGTCAATGAGCGGCACTGGTCCCACGACCCATCCCATGCGCCAGCCCGTCATGGAGTAGGCCTTCGATACGCCGTTGACGGTGAGAGTTCGGTCCCGCCCCTCTGGCAGAGAAGCTGGAGAAAGGTGCTGTGCGCCGTCGTACAGGAAACGATCGTAGATGTCATCCGCGAGGATTCTTAGGTCCCGCTCAGCGGAAAACTCCGCCAGCCTCTCGACGACTGGGGGCGACAAGACCGCAGCTGAAGGATTGTTGGGCGAGTTCAATATAATACAGCGGCTCTCAGGGGTGATAGCAGCCCGAGCCGCCTCCTCGCTGACCTCGAACGCATCCTCCATCGCCGTCAGTATCGGGACGAGTCTGGCCTGGGTCTGTGCGATCGCGTTGCGGTAGGAGTTGTAGGCGGGGACGGGAACCAGGATATCCGATTCAGGCTCAGCCAGGGTCAGGATGGCGATGTACACGGCCTCCTGGGCGCCATTGGTCACCAACACTTCCTGATCCGGATCGACTTCAATCCCATTCACTGATCGAACTCGTTCGGATATCGATCTGCGCAAACTCGATAGTCCGTAGATGTTGGGCCGCTCCGTTTCGCTACGACGCAGGGAGGCGCTGAGGGCCTCGAGGATGTGGGCCGGAGTGTCCAGGTCAGGATCCCCCCGGCCCATGGCGATTAAGTCGTCGTACTGGCGCGCCTTCTCCAGGAGGGCATAAAGGAAGCTCGTCCCGCGTGCTTTTTGCTCGCCGTTATCTTGGGAGGTCATTGGTTAAGCGGCTGGCTCAAGAGTTCCAACACCTCGAACGCTTCGGGTATCGGCTTCATCGTCATCCTCACAAGTTCCGGCGCTCCAAATTGTGAGCCGTCGGTCAGGAGAAATCCCCAATCCTCGTCGAGGCGATCGCATACCTCGTCGGCGTGATCGACTCTGACGACCAGAATGCTTGCCGTTGGGCTGGTGAGCAGGGCTGGATTATGCGAGAATTTTTTCAGCGCTTCGCCTCGCATTTCCCGCATTTGATCCAGTAGGTTAGGGTGCTCAGTGCCGAATACGTCAGCCGCAACTACACCGGACTTTTGAACTGGGGCTGAGGTGCAGATGGTCAAGATCTGTTTGCCTCGCACAAGCCGATCGCGCATCTCCGGCTCGGCGAGGATGTAGCCAAGCTGCCACGCCTCCATGCCGAGCCCGGGCCACAGCGACCCGAAGGCCAAAGTACGATCGGGGGCGGTATTGGCGAGCGATTGATACTCGCCGAGGTAAGCAGGGGCCAGGGTCTGGTCCCATACGACATCGGCTTGATAGGCCCTGACAAGCTCGCCGAGCCTTTCAACTTCACCTTCGGAGTAGGCGAATCCGGTCAGCCGACTCGGTGATTCGAGGTAGAGCAGACGAGAACCTCCGTCAACGATTCGCTCGATTGTGGGGATGGAGGGCAGATAACGCTGGCCCCTCGGCACTTCCACGGTCAGGGAGTTCGCGTGCCGCACTTCCAGAGCAAGTCTCGCTCGTGGATGAACGACCTCTGGGACTGCCACTGTGCCGTCGGGCCCGAGGACTGCTCCTAATGCGAGGAACCGCCCTTCCTGCTCCCCAGACGTGATGACGATGTCCTCCGCTGGACGGTCCAGACCCAAAGTGGCAAGGAAATGGCAGACAGCTTCTCGCAGGGCAGGGATGCCTGGGACCTGCACATAATGCGTCTCACCACGCTTTCCGGCTGCCTCCACCTCAGCGAGGATCTCCCCGCTGATGGGTACTGCGGGGTAATCGCCGCGGAAGTCCCTTCCGTTGACTGGGACTTCCAGGGGTGTGCTCAGGGCAGAATCCATGTTGTCGGAAGCTCCTTTTTGTGGTCGACGACAGAGAGAACTCTCCTGGGCGCGCCTCGGAATCCAATATTCATCCCTGACCGATATCGCGCGCAGAGACGGGCACATTGGGAGTGTCGTGAACGAAATTGTGAACGAACCAGGCGCCGAGCAACGCTGCGAAGCTGCTGAGGGCGAACGGCAGAACAAATGAAGCCGATGCGAGTGTACCGGCGAACAGGGGACCTCCCATCATACCGATCCCGAAGCCCAAGGTCACGATGCTCATTCGCCGGCCCTCGCTCCCCGCCTCGGATTGATCGGCGGCCAGGGCGTAGGCCGGAGAGGCGATTGCGGCCGTCGATATGCCGAGCATGGCCATCAGCGCCGCGAGCTGCCATGTTGTCGTCACGGCGGCCATCAACGCCGTTGAAGGTACGAGCAGCAGGAGACCGGCCAAGATGAGGGGTTTGCGTCCGATGTGATCTGAGAGCCGCCCGAGCGGAACCTGGACCAACAAACGGCTGAAGGTGAGCATACTCAGGGCGAAGCCAAATCCGAACGATGTCTGTTCCAGTCGTGCGTTGAACACGTTTTCGAGGGTGGTCACCGTGATGAAGATGACGGCTACCAGGGTCGTCGCGAGGCCCAAACCGAGCAGGTTGGGGGTGAGCAAGGAACGGTCGAAGAGTTTGCTGGAGCCCAGCATTGGAGGATTATGCCCTGGTTTCGTCTCCTGAACCCAACGGTACACGAGAGCGGCGCCGATGAGCGCGGCTACCGCGCCGGCGTAGAAAGCGGTGTCGAAGCCGAAATTGACCTGCAAGAGACCACCGATCAGCGGTCCCAGGCCCAGGCCGATCATCCGCATCGAATCGTAAATTCCGATAGCAGACCCTCTTGTGTCCGCCTTGGTTTCGCTGGCCAAGAGGGCGAGCGATGAGGCGATGATTACGGCCAATGCCATCCCCTGGAACATGCGCAGGACGAGCAGCTGGATGTAGCGTCCGGTAAGTGCGTATCCAGCTGAGGCGCTGCCCATAACCAAAAGGCCGGCCAGAATCATCGGTTTTCTACGGGGGATCCGGTCCGCGAATATGGCGGCCACAGGCTGTAGGAAGGTGAAGACCATTCCATACAGTGAAATCACGATGCCGATGAGCACGGTCTCTGGAAGCGATGTCGGGAGTGTCGGGAGCGCAGCGACGAAGGGCGGTAGGAGTACCAGCATGATGCCGTTGCCGATCGCCTCGACTAAACGGCCGAATGCAAGGGCAGCAACGGTCGAGTTCACTCCGAATCTGTCGCCCATGCCGTTTAGTGGACCTCTTTAGCTCCGAGATTGGTGTGAGGTCTGAAGGTCATGTCGTCTCCACTGGGCCCAGATCGTACAGATCCGATTGTTGGATGCTTTCCGGTACGTAACGATACACGATCCACCCGCTGCATAGAGAAAGGAGTCCTCCCAGCAAGAAGGGAAGTTCGAAAAAGGCCGTCGCGAGCACACCGGCGAGGAGAGGGCCAATCATGATGCCCAACCCGAAACCGGTGTTGACGATACTCAGACGGCGTCCTTCGCTTCCTTCTTCGGAAAGGTCGGCCGTCAGCGCCAAAATCGGGGAGCCGATTGCCGCCGTCGCGATGCCTTGAAAGGTTCGTGTGCCGGCGAACTCAAATGTCGTCCTGACGTAGCCGAGCACCGCCGTGGCCAAGCCCAGGAGCAGCAAGCCGGCCACGATCACGGGTTTGCGGCCGATCCGATCGGATAGGCGACCGACGGGCACTTGAAAGAGCAACCGACCGAAGACGAGAGCGCTGTAAGCCAATCCAAATCCCATCGCGGTCTGTTGGAGGCGAGCGTTGAACTCGTTCTCCAGTGTGTTGACCATCGTGTAGGCGCTGGCCATCAGGGTTGTGGCGACCATCAACCACAAAATGTCCCGATCCATCGCCTTGCGATCGAAAAGCTTGAATTTGGGTGGGTGGACCGGCTCATGGGAGCCCATTTCTTCCTTGACCCAAAGCTGAACCAGAATGGCGCTGGCCAGGACCATGCCCGACCCAGTGTAGAAGGCGATGTCAAACCCGTACCGTACGTGCAGGAATCCGGCGACCACTGGGCCGGTCCCAAGTCCGATCAGGCGCATGGTGCTGTACACTCCCATCGAACCGCCCCGGTAGTGCTTCTCTGTGGCGTTCGCCAGCAGCGTCAGAGAGGCCGGAATGGTCATCGCGACCGCCAGACCCTGAAGCATCCTAAGGGCCAGCACCTCGGCATATCGACCCGCGATCACGAAAGCCGCTGTGCTGATCGCCATAAGGAGGAGTCCTCCCAAGATGATCGTCTTTCGCCGACTCGAATGGTCCGAAAGGACGCCAAAGATCGGTTGAAACAGCGTGAATGTAAGGCCGTAAAGTGAGATAAGAATGCCCACCAGGACGGATTCGGGCAAATTCAGAAAGTGGGCTGGGACCTCGGCAACATAAAGTGGGAGCAAGATGAGCAGGATGCTGTTGCCCATCGAATCCGCCATGCGGGCGAAGGACAGCGCGAACACCAGTTGGTTTGTTCCGAGGAGCCGTACCATCGGGTTGCTTGTGTTCATGGCCGCACAGCTCTACGCCCCCATGAACACATGGGGCTCTCCACGGAAGGGGAGAAAGTTAAACCTAAACACCTTCGTGCCAGGCCCACTGATCTGTACGTCGAGGTGATGATGGTCGAACCTATGATGTTCGACCAGCCAGTGAAACCGCGGTTCCCCGACGTCGAGCTGAGATAAGTCGTCGAGGTCGCGGCCCCGCGCCGCGCGGTCGATATCCTCGCCGTCCAGCGATAAAAGGATCCGGGAACGACTCGTATCGCTGGATGAGACTAGCACGCCCAGCCTCTGAGCATGGTACCGGAAGTGCATCCTTCCAGTCTTCGAGGCCAAGACTAGGCCGTCCGTTTCCATGGACCACTCCCCTTCAATATAGAGGTAGTCCGGCTCGGAGACCTCTGCCTGGTTGAAACCCTTCACCTCCCCAGTGGTCCCCACACGCCCACCCTTGCGGTTCCCGCCCCGAAAAGTCGTGTAGAGCTCCGGGGTGGCGTCAGGATGCAGCCAGAGCTGCTCTCCGGGATCGTCACCTTCGGGTTCAAGCGCCGCAGGAACTGCGTTCACTCCATCCACGATCGATAGCAGTTGCTCTGCCAACGCCCCAAACCCTGCCGGGCCGTACTGACGGAAACGAACGAAACCGTCTCTATCGATGAGTTGAAGGGAGGGCCAAAAGCGGTTGTTCGCGCCGGCCATTCGGCGGTAGTCGGGATCGAAGACGACCGGGAAGGATATCCCCAAGCGCCCGATCTCAGCCAGGGTAAAGCCCCGATCCTTTCCCAGCGAGAACTCGCCGGCCTGAAGAGCGATGACGACCAATTTATCACCCATTGCCCGGTGCAGACGCGAGAGCTGGGGGATCGAGTGAAGGGTGTTGGCGTGAGTGAGATCCAGGTGCAGGAAGAGAAGGGGCCTCCCCTGCAGGTCCGCCCAGCTGAGCGGATCACTGTTGAGCCACTCAAGGTCGGCGCCCTCCATCGCCGGAATCGAGGCCCGCTGCCATCCGGCGCGCAGGGACTCATGCGTGCCCCCCAGCGAACGCTGGGAGCTCGCATCGACTTGAGGCGACTCATCTTCGACAAAGATCGCGTCCATGCCTTCGTGCAGTGCCAGTCCCACATTCGCCGTCAATGTGTTGGCGAGATTGACGTTTGCGACCCAGTATATGATCGCCAACAAATCCGCATCGGTGAATCCCAAGGCCCGCATCTGCGCCAACTCATCCTGGTTCAGCTCCTGTTCGTGACGGGCTGCCTTGACTGCGAATTCGAGCATGGCTCGATCCCGATCCGAAAGGTCGGCCTTGCGGAAATCGATGAGGAGATCTCGAGCCAGTCGGGCGTTGTGTGTGGCCTCACGGACCCACTGGGCATGTGTATTCGCTCAATATCTACATTTGTTGACGGTGGATACTACGACGAAGATCAGTTGACGCTGAAGATAGGAGAGGGAGGTCTGATCTTGCGCCCGAACGAAGTCTCTGTAGTGACGTAGAATGTCCTGATTGAACTCATCCCGCTTCACCCGTAGCCAAGCCATCCTGCCGGCTCCACACCCTCCGAGACCGCTGACGATTTTCTAGAGCATTATATCGGAGAACAAAGCAATTCTCAAAGGATAGGAGACTGAAATTAGAAAACCAAAGTGAATTATGATATTTGCTTCGATAAGGTAAGACTTGGCCGCTGGGGGAACTCAGGGTCGGCGGACGCATGAACGGGCGGCCTTCACCAGCGAGGGCGCGGTCGGGATCAGCCTTCCTCTTCCAAATAGAATGTGCCCGCGTGGGTGTGATTGCGCTGACGCTTGACGATCCGGCGCAGCATCTCACGCCGACGCTCGTCCTCAATCAACTTAAGATTCCCGAATGTCAGCTCAAAGGCCTCCTTGGCCTTCTCCGGCGAGCCGCGGCGCTTATACGTCAGCCCGAGCAGGAACGAAATTTCGTAGTCTTCGGGCATCGCTTCTTGGGCCTCGCGCAGGAACGACAGTGCCTCGTCGAGACGATCGGCGGCGTACAAATTCCAACCCTTTCTGCGCCGCCGAACGGCATCGGAATCGCCGATGGCCGTCAATTCCTGATCATCGCCTGTATTCCTAGCCGCGTGCGGAGACGATTCCGATTGATCCATAGTCCGCTACCTCCTTGAGATGGGTCAATCTGGCGCTTGCTGCTTGTCACGGTGTAAGCCGCGACCCCGATTGGATCCGGTCCGCTTTGTGCCGCCAGCGTCCGTGCGCAGGCCACGGATGGCCGAGGCGTTCTCCCGGAGCGTTCGGTCGAGACCATGCCCTCTGAGAGAGCGTTGCCACCCGGGCTGGTGCTTGAGCGATCGGCGTTACTAGAAAAGAACGGCTCAGTTCGCGACCGGGATCGCTGGGGGCCGTTGTGTGGAATGCCGATCTCATTCTATCCCCTCCGGGCGGTCAGGGCCGCGTCGAGGGGGCACCACGATGCCTTCTGTTTGCCCTGGACGGCCGCTCTCGTGCGAGGATGGCAGGCCAAAAACCGTCGCTACCCGGTGAGCGGCGCCCGGTCAGGCTCAGGCGGCTCACTTTGTTGATTGACAACTTATCGCCCAAATAGATTCGAATTCCGAAAGAATCCGCCTAATTACTTGACGTTCTCTAATTAATGTAGTACAAGATTTGCAGTGAGGCCTATATGACTGATATCAAGCTTGACGACCTTGATCGGCGGTTGATTGCCCTCTTGATGGATGACGCCTCGCGCACAAAGGTATCCTTGGCGCGGGAGTTGGACGTTTCTGATGTGACGGTACGCAACCGGATCGAGCGCCTTGTGAACGAAGAGATCATGCAGGTTGTGGCGATCGTCGATCCGACCAAAATCGGCCAGCATATCCGCATTATCAGCGGGCTTGAAGTTGAGCTGGATCGGATTCGTGAGATCGCGGAGGCCATTGCGGCACTGGAAGAGACGATGTACGTCGGCTACGCGACGGGCGAGCATGACATCATGTTCACCGCGGCGTTGAATTCCGAGGAGGAGTTGTTTCATTTCCTGACGGAGACGGTCTCTTCGATCCCCGGAGTGCGCCGCATTCAGACGAACCGGGTCCTCAAAGAAACCAAACTCACCTTCCGTTACGACAACATTCTCCGCAAGGGCAGTTCCGAGGAGTCGCGGGTGGAGAAGGAGGAGGTGGAATGAAGCTGTAGACGGCATGGCGTCGGGCGCTTCTTGCCCATGAGATGACCCCTGGCCCGACCCTCCCCCAATACGTGGATTTGGGATCCGCGTGAAGAGATTTCGCCCAAATGAGAAAGATTGGAGACGAGAAGATGTCGATGAAGGAGATCGACCAAAGCCGACGAAACAAGAATGCGGCCAGGCTTACCCGCCGTCAATTTTTAAGCGGTGGCCTGATCGTGGTCGGGGGGGCGGTACTGCACGCGTGCGCACCGGAGGCGGCGACCGACGGGGCGCCATCGGCCACGGAGGCCACCGGGGGGGAGCTCGGTGAACTTGTACCTGAACTGGAGGTCGTCGAACTGCAATCGACGGCCTGGGAGGAGACCTGGCGGCAGCTCAGCCCCGAATTGGAGAAGCTCGGGCTGCAGGTGAACGTGCAGATCGTGGCGCCGACATCCTGGATCGAGAAAGCCATAAACGAGCACGATTACGGTGCGTTTACAGGCACTGCGTGGGGCCTGAACGGCGACCGCTTCGACCCGAATTGGGTCCTCACCGAACTGCTGCACTCGAAACGTGCGGAACCGGGCGGCCGCAACCTGGCCCAATACTCGAACTCTGAGTTCGATGCGATCGTGGATGCCCAGGCCAGGGAGTTAGACCCCGAGGCGCGCCTTGAATTGATCCACCAGGCCCAAGAGATCTTCGCCGAGGAAAACCCCTGGTACAGCATGTACTTCCTCAACGACGTGTTGGCCTACAACTCGGACCGTTGGGAGGGGTTTATCCCTGTGTTTGGCGGAGGGATTACCCGCTGGAACAACCTCTTCTCCTATCTCAGCATCCGTCCCAGGACGGACGAGACGGTGTTCAAGGTGTCCAACGACCATGAGGGGAACTCGACCAATCCGTTCATCGCCTCAGGAGGCTCGTTCAACACCGACACGATGCGATGGGTGTACGATACCCTCGCGCGCTTGGACACCGAAAACGAGGTAGTCCCATGGGCCGCCGAGTCGTGGGATTGGGCGGACGACACGACACTTGATCTGACGCTCCGCTCCGACATGAGCTTTCACGACGACGAGCCGGTGACGGCTGAAGACGTGGAATTCACCGTCAATTACGCCATCCAGCATCAGTTCCCACAGTGGCTGGGTGTGGTTGAGAATTTGGAGAGCGTGGAAGCCACCGATGATCTAACGGTGCGCTTCACTTTGAAGGAGGCCTTCGCACCCTTCGTCAACAGTTCACTGCCGTTCATCTTCATCGCCCCCAAGCACATCTGGGAGGAGGTGGATACCCCCAACGAGTTCGAAAACCCCGAGCCGGTGGGCAGCGGCCCGTGGACCTTTGGCCACTGGCGCAAGAACGAATCCTGGCGCTTCAACCGCAATCCTGAGCATTGGAACCCACCGGCCATCGACGTGCTCGTGGCGATCATCCCTGAAGCTGAGACCGTCTTGGCCC
>CAZFCJ010000005.1:51921-62036 GCA_964517315.1 uncultured Anaerolineaceae bacterium | reverse complement strand
GGCTCGGCTTGCGCCTCGTAGGTCTGGCCGGTGATCGTAAGGGAAACGGGAATGAAATCTGGCATGGCTGTCGCTCCGGTCCGCTTGTGTGTTTGGGTGGATCAGCTAAGCTGAGATTCGGCCCGTCCCCAGGCTTCTGCCAGGGCCCGGACGGTGAGAATCTTGGCCAAATGCTGCTGGTATTCGGGGCTGGCGTGGACGTTTCCGTAGGGGGCCATCTCCTGCTGGGCGGCGGTTTCACCCACCTCTTCAAACAGCTCCACGGACTTGAGCTCCCCCGCCAGCAGCCCCTCCGCCTGCCGGGCCCGAATGGGGCCGTCGCCGACGTTCAAATACACGAGTCGAGCTTCACGGCAGCTTCCGCCCTCGTCGAGGATCACCCCCGCGGCGACGCCGGCCATGGCGTAATCCCCAGGGCGCCGGGCCAGTTCCTTAAACGACCACCCGCTTCGCGGCTCGGCTGGTGGAAAACGGATTTCCATCAACAGCTCGGTCGGGCCCACGTCGGTGGTGAACATGCCCTGAAAGAAGGCCTCAGCCTGCACCCAGCGCTCATCGTCCGTGTTCTTGACCTTCATCTCTGCCCCGCTGGCGACCGCCACGACGGGAAGCTCGGCCGCAGGATCGGCGTGGACCATGCTGCCCCCGACGGTGCCTCGGTTGCGGATCTGTGGGTGAGCGATCAGCGGCAGGGCGGCGTCCAGCAGCGGCAGCCGCTCAGCCACCAGGGGGTGACGTTCGGCCTCGGATTGACGGGTCATCGCGCCGATGCGAACCAAGCCGTCATCCTCCGCCCGGACATATCCCAGGCCCACCACCTCATTGAGATCAATCAGCACCGAGGGCTGCATGATCCGAAAGTTCATCGCTGGAACCAGGCTTTGCCCTCCCGCCAGGAGCTTGGCGTCGTCTCCGCCTTCCTCCAGAAGCGACAGGGTCTCGTCCACAGTCGTCGGGGCGTGATATTTAAATGGGGCTGGTTTCATGGACGGCTCCCGGAACTTGGTCCACCTTCGCAGTAGAGTCCGCGTAAAGATGGAAACCGGCGCTGCACGCCGGATGCTTCCAAATTTCGCTGCGGCCACCACCTGCACCTATTATATTTACCACTTCTCCCCGCCGACAAATCACAGTCCGCCTGCTTGTTCGTACAAAGGGACCTTGGGCGATAACTTGAGAAGCCTGCCGATCTGTATAATTCCAGCAATCCACCCTCAACCGACACCGAGACGCACTGGAGGTTTGGATGACCAGCCCCAACCCGTTGCTTGACGGCGTGCGCGTCGTCGATCTGACCCGCGTACTGGCCGGGCCGTACTGCACCATGATGCTCGGCGACCTCGGCGCCGACGTGATCAAGATTGAAGCGCCGGGCCGCGGGGACGACACACGCCATTGGGGGCCGCCGTTCACAGAGAGCGGAGAGTCGGCCTACTTCCTGAGCGCCAACCGCAACAAGCGCAGCATAACGCTCAACTTGAAGAGCAAACGGGGGATGGATGTGCTCAAGCAGCTGATCCGCCGGGGGGATATCCTGGTCGAGAACTTTCGCGCCGGCACGCTCGCCCGCTTCGGCCTGGACGATGAAGCCTTGCGGGGCCTCCGATCCGACCTGATCTACTGCACGGTCACCGGCTATGGCTACAGCGGCCCGTATAAGGATCGACCGGGGTACGATTTCATCGTTCAGGCTCTGGGCGGCTTCATGAGCGTCACCGGGCCCGTCGATGGTGAGCCGACCCGCGCCGGGGTCGCGATCGCCGACCTCGCGGCGGGGATGTTCGCCTGCAACTCGATCCTGGCTTCGCTGTTCGCCCGCGAGCGCACCGGCCAGGGTCAGCGCATTGACATCTCCCTGCTCGATTCGATGGTGGCCCTGATGAGCTATGTGGCCAGCAACTATCTGGTTTCGGGCCAGGTTCCGGAGAGATACGGCAATGCCCACCCGAATATCGTCCCCTATCAATCCTTCCGCGCCCAGGACATGTACATTGCATTCGCGGCCGGCAACGACGAGCAGTGGTCGCGCTTCTGTGAGGCGGTCGATCGGCCTGAGTGGTCCAGCGATCCCCGCTTCGCCACCAACGCTGCGCGACTCGAACACCGGGGCGAAGTGAGCGAGATGCTCCGCGAGCTCTTTTCAACCCGCCGGGCTGAGCATTGGCTTGAACTTTGCGAGGAGATCGGCATTGCGGCGGCACCGATCAACACACTGGATCGGGTGTTCGATCATCCGCAGGTGCGCGCCCACAAACTTCGCCAGCAAGCGCCGCACCCGGAGGACGGACAGGTCCCGCTCGTCGGATCGCCGCTCAACGTGACGACCGCGCCGCCGAAAATCCGACGCGGGCCTCCCACATTAGGCCAGCACACGGACGACATCCTGGCCGAGTTGGGTTACGAGCCGGGGGATATTGACTCGATGCGCGAGGAGGGTGTGATCTGAGCGCCTTCAGGTGTCTTCCGAGAATCGCATGAGGCGTGTGAGCATTGTTGGGACCGGCCAGCTTCCGGTCGAGATGAAGGCCGAGCGCTCGCTGCGCCAGATGGGCGCCCTGGCCGCGCGCCGGGCCATGGAGGACGCCGGCGTCGATCGAGTCGACGCCCTTTACCTGGGCAACATGCTGAGCGACGAGCTGCAGGGTCAGAAACACCTTGCCAGCCTGATCGCCGACGAGGCCGGCCTGGCCGGCGTGGAGGCTTTGGAGGTGCGCGCCGCCACCGCCACCGGAGCCGCTTGCCTGCGGCTGGCGCATCTGGCGGTGGCCAGCGGCGAGGTCGATCTTGCGCTCGCCGTCGGTGTCGAGAAGATGAGCGAGGGGGTGGCGACCCCGGCCCTGGCCAAGGCCCTCGACGCGACCGAGGAAGTCCCCGACGGGGTCACGCTGATCCGCCGCAACGCTGAGATGATGAACGAATACATGCAGCGCTACGGGGCCCCGGCCGAGGGGCTGGCCGCGTTTTCGGTCAACGCCCATCGCAACGCGCAGCACAACCCTGACGCGGTGTTCCGCGAGAAGCAGATCACCGTCCAGGATGTGCTCGAATCGCGCATGATCTATCCGCCTCTTCGACTGTTCGACTGCTCCCCGATCTGCGACGGAGCCGCCGCCGTCCTTCTGGCGCCCGCCGATCAGGCCGCCGCCTTCACCGAGTCCCCGGTCCATGTGCTCGCCTCCGCCGCGGCGACCGATCGCTTTCGCGTGTACGACCGGGCCGATCCACTGCGGGTCGAAGCGGCGCGCACCTCGGTCGAGAAGGCGTTTCGCCAGGGCGGCGTGAGCCGGGCGGATGTGGCTCTGTTCGAAGTCCACGACGCGTTCAGCATCATGGCCTGTCTTCTGCTGGAGGCCACCGGGTTCGCCCAGCCGGGGGAAGGCTGGCGCCTGGCCCAAGAGGGCGAAATCGGACCCCAAGGCCGGGTTCCGGTTGCGACCCTGGGCGGCCTCAAAGCCCGGGGGCACCCGATCGGGGCGACCGCCCTTTACCAAGTCGGCGAGATCGTCCTGCAGCTCCGAGGCCAAGCTGGCGAAGTGCAGGTTCCCAACGCCTCGGTGGCGCTGATGCAGAGCGTAGGCGGGGCGGCCACCACGCTGATCACTCACATTTTCGGCGTTTGAGGCTGGCAACTTCAGGCTGGCAACTTCAGGGAAGTCGTTTGGACTTCCCGGAAGTTTTAGCGACCCTGCCGTCGGACGGCGACGACCTCGGCCATCACCGCCAGGGCGATCTCCTCCGGCGTCTCGGCTCCGATGTCCAGGCCGATCGGCCCGTGCAGGCGGTCCACCTGATCCTCGCTCAAGCCCGCCTCGCGCAGGCGCTGGCGGCGCTTCTCTTGGGTGCGGCTGCTGCCCAACGCACCGACATAGAAAGCCGGTCCTGGCAGGGCCTCCAACAGCGCCGGATCGTCGATCTTGGGATCGTGTGTGAGCACCGCTACGGCCGTGGAAACGTCAACCCCGATCTCGGCCAGGCCTTCCTCCGGCCAGGCCTGCACCAGCTCGTCCACCTGTGGAAATCGATCCTCGGATCCGAACGCCCGACGGGGATCGACCACGACCGTCCGGTAGCCGAGGGCAGCGGCGATTTCGGTCAGTGCGACCGCGATATGCACGCCGCCGACCATGATCAGCGTCGGCCGGGGAGTCATCACATCGATGAACGCCTGAACTTCGTCCTTGACCTCCACCCTTCGGGACCGCCCTTCCCGCAGCGCCTCGAGCAGAACTTCCCGAGCCCGCACTTCGAACTCGCCGTCAAGTTCGCCCAGGAATTCCGCTTTGCCCCGGCCGCGCGCGCTCAGCTTCGTGCCCAAGGACTCTACCGGACCTTCGATCACCGTCAGGCTGGCGACCGGCTCGTCCCGTTCGATCGCCGTCTCCATGAACGCGAAGTGATCGCCGGCCACCGGCTCCACGAACACATCGATCTCACCGCCGCAGGCCAGTCCTACATCCCAGGCGGTCTCATCCGAAACGCCGAAGTGCAGCAGCTGCGGGGCCCCGCCCTTGAGCACTTGCTGGCCAACTTCGATGACAGCTCCCTCGACGCATCCACCGCTTACCGAGCCGGCGATCCCGCCTCGGCCGCTCAGCGCCATTTTGGCGCCCACCCTGCGCGGGGAAGATCCCCAGGTTTCGATCACGGTTGCCAGCGCTACAGGATCGTCCTGCGCCTGCCAAGCCCGTACTTCGGATGCGATGTCCTTCACGATGAGCCTCCCTGCCGCATCAAACTGGCCCCGCCCACTTTCATTGGGTTGCCACCGCGCACCGCCAGATTTTCCAGATGCCGCGCCAAATCCTCCAGGCTGGCGAAGTTGTGAATAGGGAGAAAATCGTCGACATGAGGAAGCGCGGCCTGCATTCCCCGCGTCAACGGCTCGTAGCCGCTGGAGCCTAGCAGCGGATTCAACCAGATCAGCCGGGCGGCGCTGCGCTGCAAGCGGGCGATTTCGCGCCGCAGCAC
Organism: uncultured Anaerolineaceae bacterium; assembly: GCA_964517315.1. Taxonomy (GTDB): domain Bacteria; phylum Chloroflexota; class Anaerolineae; order Anaerolineales; family E44-bin32; genus DASWJQ01. The sequence goes on along the minus strand of CAZFCJ010000005.1, from coordinate 57,068 downwards.
GTCGGGATCGCCGCGATCCCAGCCGTCGCTGACGAGCAAAACAGTGGCGCCCCGCCCCAGCACCCTGCGCGCCCAATCGACGTTGAACTCACGCAGCGCCCTGCCGATGCGCGTTCCGCCCGACCAATCCGGCACCTTCTCCGAGACCCGGCGCAGCGCTTGCTCGGGGCTGCCCTGTTCGAGCGTCCGGGTGATGCGCGTCAGCCGAGTGCCAAAGACGAAGGCCTCCACGGCGGCCCTGTGAAGGCGCACCAAGCCGTAGATGAATTGCAGCAGGATGTGTGTGTAGAGCTCCATGGAGCCGCTTACATCGGCTAGCACGACCAACGGGCGTTCCTTGTGACGCGGACTCCGCCGAGCCCAGGCCAGCCACTCGCCTCCGTAGCGCAGGTTCAGGCGCACCGAGCGCCGGAAATCCAAACGATCTCCCGATCCGGCCGTCCAGCGCCGGCTTCGGCGTCGCCCCAAACTCACGTTGAGCTCGGCGATCATCCAGCGCAGTGCGCGCCGTTCGTCTTCGTCCAGGTCCGAGAAGTCCTTGTGGCGCAGCACCTCAACCGCGCTGTAGCTCCGCCGAGCGGCTTCGCCCGCTTCGCCCTCAGCGGAGTCGAGCGAATCAACCCCATCTGCCGCCCCCGCATCTCGGCTCGGTGGGCGCACCGAGCTGCCAGGCGACCGCTCCCCGCTGCGCTCCACCTCGTCCAGCAAACCCCCGAGTTCGCTCTCGGCCGACCAGTAGAACGAGAACGCACGACGGAAGAGCTTTAGGTCTTTGGCCCGCTTGACGAGCGTCGCCTGGGCGGCGCTGTAAACGGCCGGTCGATCCGTGAGATCGACCCACTGCAGTGCCCGCAGAAAATCGAGCGTCTGGCTTGTGCCAACGGAGAGCCCCAACCGGCGCAGGTAGCGCGGGAACCCGATTAGATTGGAAAGCAAATTCGCGCCGTCACGACTACGCCGAGGTTCGGGCACGCTCCACCAGCTCCGTCAACCGTTCGCCCTGCAGCGCTGAGAAATCCTCCTGGGTCTTCAGCAGCGCACCCAGGCTCTGGCGGACCACCTCGGTATCCAGCTCGCGCCGGTCCAACGCGACGAGCGCCTCGAGCCAATCCAGGGTTTCCGCCACACCTGGAGTCTTGTACAGATCGGCCTCACGCAGGGATTGAACAAAGCGGGTCGCCTGTCGCGCCAATTTCTCTGCGGCTTCGGGCACTTTCTCCCGCACGATCTCCAGCTCCTTCTCCAACGACGGGTAGTCGATCCAGTGATATAGACAGCGGCGCTTGAGGGCGTCGTGGATTTCGCGGGTTCGATTGGAGGTGATCATCACCCGCGGCGGCCGCTCGGCCCGGATGGTCCCGATCTCCGGGATTGAAATCTGAAAGTCCGACAGAACCTCGAGCAGATAGGCCTCGAATTCAGCGTCGGACCGATCGAGCTCGTCGATCAGCAGCACCGGGGGCGGGCCTTCGCCGTGGTCGATCGCCTGAAGGAGCGGTCGGCGGAGCAGGAACTCAGAACCGAAGAGTTCCAGCTCTTGCGGCGCGTCCCCCTGGGCTTCGAGCAGTCGAATGTGGAGCATTTGGCGAGTGTAGTTCCAGTCGTAGACCGCGTGGTAGATGTCGAGGCCCTCATAGCATTGCAGCCGGATGAGGTCGGTCTCCAACACACTCGACACGACTTTTCCAACCTCGGTCTTGCCGACTCCCGCCTCGCCCTCCAGGAACAGCGGGCGCCCCAGCTTCAGCGCGAGATAGATGGCCGTCGCAAGCCCTCGATCGGCGACGTACCGCTGATCGCGCAGCGCTGACTGCAGTTCCTCGATCGAGCCGAGATCAGCCGAGCCTGGTTTCGGAGCCTTCGTGCCGGCCATCTCGCCTACTCTTTTTCGATGTGGTCGCGCACACAGTCGAAGAACTCGCCGGTCAGTCGTTGGGTGACGCTGCCCATCAAGCGCGAAGCGAGGCTGGCGATCGTGCCCTGAACGGAAACGTCGGCCGTCCACCTGAGCTCGGTCTCATTCTCCCCTTTGGCGGTCAGAGTCATTTCGCTGGTAGCGTCGGCGGTGCTGCCGGGAGCCGTCCCATGCGCCTTCATCTTCGCCCGTTCCGGCTCGTCCAGCTCCACCCATTCGATGTCCGCCGTAAAGCGCGCTTTCATGGAGCCGAACCCCACCGAGACGACGGCTTCAAATTTTTGACCCGGGTCCACGACCTCGAGCGATTCCAGGCCGGGAGCGCATTGACCGACCTTATGGGGATCGGTCAGGAAGGACCACACCTTTGCCCGGGGTGCGTTGATGGTCACGGTTCCGTCCAATTGCATGGCGACTCCTATGCCTTGAATGAAGTTCGGGGGCCGGGCTGCCAGCGTGATGCACCACCTGACGTGCCCGCCCCTTATCGCAAATTATGCCACACACGGTGCGGGCTTGCGGGACGTTAGCCAACTTCCCGGAGGCCCCGTATCTCAAGGGCACTGCCAGGTGTTGCCGTTGCCGTCGGTCACGATCTGCACCAGCCCCCCGGGTCGGACGTCCGCGGTCAGCACCAGCGGGTGCTCGCCGTCTTCGGTGACGTTCTGGTCGTAGAAGTTGTACGTCCCCGGCGGCACATCCTCCTTGACCGAGCCCGCTCGCTGCACCATGGGGATGATCACGTCCCCCGGCACCATGCGCATGGGATGGAATGTGCAGTTCTGCACCGTGCCAAACACCAGGCATATTCCGGGCTCGGTTCCGGTCGGCGTGAAGCCATAGTACATGCGACAAGTGTTGTCGATCGCCGCCAGGGAACCCAGAGGATAGAGCTCCGAATCGGCCAACGGTGACCCCGCCTCTGCGGGCGTGTAGCGATCCACATAGTCGAACGCAGAAGGATCGCCGCTCCCGGCCTCGGCCCAAGCTCCCCAAAGGAAAGAAACGTCGTCGATCAGATCCCGCTTCACCGCGATCTGGACTCCGGACACGTCAGGCGCGACGCGGGCCCATACCGCGTCGGGGTCTTCGCCGCGTCCCTCCTCGAACACGTTGGTTTCGTAGCCGTCCCCGCCGTCGGGGACTTCATCCGCTTCGAATGGAACCTGGCCACCGAGGTCCTCATTCCCATCAAGCCATACGGAAACCCCGTGGGTGCTCCAGACCGCCGCCGGCGCCTGCGCCATGATCAGCCACTCCCCTCGCCCGTCCATGTCGCCGTCCAGCTCGACACTGTAGGTCCCCGCATATCCGTTGCCGACCGGTCCCGGCCCCTGAACCTCGATCAGGAGGTGCATCCACATCTCATCGAACGAAATCTCGGCCCGGGTGACGTCGACATCCGGTCGGTAGCTCATCTCCCCCTGACTGAACGGCCGCTCCAGACGATTGCGTTCGAAGTTTTCGCCGCTCACGGCTCGGCCCTCGTCGGCCGTGCTCGCCGAATCGACATCGTCCAGAAACCGCTCGGCGCTGCCCGGCGCTCCCGGCGTCACCAGGTGTTCAACGGTGGGCGTGGGCGTTGGCGGGGGCTGAGTGGGCGGTTCGGTCGGTTCCGGGGAAGCGGGGAGCTGCGTGGCCGTGGGCTGTGGCGGCGGCGTCGGACTCGGCGTAAGGCCGGTTCCGATCAGCGTACAGGCCAAGCCGGCCGCCGCCAGCACGGCGACGCCGAGGGCCCATCGCAGGGTTCGAAATGGGGCTGCCCGCATCATTCTCCTCCCTGAGGTACAGATCATTTCGGTCGCGCGCGACGGTTCGGTTTCAGATTAATGGAAAGCCGGCATGTCGGCAAGCCTCCACCCGGGGGAGCTATAATCTGGGGCTGGAGGTGCACATGGTTCGAGCACGGCTTGAAAGTCTGCAGGGACTGCTACAGGAGGGTGGGCTCGACGCCATGGCGCTGATCCCCGGACCAAGCCTGCGCTACCTGACCGGCGTCTCATTTCACCTCATGGAACGGCCCATCATTGGCCTGTTCCCGGCCGAAGGCGCACCGGGGCTTGTCCTGCCCTCGTTTGAGGTCAGCAAGGCGGGCACTTCCGCTTTGGACTTCAACTGCTTCACCTATTCCGAAGACCTCGTCAGCTACGCCCAGGCCGTGGCGGAGGCGGCCGAGGCCTTAAATCTCGCCGGGGCGCAGATCGGAGTCGAGCCCCTGGGGATGAGATTTCAAGAGGCCAGTCTGATGAGGCAGGCCCTCCCCGATTCGCAGCTTGTGGACGCGGGGAAGATGACCGTATCCCTCAGAGTCACGAAGGACCGAGGTGAGGTCGAGTCCATCCGGCGCGCCGTCGAGGTGGCCGAAGCGGCGATCCAGGCCACCCTGCCCAAGATCGGCCCCGGGATGAGCGAAAAGGAGGTCGCCGGGGAACTGACCGTGCAGCTTCTGCGCGCGGGCTCGGAGCCCGAGCTGCCCTTCAGCCCACTCGTAGCCGGCGGACCGAACAGCGCGCTTCCCCACGCCAGCGCGAGCGACCGAGAGCTGCAGGTGGGAGAGCTCCTGCTCATCGACTGGGGAGCCCGGATCGACGGCTACTGCTCCGACCTGACCCGGATGTTCGCGTTGGGCGAAGTGGATCAAGAATTCCTCCAGATCCATGAGGTGGTCAGACGTGCCAATGATGCCGCGCGGCAGGCTGCGGGCCCGGGCACGCCGGCGGGCGAAGTCGATCGAGCGGCGCGTCGGGTGATCGAAGAGGCCGGTTACGGCGAACAGTTCCTGCACCGCACCGGCCATGGGATCGGCCTCGAAGCCCACGAAGCACCGTACATTCGACGCGATAACGACGAGCCGTTGGGCGAGGGTATGGCGTTCACCATTGAGCCCGCAGTGTACCTGGAAGGACGGGGCGGGGTGCGCATTGAAGACGATGTGGTCGTGACCCGCTCGGGCGTCGAAACACTGAGCACCCTGGTCCGCGATCTGGAAATCCTTCGGTGAGCGTCCTGCTTCCGGGGGGCGAACCGTTCCTTCACCCGGGCAATCGAGTCGGCTGTCTTCTCCTGCACGGATTCACGAGCTCGCCGGATGAACTGCGGGAGCTGGGCGAACACCTTGCGGGGCAGGGCTACAGCGTGCTCGGCGTGCGGCTCTTCGGCCACGCGACCCGAGAAGAGGACATGAACCGCGCCCGTTACCGCGACTGGATCGCCTCGGCCGAGGACGGCTACC
>CAZFCJ010000005.1:0-51821 GCA_964517315.1 uncultured Anaerolineaceae bacterium | reverse complement strand
GACATGAACCGCGCCCGTTACCGCGACTGGATCGCCTCGGCCGAGGACGGCTACCACATGCTGCGCTCCCATTGCGATCGTCTGTTCCTGATGGGATTGTCCATGGGCGGCGTCCTGAGTTTTGTATTGGCTGCTCGCTTTTCGGTGGATGGCGTCGTGGCCATGGGGACCCCGTACAAGCTCCCCGATGATCCAAGACTGCCGTTCGCCCGATGGATCAGCCTGCTCTGGCCCAAGGTGCCCAAGCCCGAGAGCCGCCGTCATGCTGGTGAGGAGTGGCCACGGCACGTGACGTACGATCACCTGCCGACCCGTGCGATTGCAGAGCTTAATGTCCTGTTGCGCGAGATGCGCCGCAACCTGTCGGAGGTCACAGTGCCAACCTTGTTGATGCACGGCCTCGAAGATTCGGCGGTCGACGCCGAGGCGATGGAGCGCATCCATGAGCGATTGGGCACTCCCACGGTCCAGGTCGTGGTGGTCGAAGAGAGCGGCCATCTCATCCCCGTCGACGATCAGCGCGAACGCGCCTTCGCCGAAATCTCACAGTTTGTGGAGCGGGTTCTCCAGAGCGGCGGGGCGTTCAAGCCCGCCGGAGGCTGAGCGGCCTCTCCCTGTGCTTATGGGAATGGAGACCGCTCTGACGATCATTCAACTTCTACAGTCCTGGGGCGCCTGGCTTGAGGCGCCGATGATTTTCTTCAGTCTGCTCGGGATTGCGCCCTTTTATCTGCTGATCATGCCCGCGCTGCTCTGGTGCTATGACAAAGATCTTGGAATCCGGATCGGCTTGGTCCTGCTCGTGAGCTACGGGCTGAATTCGACGCTGAAGCTGGTGGTTGGCAGCCCGCGCCCATACTGGATCAGCGACAGGATCCGGGGGCTGAGCAGTGAACCGAGCTATGGGCTCCCCTCAGGTCACGCTCAGAACGCCGTCGCCGTTTGGGGCCGGATGGCAGCCTGGCTGCGTGAGCCATGGGCACTGGCCGGCGCCGTGGTCCTCATGCTCATCATCTCCTTCTCAAGAGTGTATCTGGGCGTTCACTTCCCCCACGATGTCCTGGCCGGGGCGCTGATCGGCGCGGTGCTCCTGATCGGTTTCCTGACGCTGGAACGGCCGATCGCCCAGTGGCTGGGTGAGCGGAGGCTGAGCACCCGACTGTTGCTGGCATTTATGGGATCTGCACTCATTCTCATTGCCGGACTCGTCGCTTGGGTGCGCGCCCAGACGTTTGTCATCCCGGCGACCTGGCATGTTACGGCGCTCGCGGCTTCGGGAGAAGCGATCGACCCGCTGAAGATCGATGATCTCTTCACCGCCTCCGGCACATTGTTCGGGCTCGCGGCCGGTGCTGTCCTGCTCTACGAATGGGACGGATTTAACGCCCGCGGACCACTTTCGCAGCGTCTATCCCGCTACGGGGTGGGCCTTATCGTGCTCGTATTTCTGTATTGGGGATTGGGAGCGTTCAGCCTCGGTGAGAGTTCGCTGGCGGCATTGGCCTGGCGCTACCTGCGATACGCGCTCATCGGATTCTGGGTGACGTACGGAGGCCCACGCCTTTTCGAACGACTCGGCTGGGTGCCCCCAGCGGAGGTCAACTGACCGGCTTTCAGCCCGCCCCTTGCTCCATTTCACGCCAAAGGAACCAGTGCCCGGCGCGGTCCCCGGCATCTTCCGGGGCCCGATCATAGTAGATGTCGAATACCTGCCCACCGGAAGTCCGCACGCGGAAGTAGAAGCGCCCTACTCCCCAAGAGCCGCGCTGTCGGGCGAGCCGCAGGTGCGCGGGGCTCATGTTCTTCGCCATTTCACCACGCCGCGTGTAATCCCGCCAAGCCGCCAGCAGCTCCTGCACGGCATACCGCTTTCCACCCCATCGGAACGCATCCGGGGCCTTGGGCCGCTTGGTCAGGAGCGGAGGTTCCTCGAAACTCACCTCGATCTCTTCGCTGATGAACCGCAGCGGGGTGAAATCGTCGTCGATGGCGCGATCCTTTCAACCGCTCAAGCCCGAGAAGCTCGCGGTACCGGCTTCTCCACCAGACCGTTACTCGCCGTTCTCCTCCTCGGATTCCGAGCGCTCCTGCTCGGCGATGATCTCCTCCGCGATGTGGCTGGGGACCACCTCATAGTGGCTGTGTTCCATCGTGAAGACCCCGCGACCGCCGGTGATCGAGCGCAGATCGCTCGTATATCGCTGGATCTCGGCCAACGGGATCTGAGCCGTGACCACGCTGCGGCCGAATTCAGTTTCCATGCCCTGGACTCGAGCGCGGCGGGTGTTGAGGTCGCCCAGCACGTCGCCCATATTGGCCTCCGGCACCGTCACTCGGATGTTCACGATCGGCTCCAGCAGCACCGGCGCCGCGTTCTGGAACGCGATCTTGAACGCCTGGCGGCCCGCAATTTCAAAGGCGATGGCCTTCGAGTCCACAGGGTGCTCCTTGCCGTCGACGATCAGGACCTTGACTTTCTCGACCGGAAAGCCAGCCAAAACGCCTTCCTCCATCAACCTCTTCACGCCCTTCTCGATCGCCGGCATGAAGCCTGATGAAATCGCCCCGCCGAACACCTTGTTCTCGAAGACGAACTCCTCATCCTCGGTCGGCTCGATGTCCATGTGGACCTCGGCGAACTGACCGGCCCCGCCGGTCTGCTTCTTATGGCGGTATTCCGACCGGCCGGGCCGAGTGATGGTCTCCTTGTACGGGACCCGCGGCACCTCGGTCCTCAGCTCGGTCTGGAACTTGCTCTCCGCTTTGCGAATGGCGACGTCGATGTGCTGATCACCCATCCCCTGTAGAATGGTCTGCTTCGTCGCCGGTTCACCGTGCCAGGACAGAGTCGGATCCTCTTCCGACAGGCGGGTCAGCGTCGGCCCGAGCTTGGCCGAATCCGCCTGGGACTGCGGATACACTGCCACCGAGTACAACGCGTTGGGGTACTCGGGGACGGGCAAAGCGAGCGGGTGATCCTTGTCGCACAGGGTGTCGCCGGTGCTCGTCACCTCCAGCTTGGGGACCGTGCCGATGTCGCCCGCGTGCAGACGGTCTACCGGGACCTGCTCCTTGCCCCGCATGAGGTGCAGGGTGCCCAAGCGTTCCTGTTCAGCCTTCGTTTGGTTCCACAGCCGGGTGTCCCCGCTGAGCACGCCCGAATACACCCGCATATAGGTCAACTTGCCCACGAACGGGTCTGCGGTCGTTTTCCACACATAGACCGCCAGCGGCCCGGCGTCGGAGGCCTCGAGCTCCTCTTCCCCTTGGGCCCCTTCGGCGGCAACCGGAGGCGCATCAGCCGGCGAGGGTATGAGCGAAAGGATCGCCTCGAGCAGGGGAATCGCCCCGAGGCCGGCCGTTCCGGCCGAAACGAACACGGGGATATAGCGGCCGGCGCGGACCGCTTCCCGCAACCCTTGCTGCACTTCATCGGGGGAAAGTTCTTCCCCCTCCAAGTATTTTTCCAGCAGTGCGTCGTCGCCCTCGGCGGCGGCCTCCACCACCTCGAGATGCGCTTCCTCCAGCGCCGCCTGGTACTTGTCGGGAACCGGTTTGCCGCCGCCCTTCGGATCCGGGTAGGCTTTCTGCGTTAGAACGTCGATCACACCTTCGAAATCCAGCTTCTCACCCATCGGGATTTGCACGGGCAGGAAAGTCGCTTCCGATGATAGAGTGTTGAGCGAGCCCATCGCGCGCCTAAAGCTGGCGTTCTCGCGATCCATCTTGCTGACGACGACGAAGCGCGGCAGATCGAATTCCTCGCAGTAGTTCCACACCACCTCGGTTCCGACCTCCACTCCGGCGACGGAATCCACCAGGATCAACGCACCCTCCGATATGCGCAAAGCAGATATCACCTCACCGATAAAATCAGTGTAGCCCGGCGTATCCAAAAGGTTGATCTTGTGGTCTTTGAATTCGATCGGCAGAACGGAGGTGGACAGCGAAATCGTGCGCCGGATCTCCTCCTCCTCGAAGTCAGAGATCGTACTCCCGTCTTCCACCTTCCCCATGCGCGTGATCTCATCGGTGGCGTACAACATCGCCTCGCCAAGTGAGGTCTTTCCCGCACCCGCATGGGAGACCAGGGCAACGTTGCGCAGCGATTCCGTGGCGTATTCCTTCATGGGATGAGGGGCCTCCGTACGAATTTCATTAAGGTCATCGAGGAAGACTCGGTTCGAGGATTCTACGGTAGGAACGGAGCGATGTCAAAGCTGGGGTCGGACTCACCGACGATGTTACAATCGCCGTGCTTTTTCATGCCCGAGGAGATCTGGCTATGCCCGATGAAAGTCCGGAAAAACCGGATCCATCCACCCTACTTAACCCAGCGCATGTAGGTGGAACTAAAATGGGCCGCCGAGCCCGATTTCCGAAGAACGCTTTCCGCGCCTTTGGGGCGAACGTGAGGGTCTGATGCTGCGCCGGCTGCGGTTCGAGCTGCGATACATGTTCGGCAATACGCCCTGGGATACGCACGAGTCGCCGCCCGAACTGTTGGAATTTCTCCGGGCAAGCCCACCAGGTCGGGCGCTCGACATGGGTTGTGGAACGGGCACGAACCTGCTCACGATGGCCGAATTCGGCTGGCAGGCGACCGGGGTCGATATATCCCGGCAGGCGATCGCCAAAGCCCGGCGGAAAGCTGGCCGCTCCGAGCATGAGGTCACGCTTGTGCAGGGGGATGTGACCGAGGCGAACCGCCTTCCTGGTGTGAGCGGCCGATACGATCTGGCCCTGGACCTGGGTTGCTTTCATGTCCTCGAGCGGAGTGACCAAAGGCCCTACGCTTATGCACTCGCCCAGCTGTTGCGCATCGGCGGGACCTACCTGCTGTACAGTTTCCTGGAGCCCGAGGGGGTTTCCAAACGATCCTGGCCCAGCGAGGAGCGGATCGTGGCGGTCTTTTCCAGGGAGTTTGAACGCGTCCACATCGAGCACGGTGAGTATCAGGACAAGAAGTCGGCCTGGTTCACCTGGCGTCGCAGCGGCTGATGCCTAACGTCCTGCTGCTGTTCCTCGACGGGGTCGGCCTGGGGGAGGACGACCCCGAGCGCAATCCGTTTTCCGTGGCCGCGATGCCCAACCTGCAAGCGCTGCTGGCCGGCCGCAAATTGGTCGGCTCAAGCGCGCCCTATCACGGCGAACGGGCCACGCTGCTGAGCCTCGACGCCCGGCTCGGCGTGGATGGTGCCCCTCAATCCGCCAGCGGCCAAGCCACCCTGCTCACGGGGCAAAACGTCCCCAAGAAGATCGGACGTCACTACGGCCCGAAGCCGAATCCCGAAATTGCCGCCATTTTGCGCGAGGACAACATCTTCAAGCAAGTCACCGCTCGCGGCGCCCGGGCCGCGCTCCTGAACGCCTATCCCCCACGCTACTTCGACGCGATCGAATCGGGACGCCGACTTTACTCCGCCATTCCGCTGGCGGTGCACGCGGCCGGGATCGACCTGATGACGGCGGAGGACCTGCAGGATGGACGCGCCTTGTCGGCGGACTTCACGGGCGCCGGATGGGCGGCCCAATCCAGTTTTCCCCCGGCGCCCGTCTACGACGCGCCGGAGGCCGGCCACCACCTTGCCGATCTGGCTTCGCGCTACGACTTGGCCTGGTTTGACTACTGGGCCAGCGACTTCGCCGGGCATAAGCAGGCGTTCGATCAGGCCGTCGCGCTCATGGAGGACTTCGACGGGGTGCTCGGCGGTTTGGTCGAAGCCTGGCAGCACGAGCCGCACCTGGTCCTGCTGACCTCCGACCATGGCAACATGGAAGACATGCGCGCACGCGGCCACACGTTGAATCCGGTCCCGGCACTGTTGATGGGCCCAGCCGACCTGCGCCGCCGCCTCAGCCGTTCCTTGAAGGACCTGACCGATGTGGCCGGCGCGGTGATGGCCACTTTGTTCGAGGCGGGGGAAGTCACTTGATGTCACTCGTCCTCAAAGGAGGTGGGAGTTCATGACCGTCGGGCCAGAGAACCTGCGTTCCGTGCTGCGCCGCTGGGCATCGGGTGTCACCGTGGTCACCTCCTGCGACGGCGAGCAGCTCCATGGAATGACGGTCAGCTCGTTCGCCTCCATCTCACTGGCTCCGCCCTTGGTGCTGGTCTCGCTTGAACAAAGCACTCGCACCCACTCGCTGGTCAGCAAGAGCAGCGTATTCGCGGTCAGCATTCTTGCCCAAGACCAAGCTGAGATTTCCGATCTGTTCGCCGGCCGCGTGCCTGACGAGGCCGACCGTGTAGCGGAGATCGCCCACTGGCAGGCGCCATCGGGCTCACCGATCGTTGAAGGCTGCCTGGCGTACTTGGACTGTGAGGTCGTCGCCGCCCACGATGCCGGAACCCACTCCATCTTCGTAGGTCAGGTCTCCACGGCCCGCGTGGAACGCGACGACCTGCCCCTTCTCTACCACAACCGGATGTACCATCGGCTGCCGCCCTGACCGGGCGAAAGTCGTTCTCCAGTCCCTGTATCCTATTTAGGCCGCCTCATGGGATGTCGTCCCCATGGCGGGGACGTGTCGATCAACGCGTGAACAGCGGAAAGATCAGCGCGAAGGCCAGCGATCCGATCAAACAGGTCACAATCATTACCGGGAGCCCTCGCCGATGCCAGTCTCCGCTGCGGATGGGCTCATTGGTGCGTTCAGAAACCTGAACCACGATGATGTTGGCCGTGGAGCCGATGATCGTGCCGTTGCCACCGAATCCGGCTCCGAACGCCAAAGCCCACCATAGCGGGAAGGCGTTCACCCCTTTCGACTCCAGGAACTGAATGACCGGGATCAGGGCGACCGTGATCGGGATGTTGTCCACCAAGGCGGAGGCCAGTGCTGCGATCCAGATGATCGCCACCGCCGTGACGGTAGGTCCATGAGCGTTGCTGATGGCCAGGATGGTCTGCTCGACCACCCGCAGCGCGCCGGACTCTTCCAGACCGCCCACCATGACGAACAGGCCACCGAAGAACAGCAGCACCGGCCACTCAACTCGATTCATCGCCTCTTCCACCGAGGGCCGCAACCACACCAGCGCCGCGGCCGCCATACTGATGGCGATGAAGGAGGAGGTCAGTCCCAATATCCCCTGGAGAAAGAAAAGCACCATCGTCACCAACAGCACAACCCCCACCTTCCTGGCCGTTTCAAGGTCGTTCAGCGCGCCCTCCGGGTCGAGCCGATCCAGCACCTCCGGATCCGCGGGTTCTCGGGACAATCGATCCCGGAAAAGCCACAGCAGCGTTCCCAGGGCGGCCAGCCAGGCGACGACCACCACTGGCAATGAGTGGACCAGGAAATCGTTGAACGTCAGGTTAGCCGCCGAGCCGATCAGAACGTTCGGGGGGTCGCCAATGAGCGTGGCCACGCCTCCCGTGTTGGAAAGCACCGCTTCGGACAGGAGAAAAGGCAGCGGTGAGATCCCCAAAATCTCCGTCACCAGCACCGTCACCGGCGCGATCAGGACCACAGTCGTCACGTTGTCCAAGAACATCGACAGGACGGTCGTCACCACACCCAGCAGAACCAGCAGCCGAACGGGATTCCCCATCGACATCTGGGCCGCGCGCGTGGCCAAATATTCGAAGACCCCCGTCGGGCTCAGCAGCGCAACCAGGGTCATCATGCCAAACAGCAAGCCCAGCGTTTCGAAATCGACCGCCTCGATGGCCCCATGTTCGCTGTAGAAGCCCAAGAACATACCCACGGCGATCATCAGGGCTGCACCGGCGAGCGCAACGATGGTGCGATCCATCTTCTCCGAGAGTATGAGGATGAGCGCTGCGAGGAAGATTGCGGAGGCGATGATCGGAGCTGGGCTCAATGGATTATCGTTTCAATGCTCAATCCTGGGTCCAGGTGTCGAGGAACGCCGTCCCCACGTCGACCCAGGAAGCGAGGCCGATCAAGCGGCCCTCGTCGTCCACCACCGGCAGATCGTAGATGCCGTGCTGGCGCATGACGGCCGCGGCGCGCAGCAGTTTGCAGCTGCCCTCCACCTCGGTGGCCTCGTTCATGATTTCGGCAACGGGGGTCCGGCGCAGCTCGGGGCTGATCTCGACCTCCTCCAAGGCGCCAAAATCGTGAACAAAATCATAGTCCTCCAGCATGGTGACGAAGGCCGGCCAGGACAGCCGGAGCACGTCCCGCAGGCTCAGAACGCCGACCAGCTTGTGATCGTCGTCCACCACCGGCAGCAGGCCGACGTGATTGTCGAGCATGATCTCCACCGCCTCGCCAAGCGTTGCCGATCGATGGACCGAGAAGACTCTCTTTTTCATCACCGCGGCCACGTCCCTCACGCCTCGGGAGGGCTCGCTCATCGACGAACGCGGCTCCTCGGCGCCCTTACTCACCTCGGGGTTCCGCTTCCGGACGCAGGCCCGCCGTGCGGGTGACCGGCACCACGAAAAGGATGCCGTTCTCGTCCGCATCCAGCCGTCCGAGGACTCCCTCCGTAGCCCGAATCAGCGCGTCCAGATCAAACTCGTCGTCGACCACGCTGAACAGCATTCGGCTGCGCTCCTCCTCCCCCCGCAGGAGCGCTCGAACGGAGGGCATGAGCGGAACGTCATCGCGCATCTCGTGAGTCTGCGTCGCTCGTTTCCAGCCGCTGCTGTCGAGCAAAGTCATGCCCGTCACGCCGGCGTCGAGCCAGGCGTCGATGACCTCGTTCACCTTGCTCGGATCATGCACCACCAGGTTCACCAGGTGCGGCATCCGCCACCTCCTTTTTCGCAAAAGCCCACCTCAAGAGAGGCGGGGTGATGAGCGTCGTCACCAGGACCATCAGGACCACCAGCGAAAAGAGATTTGCCTCAAGCAACCCCTCGCTCACGCCAACACCGGCAACAATTAGACCCACTTCGCCGCGTGAAATCATCCCCAGGCCCATGCGGTAGGACTCGCCCAAATCGAATCCGCCGATGAATGCGCCCAAGCCGGAACCCAGCACCTTCGAGACCACCGCGACCACGATGATGACGGTCGCAAAAGGGAGCAACGCGGCGCCCAGCTCGCGCACATTGGCCTGAAGCCCGATGTCCACGAGGAACAGCGGAACGAAAAACGCATAGGCAATTCGGTGCAGCCCGTTCTCAATCTCCTCGCGCAGGTGACTGGGGCCTAACCCTAGGCCTGCGATAAAGGCCCCTGTGATGGCTGCCACGCCTCCGACGTACTCCGCCGTCCAGGCCAGCACGAAGACCCCGCCCAGCGTGAATGCAAGTAGGGATTCGCTGGACTTCAAACGGATGCTCCAGTCGGCGAGGCGGGGCAGGACGTAGACGGAAAGGACGGCGACGGCGGCGATGATCACCGCCATCCGGCCCAATTGGACGGCGAGGCTGAACAATGTGCCGCCCCCGGCTACCAGCGCCACGAAGACGGACAGAGCGAGAATGACCAGAACATCGTCGATGACCGCCGCCCCCAGCAGCGCCACCCCCTCGCGGGTCCGCAGCCTACCCAGGTCGAGCAGCGTCTGAGCGGAAATGCTCACGCTCGTGGCGCTCAGTGTGATCCCCAGGAAGACGGATACCGGTTGCGAGAAACCGAACAGGAGACCGGCCAGGTAGCCGAGCCCGAGCGGGAAGAACACCCCCAGCGTCCCGCCCAAAAACGACGGCTTCCCCGACCGGCGTATGTCCGCGAGCTCCATTTCGAGGCCGGCGGCGAACATCAGCATGATCACACCCATTTGACCGAGGATATGCACCATTTCGCCGACGGCCTCGCCTTGAAGGACCGGCAGGCTCATAATGTTCAGCAACGAGGGCCCCATCAGCAGGCCCGCTACAAGCTCACCCAAAACGGCGGGTTGACCAGCGCGGATCGAGAGGTCGCCAAACAACTTCGCTATAACCACCAGCAGGGCGACGGCCAGGATCATCGGCAGCAGCCCGCTCGCGGGTTCCACGGCCAAGACCGGCCGGAGGACGTCGATCATGAAGACCTCCGCAAAAGAGGAATCCTGGAAAACTGAATGTTCGTGGACTGTCGCCGAGTCTATCACGCAGTCATCATCTAGCGCAGCCTCACGATGACCTGCTCGCCAGGGTCCTCGATCCGAACGGTGTGCTCATCCGGAAAGCGGATGACGGTCTCCCCTTCAGTCGGGCGTTCGATCGACAGCCCCCTCCACAGCACGCGCACCGGCCATGGGTACGGGTTCTGCCCGCCGATGACGACCTTCCACGGTGAGATCAGCCGCACTCCGAGCACATCGAGGAACAGGCCAACGGGTGCCAAACCCCACACCGAATCCTCCGCCCCATACCCCATGGGCCGATCGGGATCGTAGATGGCGCGGAAGGCTTTCCCCTGCCGCAAGGACTCGATCGCAGCCGACATGAGATTCTCGACCAACTGGGCGGCCTCGCGCCGCCGACCGTGCCTCAGCAGGGCCTGACCAAGCATGTTGTTCCACAACATGCGCACCCCGCTCGCTTCGGACCGTTTCTCAGGATCGTAGGCGGGATCATCCGCAGCGCAGGAAGAAAGCCCAAAAGCCCGCCAGTGCAGCCCGGGCTCGAGAAGGGACTCCCGGATCATCCGCTCGGCCCTTTCTCCCTCAAGACCCCCCAACCACAAAGGCAGAAGCAACGTGAGGTCCCTGCGCTGGAAATTCGCCGTGCGGACCTCCGTGTCGAATTCGGTGCCGGAGCCCTTGATTTCGACCCGGTCGATCCGGGCAAAGGTGTGTTTGGTGGTGACCGTCCCGTATTCCCAGAACCACTGGAACGCATTCCGGTCCATCCGCTCTGTGCTGAATCTTCCACCTGACCCGCGCCCATGCACGGTCACGTGCAGTTTCTGGGCTTTGGCTTCAGGCCCGCGCACCC
This sequence comes from uncultured Anaerolineaceae bacterium, assembly GCA_964517315.1. Classification (GTDB taxonomy): domain Bacteria; phylum Chloroflexota; class Anaerolineae; order Anaerolineales; family E44-bin32; genus DASWJQ01. The sequence goes on along the minus strand of CAZFCJ010000005.1, from coordinate 40,971 downwards.
GGACGACCAACCGGACCATCGGGTCGAAGGCCTCCTCGACCTCTATCGAACAATCGCCCTGCCCTTCGCCGAGGAGTCTTCCTTGTGCGGCGGAATGAAGCTCCCGATCGACGTGGCGGTATGTGCCCGCAGCCTCATCCCAAGCGCGCCCGAGGCCGCGCCGCAGTGCGGTGGCGTGGGCTTCCAGCTCCGGCAAGCTCTCACTGCGCCCAATCATCTGTGCCATGTCCATCAACGAGCGAACGTCCGCCAGCAGATAGACCACGAGATCCGGGCTTTCGCTGTAGCGGATATCCAGCCCCTCTCCCCACTCACCCCAACGAACGAACGTCGGAGAATCCGGATACCCGGAGTGAAGCGGATGATCCCATTCAGGAACGCCGTCCTGATCGCGGTCATGCCGTTCGCCAAACCAAGCCTGAACAAATTCGAACAGCGGGTCAAACACCTCCCGCAGGAATTCGTCATCCTCGGTCGCCTGGAACACCTCCCACGCCAACGAACCGAGCAGCGGCGGGCACAGCGTTCCAGCCCGTTGCCCGGCCAGGCCCGGGCGAGAGTCAATCTCGCCATTTGCCTCCTGGACGTAGATGTAGTTGCGGATCCAGCTCTTCACCCGTTCCGGTGCGATCGGCAGCACGATCCGGCCCAGTTGATAGGCCGCCATGGGATCCTGCCCGGACCAATGGGCCTCATAATCCCGGCCATCCGCGCTCTCGGAATGACCGTCGGCCGTCGTCCGGCGCAGCACAAATGAGGGATGGGGCAGCAGACTGCTGGAGCCGACGAGCGACCGCAGCGCCACCTGCTGACTGGCGGCGAGGGCCGCGTCCCAGTCCGGATCACCGGTTTCGACCTGGATCCAACGGTCGTTGGTGCGTTCCAACCGCGCGATCAGCGCTTCCCAGTTTGCGCCCGCCAGATCCCGGGCGGCAGCCAGCGCGTCTTGGGGATCGGATTGCCCGATATGCGCCCAGAATACCCGCTGCGGTTCGCCCGGTTGCAGTCGGTGACGGACCGCCAGCGCCGGGTGCATCGTGGTTTCGGCGACCGCCCCGCCGCTCAGGAAGACCAATGGTCGCAGATCGCCCGTCTCACCCACCAGCACGGAAGCCCCTTCCATATGCCGCTCGACCATCGCCGACCCGCCTTCGTCGGGCCGCAGGAGAGCGTGCAGCCGCAGACGATGGTCGCCGGGCTCTTCAGCTTGATTCTCCAGAGTCAGACGGCCCACCAGGGAGTGTGAGTCGGCCACCCAATACTCGGCCACCACGCTCAGATCATGAAACGGCTGTAGACGGGCGCGAATGTAGTTCGGCAGCAGGGCTTCGAATGCGGGCTGTGAGGAAAAGTCGGATGGATCCATGCGCACTTGCCCATGCCAGGAGAAGCTGGGGAACAGACGCATCGAGTGAGCCCGCAGCCCATACGTGGTCTCGACCGCCAGGGCCGGTGGGTCGCCCTCACCCACAGCCAGCTCCCAAATCTGGTCATCCAGGTAATCCGGCGACGTGAGCCGAGCATCGGCGGCGAGGCCCAGCGAGAGCGGAGCCTCGGGAGGCAAAGACCATAGGCGCATGCTGGCATTTTACGGAGCATAAGGGCAAAGGTCAAAGCCGTGCTAGAATCGCCCGATCCGGGGCAAGAAAGGAGCGCCGATGCCCACACACAGCCCACAGCCTCGCGGTTTGTTCTTCGAGGAATTCGAGGTAGGCCAAAAAATCGTCACCCCCGGCCGCACGGTCACCGAGGCCGACATCGTGAACTTCGCCGGTCTGTCCGGCGACTTCAATTCGATCCACACCGACGCGCAGCACGCCGCGGAGACTCCGTTCGGAGCGCGCGTGGCTCATGGACTGCTCGGGCTCTCTATCGCCTCCGGCCTGGCGGTTCGCACCGGGATTCTCGAAGGCACGGTGCTGGCTTTCCGCGAAGTGAGGGATTGGAAGTTCAGCCAGCCGATCTTCATCGGAGACACGATCCACGTCGAAATCGAAGTGAAGAGGGCCAAGGCCATGCCGAGGCTCGGTGGTGGCATGCTTGAGCTGACACTGGACGTTCTCAACCAGAGTTCTGAATCCACCATGAAGGGCTCCTGGCTGATCCTGGTGAAAAGCCAGCCGCACGAGGGCCAACCTTAAAACTAAGGCCCTCCTGCGTGCTATAATCGCGGCTCATGAGTGAGAATTCAGAAGGCGAAAGGACAACCGGCCCGGAGCCGGAAGACTTTCCCGAGTCGACCGAGGATGGCCCCCGGCGGTTCAGGCGCCTGATCAACCCAGATCCCGAAGACGTCAGCGAGAGCCCCGCGTCCCCGCTCAACCGACACCCGACTGGCTTCCCGGATTTGACGGGCGGGTGGTACGCGGAGATGGAATCCGACGAGGACGCCCCAACCGGACCCTCCGATCCGCGCGCCGATGCACGCCAGCGAACCGGGCCTCCTCCGCCGCCGGTGGACGACACGGACGACGCAGTGCCACGCCGTGTGCCGGAACGCGATCTTGAGGCGACCCAGGTCAGCCCCTCCGCATACCAGATTCCGACCTCTGAACCCCCGCCGCGGCCCGTCTCGCCGGGCCGCTGGGCCGGATTCGGCGGCTGCCTGCTGAGAATGATCATACTGGGCCTGTTTCTGGTCGTCGCTGCCCTGATCGCGGTGCTCTCGTTCGGCGTTTATCAATACTACGCCGTCGCCTCCACCCTCCCTCCCGTCGAAGATCTACAGTCGCGCGCCGCTCAATTCGAGACCACCCGGATCCTTGACCGCGAGGGCAATCAGCTCTACGAGATCCTTGACCCCAATGCCGGCCGCAGGACTTACGTCCCCCTGGAGGACATCTCGCCTTTCATGGTGGCGGCGACGATCGCCACCGAAGACTCCCAGTTCTACGAGCACCCCGGATTCGACCCCTGGGCCATCGTCCGGGCGGTCAACCAGAACGTACAAACCGGAGAGACCGTCTCCGGCGCCTCGACCATCACCCAGCAGATCGCCCGCAATTTGCTCTTCAGCCCCGAGGAGCGCCGCCAGGTGACGGCGCTGCGTAAGATCCGCGAGATCATGTTGGCCCAGGAGATCACCCGGCGTTATACAAAAGACGAGATCCTCGAACTCTATCTCAATCAGGTCTATTACGGCAATCTGGCCTACGGCGTCGAGGCCGCGGCCGAGACCTATTTTGACACCTCGGCCGACAATCTGACCCTGGCGCAAGCCTCCTTCCTGGCCGGCTTGGTCCAGGCGCCTTCCGTGTACGATGTCTTCACCAACCGTCAGGCCACCCTCGAGCGTCAGCGCCAGGTCCTCTCGCTCATAGTCCAGACAAGCCAAGACCAAGGGTGCATTTACGTCAGCAACAGCCCGAATACGGTCTGTGTGAACCCGGAGGAGGCGGGCGCCGCCGCGGCCGTGATGAACAACTACGAGTTCAACCAACCTGAGGTCTCGATCCGTTTCCCCCATTGGGTCAACTATGTGCGGGGATTGCTTGAAGACCGATACGATGCCCAGACCATCTATCGCTCCGGATTCACCGTGCACACGACGCTCGATCCCTATCTTCAGGAGCGAGCCCAAACTCTGGTTCAGGAGCAGATCGAGGCGCTGGCGGGTCACCACGTGACGAACGGCGCTCTCGTGGCCATTGATCCCACCACGGGAGAAATCCTGGCCATGGTCGGCTCCGCCGACTACTACGATGAGCCTTCCGACGGCCAGATCAACATGGCGGTGCGGCCCCGCCAACCCGGCTCCTCGATCAAGCCGCTGACCTATACCAAAGCGTTTGAGATGGGCTGGACCCCTGCCACGCTGATCTGGGATGTGCCGTCCGAGTTCCCGCCGTCGGGCAACCCGGATGACCCGCGCCCCCCCTACGAGCCGATCAACTACGACGAGCGCTTTCACGGCCCCGTCCTCGTCCGCACCGCGCTGGGGAGCTCCTACAACGTGCCGGCCGTCAAGACTCTGGATTTCGTCGGCATCTACGACGACCCGAACACACCGCAAACCGAAGGCCTGGTGCCCTTCGCCGAGCGGCTCGGGATCACCACCTTCAACCGCGAGGACTACGGACTTTCGCTGACGCTTGGCGGCGGCGACGTCACATTGCTCGAGCTCACCAGCGCGTATTCCACTTACGCCAACGGCGGCCGGCGAATGCCGCCGACCGCCATCACCCGCATCGTGGACCACACCGGCGAGACGGTATACACCTACGAGTCGCCTGAAGTGGAGCAGATTATCCGGCCCGAGCACGCGTTTCTGATCACCTCAATCCTCTCGGACAACGAGGCCCGCACCCCGGGCTTCGGGGCGAATTCGGCCCTGCACCTGCCGTTCCAAGCCGCGGCCAAGACGGGAACGACCAACGACATCCGCGATAATTGGACGCTCGGTTACACGCCGGACCTGACCGCAGGCGTCTGGGTCGGCAACGCCGATTACACACCGATGGAAGACACCTCGGGCCTCACCGGTGCAGCCCCGATCTGGCATGATTTCATGATCGACGCCGTGAACTACTTGACCCAGGGACAGCCGACTCCCTTCCGCCGCCCGCCCGGCATCGAGGAACGCACAATTTGTGCCGTCTCAGGCACCGAGGCCTCCGAATGGTGCCCTAACCAGCGCATTGAGTTTTTCGCCGAGGGGCAGCCGCCCCTACCGGAAGAGGAGGACCTTTGGAAGCAAGTTTGGGTGGACGGTTATTCGCTGCTTCTGGCCTCGCCCGCTTGTTCCGAGTTCGCCGTGCAGAAGCTCGGCCTTAACGTCGACGATTCCTGGGCCGAGGAGTGGCTGGAGGAATCCGAAAAAGGTCAGGGATGGGCGGAGGAGATGGGCTTTGATCCTGAAAAACTTTTCTTCGTGCCCGATGAATCCTGCACCGAGGAGAGCCCTCGGCCCATTGTGGAGATCACGGACCCCAACAACGGCGGCACAATTACGAATAACCCACTTTCGATCTTCGGCCGCGCCGCGGCGACCGACGATTTCAAAGACTGGATCCTCGAGTACGGACTGGGCGACGACCCCGTTTCATACCCCGACATCGCCCACAGCGGCGAGCAGCATCTGGATCCATCCAGGCTGGTGGACTGGCCCATCAATGACCTGCCCAACGGACCTATCACGCTCCGGCTCTCCGTGCGCAGCAACTCGGGCGGACTGGCCAGTACGAGCATCCGGGTGAACCTCCAGCTTCCAACGCCGACGCCGACCCCCACGCCGACACCGACTTCGACCCCCATTCCCACGCTCACACCGACTCCGACCGCAAGCCCGACCGAGCCGCCACCGTCGGCCACTCCAACGCCTTCGCCAATGACGGGCACCCCTTAGGGGCCCGTCCATCGGAATTTGGACGGCCGCGCTGCTCGCCCGCGAAGGGTGCAGGTGTTGTTGTTGGTAGCCTTTCCACACGACATTCTTATGCCAGATTCCAACACCCTGAGCTTGCCGAACAGGGCACATAATGCAATACCCCCTCACACACAGATATCTAACGTCCTGAGCTTGTCGAAGGACACAAGTGCCAGACCTGCTCACATAAGAAGTCCAAACGCTCCGAGCACACTGAAGGACGCAGATGCGTGAGGACTCACAGCTAGACCATCCCCGCGCATGCTTCGACAGGGCACACGACGCGCCGAGCGCCAGCCTAGAGTGAACTGCCTTTCCATGGGAGACCCCATCGAGCAACCATCCCCTCTATAGAACTCGACCGGAGAAGGCGGAGAAGCGATGGCAAGCTCCATGACTGCACCTAACCGGCCGCTCGCCCGTCATTCCGGTTCGTCCCCGCCCCCACGGTCCAGCCAGAGCTCGCTGTACTGACGGTTCCAGTCGACCCGCGAGCGGTAGGCAACCACGCTCCCGACCGTCAGGGCCACAGCCGTCGCCGACAGCGGCCCGCCCAGCAGCCACAGTGAGGGCCCCAACGACAGACCGGTGAAGAGGTTGGCGCGGGCAGTGTGCCGCAGCAGGACATGCCACAGCAATTCGAGGGTCACGCCCAGCGCCGCGGCTGGCGGCCAAACGGCAAGCAAGGCGCCGGCCCCGGTGGCGATTCCCATGCCGCCCCGAAATCCCGCCAGGAGCGGCCAGCAGTGCCCCACAACGACGAAACCCCCCGCCAGCGCGATCGCGTACCATGGGGCCCCCAGCCTGGCCGTCATCCAGGTAGCCAAGAACCCCTTCCCTAAGTCCACGCCGCCCACGAGCGCCCCCGCCGCCCAACCCGCCGCCCGCATGGTGTTGGTTCCCCCAATATGTCCCGAGCCCTTCTTGCGCAGGTCGGCACCCGTGCGCCAGCGCGTCACCAGCAACCCGGTTGGAATCGACCCCAACAGATAACTCCCCATGACCACCCCAAGAATGAGCACGAATTCTGCGGTGTAGTTAGGCCCCATTCCTGTCCATTCGGTCGTCAGAGCTAAAGCAGGGGGAGCTGGGGGTCCTGGTGTTCGGGTGGATCGAGCGCCAACCGCTCCATCAGGTTTGCCCGGTTGAGAGTCGTATCGCTCGCCAGGCGGCGGACATGTCGGAACTTGATCACCATCTGACCCGCCTGCAGGAGCTCCCTCAATCTCGGGTCTCGGCGAGCCTTCTCCGCCAGGAGAGATGCCCTGCCGCCGGGGATCACGTGGACCAGCACCGGATCCTCCACCGGAGCCGCCGCCTCACCGAGCATGGCGCTCTCAACCACCGAGAACGCCAGCCGAGTCTCATCCCGCGTCCACAGCACCGGATCCTGGCCCGAGACGTCAAATCCAAGCCGCTCCCCGATTTCCACCAGATGGCTCCTGATCTGGAGAAGATCCTGCTGCCGCGCCTTTCCGCGGTCCTCGGCCCGGAGATGCCATGCCCCCTGCTCGTCCTCTTCCGCATAGGACTCCAGCGCAGCCTGGACGAGCCGGCGATCCGGAGTGGCCAGGCCCTGCAGTTGTCTGCAAACCTCACGATCCACTTCCAGAGCGGACCAACGGTTGCGGCGGCGCAGGGCCGTCACGACAGCCCGTTCGGTGCGGTCAGCCAACCCCTCACCGGCGCCTTTCGGGTCGGACAGCCAGAACACGCCGGTCTCTACGTCCTGCCGCTGGTCAAGCCGGACGAACGACTCCCGGTCGGCCAGCGCGGCTTGTATGGACCGCCCCAAGGCCGCGAGAGGCGGCTCCTGTTGCGAAGCCCATAACCGGCCTAGCTGGCGACGACGGGCCAATTCGCTCACCGCCGCCGTGTACAGCGTGTCGAATCGCGCCGGCTCACCGTGCTCGCGCAGACAGGCGTCGATCGCCTCGTAGACGACCTCCTGCGCCCGTGCCCACTCCAGGTCCTGTGGCGGCCCCTGCGGATTCAACCGTCCTGTCAGACGAGCCTGGCGGTCGTCCACCCGCAGGCAGCGGCCGCCCAACGTCATTCCGGCCGCGTCCCAGCCCGCCAGGCACGCACCGAGATAGCCGTGTTCGCTCTCGGGGATGAAGGCATGAACCGCCGTGCCGGCAGGCAGGCTCTCGCCCAGGTGTGCAAACGTCTGCCGCAGGGCCTCAGCGTGCCAGGTCCAGCCGTAGCGTCGCCGGCGCAGCGCAGCGCGGATTGCCTGAGCCGCGGCCCGCCCCCACAGCCACGAGGACCACAACGCCGAGAGGGTCCAGTACGCTTGGTTGGGCCGCGGCGGGACTCCCAGGATGGAGGCTTCCAAGCCCGCCTCGAGCGTGGCCGTGAAATCGCGCACGGGTCCAGGGTACACTGCCACTTCGCCGGGGCCTGGCAGACCCTCGTCCGGCCAGGTCTTGGTCGGCACGGTGGGATCCGGCCGAGCCCAGGCATCGACCGCCCGCTCCATCGACCGCCAGAGATTGGCCTCACGAAACTCGGGTGAGGCCGTCAATTGTTTCGGGCGCGGCCGGCCTTCCGGATGGGCCCACATGTTGTCGGCGGCGTCGAACGCCGCCAGCATGAGCGCGCGCAGGGCTTCCTGTTGGCGTCCTTCCAGATCGAGCTGCTCCTGCTTGTTGATGAGCGTAATCAAGGCGAAGAGTGCGCGGGCGGGGTAGACGGACAGGGCAGCCTCCGCACCTTTACGGTCCGGATCGCCGACCGGGGCGATGGTCTCCAGCGCCATCGCTCGCTGCAAGCCGCGCGAGCCGAACCCTGCCGCCCGCTCCCTATCCAGTGCGGAGGCCGGATCCTGTCCGGCGTGATTGCACGTGGAGCAGGCGTAGCCCTTGGCCACAGGCACATCCTCCGCGGCCCGCCAGACAAAGTACTCCACCAACACCTCGCCGCCGCACTCCACACACTCCGAGCGGTAAAGTTCGAGGATGAAGCGCTCCAGCCGTTGACCGTCCTTCTCGGCCGCTCCAAGGCTGGCAAGCGCGGACTGCAGCTCCTCGACCGTGAAAGGGTTCAGCCGGGCGCTCAGGGCAAAGCGGGTGATTGGACTGTTCACAGCGACGAGCAGGGCACAACCTGCCCGCGCGGCTTCATCGACCAGGTGCGGCGAGCTGCCGTAAGGATCCAGGAGCAGTGAGCCGCCCAAGTCTTCGAGCTCTATCAGCTCTCCAACCGCGCCCGCTTCCAACGGAGGCAGAAAGCGCTGCAGCGGCTCAAATCGAGTCCCTGAATGACCGGGTAGGTGAGGAATATCCATCCTTCGACAGTATACGGCAGGCCCATTGCCTCAGCCGGGCTCGTGCTTTACACTCGGCGCATGACGAGCTTCTTCCCGCACCGCTCCGTGCTGGCGGCGTTGGCAGCGACCGCCGTCCTGGCCCTCGCCTGCCGCTTTTCGCCAGGTCAGGGGACGCCCACCCCAACCGAACCGGGGTTCCTTCCGCTCACCTCGGTGGCCCAGGTAACGCCGCCTCCGCCGGAGCGACGGCCGTGTGCGGTGCCGGCCAACAGCCCCTCGCTCCCTTCCCTGGAGGACCCGCTGCAAGCGGCGCCCCAAATCCTGACCTTTCTCAACCAGGGTGGAGATCCGCTTCGGCTTGTCGAAGGCAGGCCCACCGCGGCGCTGGCGCGCCCTGACCTGGATGGGGACAGCTGGGTGGATCTGGCTTTCGCCGTTCAGGAGTCCGCGGAGGGGGGATTGATGGTTCGGGGAACGCTGCTCGTTTATCGCTGCCAGGAGAACGCCTACCAGCTGATCTACGCCTCGCCCGAGAGGGCCGACGTCTCGGCGCCGACGATCCACAGCGACGCCGATCTGAACCTGGATGACCACGACGACCTGCTTGTCTCCCGGCGCAGCTGTGGTGCGCACACCTGCGTGGCCGAGGCGCAGGTCTTGATGTGGGGCGAGGGCACGCTTAACGATCGAATGCAGGGGGGAACCGACGACCTTCCCAGCCCCACGATCGAGGTCCAGCAGGGGGACCAGGGTCAACCCGCTCGCATCGCGATCACCGCTACCGGGATCAACTCCGCCGGCGCCGGTCCCTTCCGACCGGTCACCCGTATTTGGACCTGGGACGAGCAGAGCGGAAGCTATCAACCCTCGAGCGAACGACTCCACGAGCCCGAGTTCCGGGTGCACGTACTGCACGACGCCGACAGCGCGGCGCGCGAGGGCAACCTGGAGCGGGCCATCGAAGGCTACCGACGGGTCATTCAGGACGAGGATCTGCGAGACTGGTTCGACCCGGCGCGGGAGCGCGCCGTGCTCTCCGGGTTCGCCCGCTACCGGATCATCGCTGTCCAGCTCAGGATGGACCGTCCGCAGGAGGCGCGGTCCGTCCTCGACGAGCTGCGCGCTTCCACCAGCCCCGACGGGCCGGGGGGTCCGTACGCCGAACTGGCCGAGGTCTTCTGGGATGAATTTCAGCGCTCGAACGACCTGTCCGCGGCCTGTCGGGTGGCGGCCCAATACGCCGCGGCCCACCGCGGGGAAATCCTCGACCCGCTCACCTTCGGCTACGCGAATCCAAGCTACGCGCCAGAAGACATGTGCCGACTGTCCCCGGAGTAGCCCGAAGCGTGGACCTGATTTCACTGAAACAGGTGGAGCGGTATCTGCCCGACCTCCTGGACCGGGTCGAGCGCTACGTGCGCCTCGAATCGCCGTCCACAGAAAAGACCGCCGTCGACAGGCTGGTGACAGCGGTCGCCGAGGATGCCGGGGCCCTGGGCGCCCGCGTTGAACGCCACCACCAAAGTGACGCCGGCGATCATCTCGTCCTGCGTTGGCACCGCCGCGGCCAGCGCAACGTCCTGCTGCTCACCCACTTGGACACGGTCCATCCGCTGGGTACGCTGGAAATAATGGGGTGCGAGCGCGACGGGCGCCGGCTGATCGGGCCAGGCGTCTTGGACATGAAAGCCAGCGTGGCGATGGCGCTGACGGCGGTCGAGGCCCTGCAGGACCTGAAGGGCGGCCCGGGGCGATCCGTGACCTTGCTGTGCACTTCGGATGAAGAAGTGGGCAGCGTCACCTCGCGCTCGCTCATTGAGCGCCTGGCCGGCGAGCACGAACTGGTCCTCTGCCTTGAGCCGGCTTTATCCGATGGGGCGCTGAAGACCAAGCGCAAAGGTATCGGCATCTTTGAAATCGAGGTCATCGGCCGGCCGGCACATGCGGGTGTCAGCCCCGAGGAGGGCGTCAACGCGATCCTCGAAATGGGACGGCAGATCGCGCGCATTGAGCGTCTGAAAGACCGGCAGCTCGGCATCAGCGTCAACGTGGGCACGATCGAGGGCGGAACCCGGTCCAACGTTGTGCCCGAGCGCTGCACCGTGAAGCTCGACCTGCGCATTCCCACGCCGGAGCATGCAGACAGGCTGGCGCAGGCGATCCAAGGGTTATCGCCCACCGTGCAGGGTGCGGAAATCCGAGTGCGAGGAGGCTGGAACCGGCCACCGATGCCGCGCACGACGGCGATCGGTCAAGCGTTCCAGCAGGCCCAGGCCATCGCCTCCGAGCTCGGTTTCGACCTGGGCGAGGGCGGTACCGGAGGCGGCTCGGACGCCAACTTCGTCGCTCCGCTTGGCGTCCCTTTGTTGGACGGGCTGGGTGCCGTCGGCGGCGGTGCACACTCACAAGAGGAGTTCGTGTGGATCGACAGTCTGCCCCGCCGGATGGCTCTTCTGGCAGGCCTGATCAGGGTCTATCGATAGGCCGCCCTAGGACCCGAGCCAAGTCATCCGGCCCTGTCATCCACTGCATCACGCGCAGAAACTGGGCCGGGTTCTCGTAGCGGTCCCACAGCTCTCGTACCGCCTCGCCGATCGGGTCGTCGCCGGCCGCCCCGCCGGGGTCCGCCGCGTAGCTCCCATGGAACGCGAAGTAAGCCTGATTGAGACGGCGGATACGATAGCCGTTTTCCCAAAACGCCAGTCGGCGAGCTTCCATATAGGCTTCCGCCTCCTCGATCTTCCCTTCGGCCAGCAGCGCATCGACCCGCTCACGCGTCTCCCGCATTTCGGCCCGAAAGTCAAATGCTGGCGGCTCGGCGTCCTGCGGCGCCGGCGGCTCGGATGGCGCCTCCGGCCGCGGTTCGGGTGGCGCCATGCTCGGATAGTAGCGTTCGAGCACACGGCGGCCGAACTCACGCCCAAGCAGGGTCGCGGCGGTCTCGTTCATCGTCCGCAGTTCAGGGCTCTCGTCGTACAGAAGTCCTAGCGGCCGCAGGGTAAGGTAGTTGTGAATCCACTCGTGGGCCACAACTTCGGTGAGCCACACCAGCGAATCATTCATCTGAACCATCGTCGGGTAGGTCCCATAGCCTCCGATCGGAACGACCAAGGCGGAAACGTCCATGTGTTCTTCAACCTGGCTCTCGAGCTTGACCCTCTGTTCCAGGCTGAGTTCGGTCTCCAGCGAAATGTTCGCCTCTTGGCGGATCACGTGGCGCGGGGAGACGATCAAGGCGTACGGCAGTTCAGAGAACCTGAAGGCGACCGGCGGAAACGCTTTACCGCCCAGATCCAGGCCCGCGGAAGCCAGGGTCACCGTGATCTGCTCCTGCAGCACCTGCTCGGCGAGGCTTTGCATGCGGCGCCTGTCCTGCTCCGCAATCTGAAGCGAGCGCTGTGTGCGCCCAATTCGCGCCTCACGATCCTCCACCTCGGGGTCACCAAACAGGGACTGAAGCTCCCCCTCGAGCTGCTGTTCGTGGTGCAGGCTGGTCACAAACTCCAGCACGACATCCTGCCGCGCCTGAGGCGTCATGTACTGAGCCACGCCGAGCCCGTACTGACCTACTTTGGTCGCGGCAGCCCTCACGGTCCAGTCGGCGAAGTCAAACTCCAAGGGTGCGGTGAGGCGACGGACGGAATCCGAAGTGGTGCGGGTTTGGTACGTGCCGCCAGCCACCAACATGATCATCACAAGCACCCCGGCGGTTCGGAACGCCACCCGAGCGACCGCGCTAACGGTAGGCATGAGCGCATGATACCAGCCACCCGGCTGCGCAAACGGCTATGCTATAATCCCTGCGCCTCGAAAGGGATCTATGAATTTTCTCGTAACCGGCGCCGCGGGCTTCCTCGGCGCCGCTCTCGCCAACCGGCTGGCCCGTGAGGGCCATCAGGTGCGGGGGCTCGACGATCTCTCAGCGGGTGATCGCGAACGACTGAGCCCAGACGTGCTGTTCACCCGGGGCGACGTTACCGATCGCCCCAAGCTTTGGACGCTGCTGCAGGATGTCGACTGTGTGTACCATCTGGCAGCCAAAGTTTCGGTGCCGGAATCAGTTCTCTACCCGCGCGAGTACAACATCATCAACGTCGGCGGCACGGTGAGCGTCATGGAGGCGATGCGTGACGTCGGCGTCGAACGGGTGGTCTTTATCTCGTCAGGCGCCGTATACGGAAATCAAACCGTCCAACCCCTTTCGGAGAGCCGTTCACCCGATCCGCGCTCTCCTTACGCGGTATCCAAACTGGCCGGCGAACACTACGTGCGCACGATCGGCGCACTGTGGGGCATCGAGACCGTTTCACTGCGGGTCTTCAACGCCTATGGACCCGACCAGCAGCTGCCCGCCGCGCATCCGCCGGTCATCCCACATTTTCTCCGCCAGGCGATCAAAGGCGGAACCTTGGTCATCCACGGCAGTGGAGAGCAAACCCGCGACTTCGTTTTCCTCGACGATGTCATCGAGGGCATGGCTGCGGCCGCCACCGCGCCGGGCATTAATCGAGAGGTGATCAACATCGGAAGCGGACGGGAAACCAGCATACACGACCTGGCTCGCGCCGTCACCGATGCGGTTGAGACCGACGTCGATTGGATCCGCAAGGAGGATCAGGATCCCGGCCCCTCTCGCATGTGCGCCGATATCCGCTTGGCCCGAGATCGCCTCGGTTACCGTCCCCATGTCACACTTTCGGAAGGGCTGGCCAGGATGCTGCGCGAGGATCCCCGATTCCGGGCCGTCCTGGAAGACAAAGCCAGCTAGCCCCCAAGTCAAAAGGTGATCACCGAGCCTCTTCAGCGTGAGTTTTTCGCCCGGCCGACGGTCCAGGTCGCGCAGGACCTATTGGGCTCAATCCTGGTTCGCACGTTGCCTGACGGCAAGCGACGATAGGGGTGGATCCTGGAGACCGAAGCCTACGTTGGCGCCGACGATCAAGCCTGCCACGCGCGCCACGGCAGAACCGAACGCAACGCGCCGATGTGGGGTCCGCCAGGACACGCCTACGTCTACTTCACCTACGGTATGCATTGGCTGCTGAACGCCGTCACGGAACGGGAAGGGTTTCCGGCCGCCGTGCTGCTGCGCGCGCTGTATCCCGACGAAGGACGAGCGGATATGCGCCGTCTCCGATCGGGCCGACCGGATCGCGAGCTGACCGACGGCCCGGCTAAGCTATGTCAGGCACTCGAGATCGACGGCCAGTTCAGCGGGCTCGATCTCTGCACGGCCGACACGGTGCTGCAGATCCACGAGGGGATGACCGTACCCAGCGACCGCGTGACCCGGGGCGCCCGAGTGGGGTTAAACAGAGTGGCGGAGCCGTGGTTATCAAAACCTTGGCGCTTCAGAATTGAGTGGACAGCGATGGCGGAAATCCTTAGAACTGAGGGAGCACTATGACACTGTTAGAAGGAAAGCGGGCGTTGATCTTTGGTGTGGCCAACGACCATTCCATTGCGTGGGGCATCGCACAGGCGTTCCACGAGTTCGGCGCCGAACTGGCTTTCTCCTACGCCGTGGAGGCGTTGGAGCGCAGGGTTCGGCCCCTGGCAGAATCAGTGGGCTCCGGTTTCGTCGAGAAATGCGACGTGTCCAGCGATGAGGATATCGACGCGCTTTTCGAGAAGGTCGAGCAGGAGTTCGATTCCATCGACATCCTGGTCCACGCCATCGCATTCGCAGGCCGCGACGAGCTCAAGGGCGCCTTTTACGAGACTACGCGCGAGGGTTTTCGGACTGCGATGGACATCAGCGTGTACTCCCTTACTGCCCTCGCGCGCAAGTGTCTGCCGCTTATGAACGACGGCGGCTCGATGATCACAATGACCTATTACGGGTCGGAGAAAGTCGCTCCAAATTACAACGTTATGGGCGTGGCCAAAGCCGCATTGGAGGCCACGACGCGTTACCTCGCGGCCGACCTCGGGCCCGAGGGGATACGCGTCAACGCCATTTCGGCGGGGCCCATCCGCACCCTCTCCGCCGCCGGTGTGAGCGGCTTCAGGCGCATGTACCGCGAATTCGCCGACATGGCCCCGATTCGGCGCAATATCACCCCGGAGGACGTGGGTAGCGCGGCCGTTTGGCTGGCGTCGGATCTCTCTGCCGCGGTGACGGGCGAAGTGGTATTCGTCGACGGCGGCTACAACATTCTCGCCGCTCCTACGATCCCCGAGGACTAATCCCCCCGGGCTCGCCGCCAGGAGAGGTCCGCACTGACCCGCCAACTGCGCGAGATCTTCTTTCCCCGTATCGAATTCGAGCAGCGGGCCTACCGCACCCGACTGGGTTTTCGCGTAAGCTACTCCTACTTTCTGCTGCTGGCGACGTGGATCTTGGCCGTCTTCGGCATGATGATGTTTGCGCCGGAGCGGGCCAGCGTCAACCTAAGGCTAAATGCGGGCGGGATCATTCTCGCCGCCGGGGCGGGCGCAGCCGCGCTGAGCCTTCTGCGGCGCGATCGGGTGGTCGCCGCCGGATATTTGCTTTCGCTCACGATGTTCGTCCTGGGGGCGGTGACGCTCTTCATCTCACCCGAGTCGGTGCACTTCTCAGGCGCCGCCATGATCTTGGCCACCCTGGTGGCCGGCGCGATCGTCGGCGGGAGTGCCGGCTTTGTCTTTGCCGGGGGCTCGATATTGGTCACTGTGGCGAGCTGGGTTGTGGCTCTGGTATCCGAGCGGGGCGCCCTTTCCCAGCTGTCGCCCGAAACCCGCTTCATATTCCTGCTATCGGTGTCGGTCGGCTCCGCCGCCACGGCCGCCATCCTGCAGTCGCTCTCCCGCCAGATGCGGCGCACCATTGAAAGGCTTCACAGCCAGGCGCAGCGTCTGGCCACTTTGGCCAACACCGATCCGCTCACCCAGTTAGCCAACCGCCGGTATCTGCTTGAGCAATTGGAGCGAGAATTCGACCGCGCGCGGCGCTACCGCCGGCCGCTCAGTCTTGTGTACCTTGATCTGGACGGGTTCAAGGCCATCAACGATGAGTTCGGCCACCTGTTCGGGGACGAGGTGCTGCGAGGTGCAGCCAAGTCGATGCGCGCTGTTCTCCGTTCAAGTGATCTGATGGCCCGCATCGGGGGTGACGAGTTCGCCGCCCTCATGCCCGAGACCGCCCAGCAAGGCGCCATACAGGCCTGTGACAAGCTGCGCCGTGCTCTGACCGCATACAGCCGCCAGATGGAAGATTCCATCCCACCGCTCTCGTTTTGCGCGGGGGTGAGCCAGATCCGAACCGACGACGCATCGATCGATCCCATGCTCCGCCGCGCCGATAAGGCTCAGTACCAAGCGAAATCTTCAGGCAAGGGGTTGACGATGACCCAGGACGACATCGAAGAGTAGGCCCCCCGACCGGGAGCCCTCCAACCGGTCCGATGGACCAGCCCTCCGTGTTATCATGGCCGCGATGGAAGAGAGCGAAAAAGAACCCGTCGCACATTCTCCGCGTCTCCTTGCAAGCCTCGCCCATCCGGACGACGAGAGCTTCGGTCCGGGCGGAACGCTTGCCCTGTACGCCGATCAGGGCACGGAAGTGCACCTCATATGCGCTACAAGGGGGGAGGTGGGGACCGTCGACCCGGAGTTCCTGCGAGAGTTTGAGGATGTCGCCGCGCTGCGGCAAGCGGAACTGGACTGCGCCGCGCAAGCGTTGGGGATTCACAAGGTGCATATGCTGGGGTACCGTGATTCGGGCATGCCGGGCACGCGCGACAACAGCCACCGTCACGCGCTGGTCACCGCGCCGTTGTCCGAAGTCGCCAACCGTTTGATCCGTATTATCCGTAAGGTGACGCCCCAGGTCGTAATCACGTTCGATCCGATCGGCGGGTACTTCCACCCCGATCACATCCGGATGCACGAAGCCACCGTCGAGGCGTTTCATGCCGCCGGGGACGAGACCCGCCTGCCGGACGGACCTCCACCCTATCAGCCACAGAAACTCTACTTTCATACCTTCCGACGTCGTTGGCTGAAAGTCGCGATTCGCCTCATGCCGCTGCTGGGGATGGATCCCACTCGCTGGGGCCGGAACGACGATATCGACCTGACCGCTCTGACGGATCATGAGTTCGAGGTCCACGCCTCGATCGACGTCAGCGGGGCGGTCGAAGCACGCGATATGGCCGCAGCTTGCCATGCCAGCCAGCGCGAAGAATCCGACCCGCGCAATGGGCCGATCGCCAGGATCCTCCGCCTCAGCGACCGGCGGGAAACCTTCATGCGGGCGCACCCACCGGCCCACGACGATCTGCGGGAAAATGACCTGTTCGAAGGCGTCCTCTATGAACCTCAGACCTCCGCCTGAAGCCCGAACAATTCCATCCGTTGAGGCGCATCCGTACGAGGTGGTGATCAGATGAGCAATCGCGAAGCCACAGTCGAGAGATCCGCCGAGGAACAAGAGACCCACGAGAAGGAATCTGTTTGGTCGTACCGGGGCTATGACCTGCGAGCCGGGGACTTCACCTCGGCCATGATTCACCTCTTCCGAGGTGAAATCCAGCGCTCCAACACCTGGCGCACCCGCCTGGACTCAACCACCAACTGGGCGATCGTCACCACTGCGGCGGCCGTGCCCTTCGCATTCACCGAGACCGGCGGCGGTCACATCGTCCTGATTCTCAGCGCGGTCATCGTGACCATCCTGTTGTACATCGAGTCGCGACGCTACCGTTATTACGAGCTTTGGTCGTCCCGGGTCAGACTCATGGAGACTGACTTCTTCGCCACGATGCTCGTCCCTCCGTTTCGCCCCAGCGCGGATTGGGCCGAGTCCCTCGCTGAGAACTTGCTCCAACCCCACTTCACCGTCTCGATTTTCGAGGCCGTAGGGCGCCGACTGCGTCGGAATTACATTTGGATTTTCTATACACTTTACGTATCGTGGCTGGCAAAGCTGTGGCTGCAGCCCGGTCCAACGGCCTCCATCGAATCCTTCCTCAACCGGGCGGCGCTGGCTTCTATCCCCGGGTGGATCGTCATGCTCTTTTACTTCGGCTACATCGCCTCGCTCACACTGTTCGGCTTGATCACCGCCGGCCTTCAGGAAGCGAGCGGTGAAATCCTTCCACCGCTCTCAGAAGTGGCCGAACCCATCAGCACCGAGGAGTCGCCCTTCGAGCAGGAAGAAGGCAAGGGACCGCGCGAGCGGGCCTGGTTCCGGCACACACGTCGCCGGCGTCAGTTCATGACCTTGATCGTCACCGATCAGGCCCAGAAGGTCGCGGACGAGATCCTCGCCGAATTGCACCGTGGCGTCACCGCGCTGGAAGGCACTGGGATGTACTCTGGCGAATCCCACAAGGTGTTGCTCTGCGCCGTCACAACCACCGAGGTGCCGCACTTAAAGGACCTGGTCAAGCGGGTCGATTCGGAGGCCTTTGTAGTCGTCACCGAGGCGGAAGAGGTCCTGGGCCGCGGCTTCCTCACGTTCGGAGAATAGCCCCTCCCCCACCGCACAACGCCGCTACCCGTGCAAGCCGCCGACGTGGTACCATAGCGCCCGCTTTTCCGGCCGGCGGCTCCCCGACCACGCCAGAAACGGAGGATGATGTCGAGACACATGAACGAACTGCCCAACCGCTTCGAGCTGCCGCACCGGCTGCGACGACTGTCCGACCTTGCTTACAACCTGTGGTGGACCTGGCAGTCCGGCGCGAGCTCGATCTTCTCGCGCCTGGACTCCGAGTTGTGGCAGGAAACCTATCACAACCCGGTCTTGTTTTTGCGCCAGGTCCCCCAGCAGCGGTTCAAACAGGCAACACAAGATCCGACCTATTTGGCAGCCTACGACAGGTTCGTCGAGCGGTTCGATTCGTATATGGCTGCCGACGCCGAGACCTGGGCGGGCCGTCGCTACCCTGACGACCGGTCCCGCGTGACCGCGTATTTCTCCACCGAATACGGTCTTCACGAGACGCTGCCCATCTACGCCGGGGGGCTGGGGATCCTCTCGGGGGATCACCTGAAGGAAGCCAGCGACCTGGGCCTGCCGTTCGCCGCCGTCGGCTTCCTGTACACCCAAGGCTTTTTCAGTCAGAGCGTCAATGAAGACGGGTGGCAGCAGGCCACTTATGTGGACCTTTCCTTCAACGATCTGCCCGTCTTCCCCGTGACCGACGAAGAGGGGGAGCGCCTCACGTTCAAGGTGGATCTGCGCGGTCAGCCCGTTGCCATTCAGTTGTGGCGCATCCAGGTCGGTCGGGTGCCGCTGTACCTCCTCGACACCAACTTCGAGCCGAATTCGGATCAGCACCGCGGCTTGACCGCCCGCCTTTATACCAGCGATCTTGAGCTTCGGCTGGCCCAAGAGGTCGTCCTGGGCATTGGCGGCGTGCGCGCGCTGCGAACGCTCGGCTACAACCCAAGCTGCTGGCACATGAACGAAGGGCATTCCGCGTTCTTGATCCTTGAGCTGCTGCGCGAGCGGGTCCTGGCGGGCGAGTCTTTGGACGAGGCCAAGGATCGGGTGCGCGAGCAGATCGTCTTCACGACGCACACGCCGGTTGCAGCGGGCCATGATGAGTTTCCGATTGAGCTCATGGACAAGTATTTCAAAGATTATTGGCCGCAGATGGGGTTGGGCCGGAAATCTTTCATCAAGCTGGCGCATCACGAACAGCCGTGGGGCGAGGCCTTCAGCATGGCCATCCTGGCCCTGCGCCACGCCGGGCGCAGCAACGGGGTCTCAAAGCTGCATGGAGAGGTGGCCCGGCAGATGTGGTCCTTCTTGTGGCCCGAGCGCACGCCCACTGAGGTCCCCATCACCCATATCACCAACGGAGTCCACACCGGCACGTGGTTGGCCGCTCCCGTCGCCGACCTCCTCGACGAATACCTGGTTCCGGAGTGGCGCGGGCGCGTGGATGATCCGGAGATCTGGCAGGATGTAGACCGCATACCTGACGAGAGGTTATGGGGGGTACGGCGCCACCTGAAGCGCAACCTGGTTGCCTACGCGCGCGAACGAGTGCGTCGGATGTGGGTCAATGGAGAAATCCACCCCGTCCAGGTCGTGGCCAGCGGCGCCCTGCTGGACCCCAACGCGCTCACCATCGGCTTCGCCCGGCGCTTCGCGACCTATAAACGCGCCGATTTGATTCTGAGCGACATGGACCGCCTGCTGAGGCTGATTAACCATCCGGGACGGCCGGTACAGGTGATCTTCTCGGGCAAGGCCCACCCCGCCGATGAACCGGGCAAACGGCTGATCCAGGCGGTGTACCGGGAGATCAAGCGGGCCGAGAACGGCGGCCGGCTGGTGTTCATCGAGGATTACGACATGAATGTGGCACGCTACCTACTGCATGGCGTGGACGTTTGGCTCAACAACCCGCGTCGTCCCAATGAGGCCTCCGGCACGTCGGGCCAGAAGGCAGCCTTGAACGGAGTGATCAACTTCTCCGTGCTCGACGGTTGGTGGGCGGAAGGCTACAATGGCCGCAACGGCTGGGCCATCGGGGAGGGCCAGGAATTCGACAGCGACCCGGACCAGGACGAGGCCGACGCAGATGACCTGTACCGCATCCTCGAAGAGGAGATCATCCCGCTCTACTACATGGAGCGCTCCGCCGATGACCTTCCCGGTGAATGGCTGGGGATGGTGAAGCAGTCCATGCGCACCCTGGCGCCGGCCTTCAGCATGCGGCGGATGGTCAAAGAGTACGCCGACCGCATGTACCTCCCTTCCGCAGAGAGTCAGCCAGGCTGACCGATGTTGACCCTGTTCAGCCTTCCCGCCTGGCTGCTCACAATGGCGATCTTCCTCTTGCGCGTGAGCGACATGTCGCTCGACACGCTGCGTGTGCTCTACGTCATTCGGGGACGACGGCCGCTTGCCTGGCTGCTCGGCTTCTTTCAGTCCATCCTATGGGTCCTGGCGATTACCAGCGTGCTGAGCACGCTGGAGAACCCGTGGAACCTGATCGCGTACGCCTCAGGATTTGCTACGGGCAACGTGGTCGGCATGATGATTGAGGAGCGGTTGGCGGTCGGTCACGCCCATGTGCGCATCATGAGCTCCCGCCGCGGCTCGGCGATCGCCGACACGATTCGCAAGTCGGGCTATGCCGCCACCGAACTCTCTGGACGGGGCAAGGACGGCACGGTCTCCGTGATCAACTGCAGTGTAAGGCGGCGCGACGTTCGCCAGGTCAGGCGCCAAGTCGAGCAGATCGACCCGGAAGCCTTCATCACGGTCCAGGAAATCCGCCCCTTGAACCGGGGCTTCTGGCGCGCCTGAAGCCGCACCCAGGCCGCGATGCCCGCCGCGCTTGAGTTCTTCCAGTCCCTCCTGCAGTCCATCCAGCCCGGCACCGCCGGCTCGCTGTGGGCCTCGTTCCCTGCCGCGCTGCTGCCGGCGGCCATTTTCGCGATGCGCGCCACCGACCAGACGCTGTCGACGCTGCGGATGCTCTTCATGACCCGAGGGGAACGGTTCGCCAGCTGGCTGCTGGGCGCATTTCAGGCGCTCTTCTTCGTGAGCGCCGTGGCCGGCGTGCTCGGCCAGTTGAGCAACCCGCTCAATCTGATCGCTTACGCGGCGGGCTACGGCGCCGGCTCGGCGCTGGGGATCACGATTGAGCGCCGGATCGGACCGGGACACGCGATCTTGCGGGTCGTGAGCCCCGGCCACGGATCAGCGATGGTTGAGACCCTGAGGCGGGGAGGTTGGGGCGTGACCGAAATCCCCGGCCATGGACTTCACGGAACGGTCAGTGTGCTGCTGTGCGCCGTGCCCCGCCGCCAGCTGAACGCCGCCCGGACGCATTCGTTGAGCGTAGACCCAGAGGCCTTCATCACGGTCGAACAAGTGCAGGTCCTGCGCGGTGGGTGGAACCCCTGAACCCGCGCTGAAGTCCCCCCCCAGGGCCATCTGGCGCCATTCGCGACCCCTACGCCTGTAATCCATCTGTAAAGCCAGCCGTTTGCGGCCCCCGAATTCGGGGGGTTATAATGCCGGCACGACTCGCATCCGAACCCTAATACGGCACCATGGCCCTCAAAGGAAACCTCAGAGACTTCACCATCACGCAGCTTCTCAACCTGATCAACCTGGCGGGCAAGACCGGAACCCTCACCATTGAAGGGCCTGAGCAGACCGCCTGGGTCTCCTTCCGCGCGGGTAAGCTGATATACGCTCAACTGGGGAATGAAGACGGGAGCTTGACGGGCATCCTGCGCAAGTCTGGCCAGATCACCCCCAAGCAGGCCAAAATCATCAAGAAGCACGCCCAGGCGAAGAGCGACAAAGAGCTCGGGCTGCTGCTGATCAACGCCGATTACCTCACGCAGGATGACATCCTGACGAGCATCCGGGAGCATGTGCTCGACATCGTCTACCGGCTCTTCGCCTGGGCGGAGGGGATTTTTCGTTTTGATAACGACGTGCTGCCCCCCCAAGATCGCATCACGATCAAGGTCGAACTCGAGAACGTCATCATCGAGGGCTCCCGCAAAGTCCGCGAATGGGAACAGCTGCAGGACGAAATTCCGAATCTGGACATGGCGCTCAATTTCGTCGACCGGCCGGGCGCCAATATTCGCGATGTCAACCTCAACGTGGAGGAATGGAAGGTCGTCTCCTATATCAACCCGAAAAACTCCATTCGGCAAATCGCCCGCGCCAACAAGATGTCGGATT
This sequence comes from uncultured Anaerolineaceae bacterium, assembly GCA_964517315.1. Lineage (GTDB taxonomy): Bacteria > Chloroflexota > Anaerolineae > Anaerolineales > E44-bin32 > DASWJQ01. Next base: position 18,681 of record CAZFCJ010000005.1, on the reverse strand, counting down.
TGGAAATCCGCCGGATTGTGTACGGTTTGATGCAAGCAGGACTCGTGGATCTCGTGCGACCGGAAGGTATGAAGATGCCGAAACGTGCGCCGCAGATCCAGCCCATGGACCAGGACGAGCAGGCCTCCCTGGTCAATCGGTTGATCGACCGAATCCGCCAGCTGTAGGAGAAGAGTCGAGCCATGCAAACCGTCAAGATGGTGGTCACCGGGCCGTTCAACGCCGGCAAGACCGAGTTCATCAAAACGGTGAGTGAGATCGACGTGGTCTCCACCGAGCGCAAGATCAGCGCGGAAGCCGAGCGGATCAAGGAAACGACGACGGTCGCCATGGATTTCGGCCGTATCACCGTCGACGAAGATCTGGTGCTGTACCTTTTCGGGACCCCCGGGCAGAAACGCTTCGATTTCATGTGGGAGATCCTGTCGGAGGGTATGCTGGGCTTTATCGTCGTGGTGGATTCGGCGCGCCCAGAGACGTTCCGAGAGGCGCGCGGGATCCTGCATACCTTCCGCGCCTACGCCCCCACACCGTACGTGGTCGCCGCCAACAAACAGGATATGGATGACGCCTGGAGCGTCGACGATCTACGCATCGCTCTTAAGCTTGACCCCAACGTCAAACTCCTTCCCTCTGTGGCCTCCGACAAGGAATCCGTCAAGAGAGTGCTCCTTGAGCTGCTCTACAGCATCCTCGAGGAGATGGGCGAGCCGTCCCCTGACGGCAAGTAGCCGCGTGTCCCCGCCATATTCACGGATTCTTATTCAACGACCGATGGCCGGCGCCCCATTGGAAAGCCCTCCGGTCGGCTCCAGAGGGGCCTGGAGCACGACACGAACTCGCCCGCGCCGTACGCCACCCGGCCCAGTACGGACTTGGGGGAGCCGAGATGCCTAAGGGCCACATCATGGTCGTCGAAGACGATCTCGACATCGCCAACATGCTCCGGATTTATTTCACCGGCCAAGGTTACGAGGTCCACCTCGCAAACAAAGGTGAGCAGGCCCTGGAAAGGATCCGGCAGGAATTGCCCAACCTGATCATCCTCGACATCCTTTTGCCGGACATGGACGGCTACGCGGTCTGTAAAAAGCTGCGCACCAGCTCGCGCACCAATCACATCCCCGTCATCTTTCTCACTCAAAAAGACGAGCGGTCGGATCGGATCGCCGGCCTCGAACTCGGAGCCGACGATTACATCACCAAGCCATTCGACATCGAAGAGCTTCGTCTGCGGGTGCAGAACGCCATCACGAGGGCAGAACGCGAACGCCTTACCGACCCCCGCACCGGCCTGCCGGCGGGGGCTCTGATCGAGGAGCGCATCGAAGCCCTCCTGCGGCGTAAGGACTGGGCTATGCTCGACTGCCAAATCAATCATTTCGACAATTTTCGCGAGGTTTACGGCTTCATGGCCGCCGACGAAGTGCTGCGCGACACCGCGATCCTGCTCAACGAAGCCCTCGAGCAGGACGGGAACCCTCAAGATTTCCTCGGCCACGCCGGCGGTGGACACTTCCTCATCATTACCGACTCCAGGAGCGGAGAGAACGTGCGACGCGCGCTCGATGCGAACTTCCCTGAAATGATCCGCAAGCACTATACGGAGGTCGATCTGGAACGCGGCCATCTCCTTTACGATCGGCCGGGCGAGCCCGATCACAAAGCGGATTTGATGTCCCTATCGGTGGGATTGATCACCGATTCCGAGGGGATGTTCACCGATCTGGATGAGATCGTGACGGAGGCTCGCGATCGCCGCAGGCGCGGTGGGAGCGGGGACGAATGATGTTTTCTCCATTCTTGACCGGCGCGCTGCTGCTCGCGTCCTTTCTGCTGGGCAGATCCCTTTGGCGCTGGCTGGGCTCCCGGGTTGCCCTTGCGCCGATCGGTCCGCCCCACTTCCTGTTTTCCAGCTCCGGGTCTCCACCCGATAACCCGCCGGGCGTGGCCCCTGAACGGCCCACCCCCGCCGATCTGGAAACCGCTCGCCGCGACCGTCAGCTCGCCGAGGCGGTCCTGCGGCTCGCCACCGAGCTGCCGAGCAACACGGACCTGGATCGGGTGCTGGATGAAGCCTTGAGCTTGGTGAACGGTATTGTCGAGGCGCGCCGGGGCGTGATCCTGCTGGCCCAGCCCAACCAAGAGCGCCTCATCGTCCGGGCCGCTTTGGGGGTGGAGCGAGAGCTACCCCAAGGTGGCAGGCCCTCTCCCTACCTGCGCGGCGAAGGGCTGGCCGGCTGGATCATTGAGCATGGGAAGCCTGTGGTGATCGATGACCTGATCAGAGATCCCCGCTGGGTGCGTCACGAAGATGCCGAACATGAGCACCGCAGTGCGCTTGGTGTGCCGTTGGTGATCAATGAGCAGACGCTGGGGGCGATGATCTTCCTCAGCTCACGGCCAGGAACGTTTCGTCAGAACCAACTTCCCGTGGTCACGGCCGCGGCGACCCAGGTCGCGGCCGCTGTCTACAACGCCGAGCTGTTTCGCACGATTCGGGACCAAGCCGCGCGTCAAGGCGGCATGATCCGTGAAAAGCGCATCGAAGCCATTAAGTCCAACGCTATTCTCGAGTCCATCGCCGAAGGCGTCCTGGTCACCGACGAACAAAACCACATCATCCTCGCGAACGCCGCCGCGGAACGGATCCTGGGGCTTCGGCGGGACCGGGTCCTGGGCAAGCCGGCCTCGGACTTCCTCGGCCTGTACGGAGACGCCGGGCAGACCTGGCTGGAGGCGGTCCAGCGCTGGAGCACCGACGAGTTCCACGGCCACGAGGGACTTTTGGAGACGCAGATCGAGCTCGAAGACCATGAGCGTATCGTGGCGCTGAGTATGGCCCCGGTCCGCCACGAGGGTGAGTTTGTCGGCACGGTGACCACCTTGCGCGACGTCACCCAAGCCGTCGAAGTCGACCGTCTGAAGTCGGAATTCGTCGCCACCGTCAGCCACGAGCTGCGCACTCCAATGACCTCCATCAAGGGCTACGTTGAAATGCTGCTGATGGGCGTCGTCGGTGAAATCAACGACGAACAGCGGAAGTTCCTGGCGACCATCAAGAACAACATCGACCGACTCGGGGACCTGGTCAATGACCTTCTTGACATCTCGCGCATCGAATCCGGGCGGGTTCAACTCTCACTGGAGACGGTGGCCCTGGAAGAGCTTCTGACGGAGATACGCCAGAGCTTTGTTCGCCGCTCAAGGGTCGAGTCGAAGCCGATGACGATTGAAGTTGAGGTCGAAGAGGATTTGCCGCCCGTATCCGCTGACCGGGACCGTCTGCGCCAGATCCTGATGAATCTCGTGGACAACAGCTTCAACTACTCGCCCCCGAACGGCGCCATCCAGCTCACAGCAGAAGCGCGGGGCGATCAGGTTGAGATTCGGGTCAAGGACAACGGTATTGGGATCGGCCCAGAAGAGCAGGAGCGGATCTTCGAGCGATTCTTCCGCGGCGAACAGGCCCTCAACCTGTCGGTTGGCGGCACCGGCCTGGGGCTCTCCATCGTACGCCAGCTGGTCGAAATGCACGGTGGACGCCTTGAGCTGCGTTCCACCGGTATTCCAGATGAAGGCACAACCTTCACGATCTCACTGCCTTCGGGAGCCCTCCAATCGGCCGAGGATTCCCCATGAGCAAGGTTCTCATCGCCGAAGACGAGAGGGACATCCGCGAGCTCATCAGCTTCACGCTGCGGTATCACGGACACCAAGTGCTCGCCGCCAGCGACGGCGAGCAGGCGCTCGAACTGGCCCTGAAAGAACACCCGGATCTCGTGTTGCTGGACGTTCGCATGCCGCGCATGAACGGCTACGAAGTCTGCCGCTCGATCAAGGAAAACGAAGTCACCAAACACATCCCGGTGCTGTTCATTTCGGCCAAAGGCCAAGAGGCGGAAGTGCAGGAGGGCCTGGACGCGGGCGCAACCGATTACATTTTGAAGCCGTTCTCCACCGATCACCTCGTCGAGCGCGTGGCCGAAGTCTTGGCGCCCTGAGGAGGACTGGCGATCGACATCCGGCATGGATGGCCGCATCGGACGCTATGCCTTGCCTTGACCCAGCGGATTCACTCTTGGTATAGTTAAAAATCGAACACAACGGGGAGCTCGGTGCACCGGGCTGAGAGGAGGGTACGGCGACCCTCGACCCAAAGAACCTGAACCGGATAATGCCGGCGGAGGGAGAAGCGAACCATCGATATCCCCTCCAAAGGTCAAGCCTATGGAGGGGTTTCTTCATGCCGACGATCATTGTCGCCAACGGCGACCTCGGCGATCCCGGATTCGCCCGTGGCTGGCTCGAAAGGGCGGATCTTCTGATCGCCGCGGATGGCGGATTGGGTCACTGCCTGGGGTTGAATGTCAATCCCGATCTGCTCATCGGTGACCTGGACTCCGTCCAGCCCGAACGGGTCGAGCGGCTTCAGCGGGCGGGAACCGAAGTCACGCCCCACCCGCAACGCAAGGACGCCACCGATCTCGAGCTCGCGCTGCTGGAAGCGCACGCGCGCGGCACCCAGGAGACGGTCGTCCTGGGTGCTATCGGCAGTCGCTGGGATCAGTCCATCGCCAATCTACTGCTGGGCGCGAATCCGGAGTGGGCCGACATGCGGGTTCGATTCCTCTCTGGATCCCAAGAGGCGCAGGTGCTTCGCCCCGGCCGCAGGCTCGAGATCGAAGGCGATCCGGATGACTTGGTATCCCTTATCCCGCTCCGCGGCGACGCGCACGGGATCACAACGAAGGGCCTGGCCTACCCGCTGGACGGGAGCAGCCTGACCTTCGCCGGCACCCGAGGCATCAGCAACTACATCGAGGACACCCCCGCCAGCGTGGAGCTCACCGACGGCATTCTGCTTTGTCTGACCATCCACGGTGGAGCTTCAAGCGTGGAGAACATATAAGAGTGAGGAGGTAGCGAACGATGCGACGCTTGATCACCGCAATACTGGCCTGGACCCTGCTGCTCGCGGGCTGCGCCCCGGCGGCCACCCCATCCCCGACCGAACCCGCCCCTGACACGCAGGCGCCGCCGACCCCTGCTCCGACGGCGTCTCCTACACCGAGTGAGCCGCGCGTCCTGACCGTCATGGGACACGATTCGGTCGTCGTCTCAGAGGCTATCGTAAAGAGCTTCGAGGAGGAGCACAACGTCAACATCGAATTCCTTTTAGCCGGAGACACGGGCAGCGCGCTCAACAGGGCGATCCTCTCCAAGGACAATCCGCTGGCGGATGTCTTCTACGGCGTTGACAATACGTTTCTCAGCCGCGCGCTGCAGGAGGACATCTTTGAGTCCTACGAATCCCCCTTGCTCGAGGTGATCCCCGACCGCTTCGAGCTGGACCTCGAACACCGCGCCCTGCCGGTTGACTACGGGGATGTGTGCCTCAACTACCACAAGCCCTATTTCCAGGAGAACGATCTGGAACCCCCCAGCAATCTGGAGGATCTGCTCGATCCCGCCTATCAGGGCCTGCTGGTCGTGGAGAACCCCGCCACTTCCTCCCCCGGCCTGGCCTTCCTGCTGGCGACGATCGGCTACTTCGGCGAGGATGGATACCTGGATTACTGGCAGGAACTCGTCAACAACGGACTCCGGGTGGTCAACGATTGGGAAACCGCGTACTACAGCGAGTTCAGCACCCATGGCGGCGGGCGTCCGGTCGTCGTTTCCTACGGCTCGAGTCCGCCGGCGGAGGTCCATTTCGCCGAGCAACCGATGGACGAACCGCCCACCGGGGTCGTGGCGGCCGATGGAAGCTGCTTCCGCCAGATCGAATTCGTGGGCATTCTGCGCGGGACGCAGATGCGGGACCTCGCCGAAGAGTGGATCGACTACATGCTCTCGCCGACCTTCCAAGAGGACATGCCCTTGAACATGTTCGTCTTCCCGGTGAACCCCGAGGCTGAGCTGCCTGAAGTCTTCGCCGAACACCTCGTCGTGCCCGACGAAACCGCGCAGGTCAGCCCCGAAGCGATCGCTGAGAACCGCGAGGCGTGGATCCAAGCCTGGACGGAGACGGTGCTTCGTTGACGGCCGAAACCGGGGCCCAGCCCGGCCCGCTGCGGGGAGGCAGGGCCCGGGCCGCGGTCCTGCCGACCTTGCTGTGGGCCGCGCCGCTTCTCTTCCTGGCGGTCTTCTATTTCTACCCGCTAGGGTCCATACTGGACCTCAGCTTTCAGCAGCGAGGGGGTGGCATCGCCGCGCCCTTCCTGCGCGTACTGACCTCGGCTTCCACGCGCGGCGTCATCGGTTTCACGCTCTGGCAGGCCGTGCTCTCCACCCTGCTCACGTTGCTGATCGGGCTCCCGGGGGCCTACGTGTTCGCCCGCTACGAGTTCCCGGGCAAAGGGCTGCTCAGGTCGCTGACCGGGATCCCGTTCGTGCTGCCCACCCTGGTCGTGGCGGCGGCGTTCAACGCGCTGCTGGGACCGAGCGGATGGGTCAACCTGGGGCTGATGCGCGCCTTCGGCCTCTCATCGCCGCCGATCGAGTTTCTGAACACGCTGGTCGCCATCCTTGTGGCCCACGTCTTTTACAACACGACGATCGTGCTGCGCATGGTGGGGGACTTCTGGTCCAACCTCGACCCGCGCATCAGCGACGCCGCCCGCACGCTGGGCGCCGGCCGCTGGCAGACTCTCAAATCGGTGACTCTGCCCCTTCTCACGCCGGCGGTGCTGGCGGCTGCGCTGCTGGTCTTTATCTTCAACTTCACATCGTTCGGCGTGATTCTGGTGCTTGGCGGCCCCCAGTACGCCACCATGGAAGTGGAAATCTACTATCAGACCGTCAGCCTGTTCAATCTGCCGACCGCAGCGGCGCTCTCGGTGGTCCAGCTGCTGTTCACGCTGGCGCTCACGGTGAGCTATACGCGCCTGGTGGCGAGGGTCACCCGGCCCCTGCCCCTTCAGGCCCGCAAGCTCACCCAGCAGAGGCCGCACGATTGGCGCTCTCGCCTCGTGGTCGCCGGTCTGACGGCCTTGCTGATCGTCCTGCTGGTCTCCCCGCTGCTGGCTCTCGCCAGCCGCTCGTTCGTGGGACTGGGGGCCGCTCGGCCCGGAGAGCCCGCGGTGCGCGGGCTGACGCTCGATTTTTACCGTCTTCTCAGCCGCAACCCACAGGGGTCGCTGTTCTTCGTTCCTCCCACCCACGCGATTCGTTTCTCGCTGCAGTACGCCTTGGCCACAGTGGCGATGGCCTTGATCCTCGGCCTGCCCGCGTCATGGGCGCTCGCTTACCGCTCGGAAAACCCCTTCAACCGGCTCATGGACCCGATCTTGATGCTGCCCCTCGGAACCTCAGCCGTGACCTTGGGGCTGGGGTTCATCGTCGCCCTCGATTCGCCCCCGATCAATTGGCGCGCCTCGCCCATCTTGATCCCGATCGCCCACACTCTGGTGGCGTTCCCGTTCGTCGTGCGTAGCCTCACCCCGGCCCTGCGCAGTATCCAACCGCGGCTACGACAGGCCGCCTCTCTGCTCGGCGCCTCGCCGCGCGCCGTCCTGCGTTACATCGATCTGCCCTTGGTGGCGCGGGCGATGCTGGTGGCGGCGGCCTTCGCGTTCATGATCTCGATGGGTGAGTTTGGGGCCACGGCCCTGATCGCGCGGCCCGAAAACCCGACCATCCCCATCGTGATCTTCCGCTACCTCGGCCGGCCGGGCAGCGTCAACTACGGACAGGCGCTGGCGTTGAGTACAATCCTGATGCTCGTCACCGGAGCCGGCATGATGGCCATCGAACGTTTCCGGATCGCCGATGTGGGCGAGTTTTAGCCGCTCAGCGCGCGGCGGGGGTTGAGGGTGCAGGGCCTCGAGCTCGAAAACTTGAACAAGCGCTTCGGCGAAACCATCGCCGTGGCCGGATTGTCGCTCACCGTGGAGCCCGGCGAGATCTTCGCGCTGCTGGGCCCCAGCGGCTGCGGCAAATCCACCGTTCTCCACATCACCGCTGGGTTGATTGAACCGGACCAGGGTCGGGTCTTCTGGAACGGCGAATCGCTCGCCGATGTCCCCCCCCACGCCCGAGGCTTTGGCCTCATGTTCCAGGAATTTGCGCTGTTTCCGCATATGAATGTGTTCGACAACGTCGCCTTCGGCCTGCGTATGCAGCGGCTGGCGCAAAATGAAGTGGGGAGCAGAGTGAAGGAAGTGCTGGAGCTCGTCGGGATGGAGGGTTTCGAAGCGCGCGAGGTCGACAACCTCTCGGGGGGCGAACGGCAGAGGGTGGCGCTGGCCCGCTCGCTGGCCCCAGCACCCAAGCTGCTGATGCTCGACGAACCGCTGGGAGCGCTGGACCGTACCCTCAAGGAGCGGCTGATGATCGAGCTGCCCCAAATCCTGCGCGCACTGAACCAGACGGTCATTTACGTCACTCACGATCAGGAGGAAGCGTTCTCCATCGCCGATCGGGTGGCGGTGATGAACGAAGGCCGACTGATCCAGGTCGGCACGCCGGAGGATATCTACGCCGACCCGGCCTCCACGTTTGTGGCCCGCTTCCTGGGCCTCGACAACCTCGTGCGCGCACAGCCGGTTGCAGATGAGGACCCCACCCAGGTCGACACGGCGATCGGCCGTCTGCCCGTTTCCACGCCCGTGGAGGGGCCCGTGACGATCTTGATCCGCCCCGAGGCCGCCTCGCTCGATGGGGCCCAGCCGCTGACCCTGCAAGGCGAGCTGGTCGAGCGGTCCTTCCGGGGCACGACACAGAGAGCCGTGATCCGGGTCGCCGAGGGAGTGCAGCTGAGCTTTGACTTCACCTCCAGCGAAAAGCTGCCGCCCGTGGGCGAGACGCTGGTGATCGGCCTCGATCCCGCGCGCGCGATCCAAATTCTGCGATGAGCGACTTCATCGAGGTGCACAAGCTCGACTCGGACGGCCGAGAGGTATGGCGCTACCATGGGCGCCTGTTGCGCCGCACGGCGGGCTCGCTCGTGCTGGAGGCCACCTTCGACCGCGAGCCGACCGAGACCGGCCCGATCACGATCGAGCCGGGCGATCGCCTCGTCGAAACCTTCCACGAGGACCGTTGGTTCAACATCTTTGCCGTGCACCGAGGAGACGAAGGGGAGCTCAAAGGCTGGTATGTGAACATCGCGCGGCCCGCGCGCATTGAACCCGGCCACATTTACCAGGAAGACTTGGCCCTGGACTTGGTCGTTTCGGCCGACTTGAGTCAGGTTCGGGTGCTGGATAACGAGGCGTTCGAAGCGCTCGATCTGCCGCCGGGCGAGGCGAGGCAGGCGCGCCGGGCGCTCACCCAGCTGCTCACGAAAGCCGACCGAGGCGAGCCGCCGTTCGTGGCGCCGTCCCAAGAGGCGGACTCACCATCGGCGTGAACCCGGGGTCCATTTCGAGCAATCGGCACTTCTGGCCATTCACGCGGCCGGGGATGGAACTTCGAGGGCCTCAGACGTGGCGGCGGCCGCCCAGGCCGATCAGGTCATTACTCTGAGTTGCCGTCCGGCCAAGTCCAGGTACTCCAGGATCGGGTCCCCCGTGAACCAAAGCACGACTCCAAGCGCGCAGCAGAAGAAGAACAGAATAATGACCGCGGCCACAATCAAGATGATGCCCAGGCTGCGCTGGGATTCGGGTTCCACGCCTGTCTCGTCCGCCATTCCTCATCTCCTCCCCGGTCAGTGAGCTCGATTCTCGTCCATTTGAAGTCAGAGGACCGCGACGAGCAACGGCCACAGAGCCCCGTACTCTGAACCGACCGCGGCCAGCAATCCAATGCAGAGCGGCACCCCGACCAGGAGCCCCGCGCCGCACAAGCCGAGCACCATCAGGCCGATTCCGATCCAACCCAAGACGATCCCGGCAGTGGCCAGCCCTTCGCCGCCGAGGGCGCCATCAGCGGCCCGGATTTCTCGCCGTGCGGCGTACCCGGCGACCACGGCGACGATCGATCCGATGAAGGGAAAAAGGGTCAAACCGAGTATTCCCGCGATCATACTGAGCGTCGCGCTCGAACTGGAACGTGGGGCTTCTGCTGCAGAAGCATCCGCCTTCTTGGCCACCCCGATTCCTCCTTTTGATGGTCAGATCCAGATCAGGCTACTCTCGCAGCCCTCGCCCTGCGCCAAAGCCACCACACGAACAGCGCCGTGAGGATCACGACCAGCGCCCCGATGAAAATCGGGATGACCAACGCCAGTATCGACAGCACGGTGGCGAGGATGTCCTCGGCAACACTGACCGGCACATTGCCGCTGCCTCCCGTGGTCGCGGTCACGGCGGGCCGCACCGCCGCCGACTTGGCGGCGTGGACCCCGCCGGCCAGCAGCAGCCCGGCGACGAGGGCAAAAACCGGGTGCACCTCGCTTACGACCTGCGCGTTGGCCGCGAACAGGATCGCGCCCGCCGCCGGCCGCACGATCGTTTGGACGGCATCGTTGACGTGGTTCACCGCCGGCAACTTGTCCGCGAAGAATTCGATCAGCCCGAGCACGATCAGCGCCGCGATCACCCAGCCGGACGTCATGGCGTCCCAAGGCGGTGCCAGGGTGATCCAATCCGTGTAGCGCGCCACCACCGACACCATCAGCAGCGGGACGTAGGCGTTGAGCCCGGCGCTGGCCGAAAGGCCGAATGCGGACAGTACTCCATTGAACAGGTCCAAACGATCTCCTCTCGACGGCCGGTTAAATCTCCCGGGCTCATTATACGCGCTGGTCCGGCGGGGGACCATCCTCCGTTCGGTCCAGCCCGGCGCCATGCCGCGGACCCCACCGTCCACGCGTCTCATTCAGCCGAATGAACCTGCCGGATCAGGAAGAGTTGAAGAAGGGACTCTCTCTGAGCTCTGTGTTCTCTGAAGTAAACATTTCGGGCTTCCAGCCCGCCCTGCTCCCTCGCGACCCCCTCGATCTTGACGCTCCCTGGGGCCACCGTTATAATCCGATCGGCGGTCCTCGGTAGCTCAACGGCAGAGCGGCCGGCTGTTAACCGGTAGGTTGCTGGTTCGAGTCCAGCCCGAGGAGCTAAATTTCGAGTGCGGACGCGCGGAACAGCCCTGGCGATCGAGGATCCCGGGGCGTTTTTCTATTTCGGATCAAAAATCTCGAGCGCAGCGGACGCCGTTCTTGCTGGTGGCAAGATCCGGATCCGTGGGCTCGCGGCTATTCGTTCTCTTGACCGCCGCCCATCGCCCGCGTGACCAGCTCCTGCTTCAACTGCCAAAGCGTGTCGCTGAGCGAGACGTGATACCGGTGCGGGTTCAGCAGCCGCCGCACGCCCGCGTCTAACCGAGAAACGTCCTGCATGCGCCGATCGCGCAACTCCTCTAGCGTCGCTTCCTGACCGACGCGACTGCCAGCATCCATCACCTTCTCCAGCAAGGCCTCGATCTCGCTGAGCGCGCTCACCTCGACCACCCGCTTACGGCTGGCATCGTAGGGATGATGGAGGTGGAGCGCGGAGTTCTCCGCTGGGCTCTCATCGGACAACGCCACCAGATCGGCGGTGGCGAATCCTCGCTCATCGTACAGTCGCCAAGCCCGCTTCCGCCCGGGGTTGGCGGTTTTCTCGGCGGATTCCGAGATTTTGATCGCCGGCTGCCACTCGCCTCCATCCGCAACCGCTACCAGTTTGTAAACACCGCCCAGCGCCGGCTCTCCCCAAGACGTGATCAACCGGGTGCCCACGCCAAATGCCAGGCGCTGGATAATGTGATCCGCTTCCAGCCCATACCGCGGCGCTTCCTGCGCGATTTGGGTCAGGATTTGCCAGATGACCAGCTCGTCGAGATTGTTGGACAGCACGATGGTCGTGTCCTCGAACCCCGCTTCGTTCAGCATCTTGGCCGCTTGAATGCTCAGATAGGCCAGGTCGCCCGAATCCAGCCGGATGCCGACGGGTTGATGGCCTTTCTGACGAAGCTCCTCGAACACCCGGATCGCGTTGGGCAGCCCGCTCTCCAGCGTGTCGATGGTGTCGACCAGGAGCAAACAATCATCAGGATATACGTCCGCGTAGGCTCGGAACGCTCCCAGTTCCCCCTCGCCCAGGGCCATGAAAACCTGCACCATGCTGTGGGCGTGGGTTCCCTTCGGCTCCAGGCCCAGTTCGAGGGACAAGCCAACGTAGGAGGTGAAATCCGCACCGCCCAGCAGGGCGGCCCGCGCGCCGGCCGTCGCACCGCGATCGTGGGCGCGCCGCAAGCCGAACTCGAGCAGAAGCTGCCCCCTCCCACTGTCTCGAATGCGTGCGGCCTTGGTGGCGATCAAGGTCTGATAATTGAGATGGTTCAGCAGCGAAGTCTCAAGCAGCTGCGCCTGCGCCAGCGGACCCTGGACGACCGCCAGCGGCACATGCGGGTGGACGACGCGCCCCTCCGGCATCGCCTCGATAGTCAGTCCGTCGAAGGACCCGTTGTCGCTCAACCAAGCCAGAAAATCGTCATCGAACGTCCGCTCACCCGCGCGTCCGGTGTGGCCCCGCAGCTGGTCAATGGCGATCTCGGTCAAGCGCGCCTCGTCCATCCACTCGAGCAGCCACGACATACCGGCCGCGACGCAGAACCCGGCTTTGTGCTCACCGTAATCCGGGTAGTCACGGAAAAAATAGTCGAATAGAACCGGCTTCTCGTGGAGGCCGTAGCGGTAGTAGAGCTGGGCCATCGTCAGCTCGTACTGGTCGGTCAGGAAGATCCCCTCGGCGCGCGCTCGACCCGCCTGTTTCATACGGCCTCCATGAGCTCGATTCGAATGGGGAGTGTTGTGGACGCGGGGATACCGGCCTTCAGCCGATCGGATCCCCGGAGGTAACGCGCTTCAACCCGTGCTCCTCAAACCGATTGTAGGTCTCATTGGCCATCGCCTCGAAATCGATTTCGGGGTGTGCGACCGAGGAGGTGCAGTCCTCCAGCACGCGCAATTTTCTGACCGCTTCAGGATCGTCGCCATAGCGGCGCATGATGGACGAGACGGTCTCGAGCACGCAGTGGCTTTTCGCCTGACCGGCGAGGTAGATCAGATCGTACTCGAGCAGTTCGTCCATGAATTCCTGATTGAAGCGGCCGCGCGGATCTTCGGGAACTTTGACCTCCGGCTCCAGCAGGGAGTAGTACTCGGTCTTCGCGATGTTCCCCTTCTGCAGGAAGGTGGGCTGAGTCGTCCGGGCCGCCGACTGGTACATCACAGCCTCGTAGAGGGCCGGCATCATCGTGTGGCCTTCCGTGCCGATCATGGTGTGGTAGGGCCAAATCATCAGGTCCTTCTTGGCCTCTTCCTGCAGGCGGTGCACGTAGGCCACGGACCACTCCGGCTCGTGCACGGGGCGCCAGGTTTCATTGTCCACATCCTCTTCGGTAATCGGGGTGTGGGGGTCGGGATGTTCCCCCTCGTCGTTGATCCACCAGGTGGGGTAGAAGATCTGCCTCGGGACGTGGCTGTCCAGGGAGGCCTTTATCGCCGTGATTTCGGCCACATGTTCGAAGATCCATTCGGCCGTACGGCGCGCGTCGTCGACGGCCCCTGGCACCGCCAACGACCCCTCCGCGTGGATGAAATCCACCTGGGCGTCGACCAGGAGAAGCACGATCCGCGGGTCGTCCTCAGCGACGGAGGGCAAATCGAGGGCTCGGCCCGCCTGCAGGGCGGATGCGATGTCGGGCCTGTACCGTTCGCCCACACGCTCGGCGTCGTAGAATTCGGGGTGATCCATTCTACGTCATCGCTCTCGTCTCTTCGGTTGTCGGCCGAGGCTACGCAGATCGGCGTCCTTCGACCAGAGCCTTGAAATCGCGCAGCGTCCGCATGACCTGGTCCTCGGGATCCCCCAACCAGCCGGACCCGCCAGTCTCACCGCCTTCCGAAAAGTTCACCATCATGGTGACTTCCGTTTGGCCCTCCGGAAGTTGGTGAAAGGTCACCTGACCGCTCGTCATCACGTCGCCTTCGACCGTGTTCCATGCGAAGCGCATGGGGGGCTCACTGCGGGTGGTTTCGGTCACCCACCGCAGTTCGTCGCCGTCCGGCGAGACCATCGTCCAGCGGGTGCGCTTCTCGCCTTCCTGCTGGACCTCTTTGACCCCCTTCATGTAGATGGGGATGTTTTCCGGCCTCGTCCAAGTCTCGAATGCGGTCTCCGGCTTGGTCTTCACCAGTATGCTCTTCGAAAACGTTCGCGCCATGACTTCCTTCCCTCCTAGCGGCTCGGATGTTGACAGCCTGGTCGGTGTTGGATGATCCATCGATCCACGATTCCATTCGACCCATCACACAACCGTGACAGCCAGAGCGGTCACTTATGCCCCATTCGCCCGACGCAGATCTTCAAGCAGGTCCCTGACCTGGTCGGCATCGCGCAGGTAGTAGCGGGCCTTCGACTGCGGGGCCCGACCGACCTTGATCGAATAGCTCTCCTCCGGCAGCACGGCGAACAGATCCTCATCGGTCACGTCATCGCCTATCGCCAGAACGAAGTCATACTCAGGTCCCTCGCGGAGCCAGCGCTGGGCGGCGCGGCCCTTGTTCACATTGCTTTCCTTGACTTCGATGACCTTCTCACCCTGCATCACGTGCAGCGTGGTGTTGGATAGATACGACTCCAGCGTGTCGATCAGCTCCTTGGCCCGCAGCGAGCCGAGCTCCGGCTCCGCCCGTCGATAGTGCCAGACGAGGGCGGACCCCTTGTCCTCCAGATAGGCGCCGGGAGTACGATCGACGTACACCTCCATCACCGGCCGGATTTCATCCTGCCAGTTCGTAGCCGGGCTCTCATCCATCATCTGCCAGCGTCCGTTCTGCCGGCGAACCCTCGCCCCGTGTTCGGCGACCAGGTCAACTCCGGACACACTCAGCCACGCCTCGAGGGTTTCGTGATCACGGCCGCTGATCACGACGACCGTGTTGTCCCGATCTCCACTCAAATCACGGAGCAACTCAATCAGTTCGTCGTCGGGCGCCGCGCTGTCGGCGCGGGCCCGAAAGCCGACGAGCGTTCCGTCGTAATCCAGCAGCAGGAGCCTTCGCTCGGCCTCGCGGTAGGTTTTGATGAGGTCAGTGCGCGGCATCTCATTCAGGCTGTGCATGCGGTACGTAGGCCGGGCCTTGCGCGCCCGTTCAAGCTGGGTGAGAAAATCGTCCGCCCAGCGCGCCGTCGTGTAACGCCGTAGTCGCTCGATCATGGGATCGTTGCGGCGGCGCTGTTCCTCCAGCGGCATCTGCAGGGCTTGAAGCAGCTTGTCGACGATGCTCGGCTCGTCGTGCGGATTGACGATCAAGGCTTCACCCAGCTCCTCGGCCGAGCCCGCCGTCTCACTGAGCACGAGGACGCCCGTGCCGTCGGGCCGTGAGGCCAGATACTCTTTGGATACCAGGTTCATGCCGTCCCGCAGCGGGGTTACGAAAGCGACATCGGCCAGCAGGTAGAAGGGCACCAGGCCCTCAAATGGGAGCTTGCGGTACAGGTACCAAATCGGAGTCCAACCAGGTTCGCTGAAGCGTCCATTGATGCGGCCGATGAGCTCGTCCACCTGGCGCTTTAAGGCTTGATACTCGGGAACCCCCTGCCGGGAGGGCACACAGATCGACACCATGCTCACCTCTCCCCGCCAGTCCGGATGTTCCTCAAGGAACCTCGAAAAGGCCCTCAGCCGCTCCAGAATGCCCTTCGTGAAATCGAGGCGATCGACTGCCAGCACGATCTTGCGGTCGCCCTTCTGCTTCTCGAGCTCGTTCAGCTCGCGCTGGACCTCGGGCAGTCTGTGGGCGGTGCCGAAGCGCTCAACGTCCACCCCCAGCGGGAACGTGTCCACGCGCAGCGGCCGCTCCTCCACCACCACCCGGCCAAATTCGTTCTCCAGGCCCAAGATGCGCAGCAGCGCGCTGTTGAAGTGGCGCGCGTAGCTGAAGCTGTGAAAGCCGATCAGATCGGCCCCGAGCAAGCCGCGCAGGATGTCCTCGCGCCAGGGAAGGGTGCGGAACAGCTCGTAGGAGGGGAAAGGGATATGCAGGAAGAACCCAATGGCTGCCTTGGGGATCTCCCGCCGGATCATGTTCGGCAGCAGCATCAGGTGATAGTCGTGCACCCAAACGCGGTCGGCGGGAGTGACGATTTCCTTGACCGCCTCGGCGAAGAGACCGTTGACCTCTCGATACGCCCGCCACTCGTCCCAATCGTAGTGCGTGAACTCCGTGAAGTAATGAAACAACGGCCAGAGACAGCCGTTGCTGAAGCCCGTGTAGTAATCGTCAAAGGTCGATTCGGGGAGGAAGATCGGCACGCATCCGTAGTCCTCCTGCAACCGGCTTCGGATCTCATCCTCCTCGGCCTGGGACTCCGGCGTCAACCCGGGCCAGCCGAGCCACAACATCTCCGTCTCTTCCCGCAGCGCACCCAGGCTCGTCGCCAAGCCCCCCACACTGGGCTGGAACGCCAATCCGTTCTCCGTCCGCTCGACGCTCACCGGGAGGCGGTTGGAGACAATGATCAGGCGCCCGTCATTCTTCGTTATCTCTGGGGGCAAGTCGGACATTTACGTGAGAAGCTCCCTCCTTGATCGGACGCGAGTTCGACCCTTGGCCACGTCGGGGTCACCTGCGGTCCGCCACCGGACGCGCCACCGATTCGCGCCCCTTTGTTTCAAGCATACCATCCGCTTCGAGAGCCCGATCTAGCCGCCGTCCGGCCGACGATGTGTTGAGCAAGCACGAAGCTTGTTGACGAGTCGGTGCGAAGCTTGCTACAATGAACTTTCATCCCATGCCATCCCGAAAGCCCGCTACACGCGCACAAGATCGCAGCCTCTCCGACCTGGCCGACTTTCTCGCCAAACTGCCTATTCCCGCGGCGCTGATGACACCGGACGGCTTTATCCGGGCCGCGTCGCCGGTGTTCTGGGCGGCGCTGACTCTGGAGCCCGGGGACGTTGAGAGCCTGGCCGAACTGTCCGACGTCCCCCTGCCACCGCAGGGAGCACCGAAGCGGATTGAGGTTCAAGGGAGCCGGAACGGACCGACGCGACCCGCGCTGCTCCAAAAGCTCGCTGGAGACCGAGCCGGGTTTGTGCTGCACCTTGAACCGGCGCGCGGCTGGGAAAACCGCCTCATCGAAGCCCTGCCGATCGGGCTCTTCCTGGTCAACTCGGAGGGCGCGATCACGGCTTCCAATTCCGCACTTGGCGACCTTGTGGATATCGTACCCCAGACTCTTTTGGGCGCCGCACACTCGGAACTGTTCGACCACGTGGCCGACCGAGCCAGCGAGCCGGAGGTCGTGCGCGGCTCACTGCGCCAGGCGGTGGTCGCCCTCGACGAACGGCCGATCGTCGAGGTCACGAGCGGCGCCGAGCCCCTCCAGCACCTGGAATTCACCTTCTTCCCCCTGTGGCGCGCGGACCGCGAAAAGCCGGGCTGGGGGTGTCTGGTCGAGGACATCACCGAAGCGCGGGACCAGCTGGCCTGGAAGCTCGAGCTTCTCTCGATGCTGGCCCACGACATCCGCACCCCGCTCGCCACCCTCAAGGGACACGCCACCGCACTGCTGGCCAATTACCAGCGGTGGAGCGATGCGATGGTGGCTGAGTTCCTGGAGGCCATGGACCACGGAACCGACGAGCTCGTCCGCCAAGTCGACCGCAGTCTGGCTCTGACCCGCGTGGAAGCCGGGCGGCTCGGCTTGCGCCCGGAGGCGGTTCAGGCGCAGGACCTCGTGACCGGGGCTTTGGAGCGGGCAGCCAGTGCGCTCGGCGAACTGCAGGTCGAAGCCGAGTTGCCCGAAGCCTTGCCCGAGGTCCGGGTCGACCCGGCTAGAATCGAGGAGGTCCTGGTCAACCTGCTGGAGAACGCCTCCCGCTACAGTCCTCCCGATGTCCCCATCCGCGTGGAAGCCCAAACGCGGGAGGCGATGATGGTCTTCTCGGTCGAGGACGTCGGGCCGGGCGTTGCTCACGAGCACGAGGCCGCGATCTTCGAGAAGCACGGCCAGGTGGAGGCGGACCACGGCGGCGCAGGCCTGGGGCTGTTTATCAGCCGCAAAATTGTTGAAGCCCACGGTGGGACCATCTGGGTCACGAGCCCACCTCCGGGCCAAGACCAAGGGGCCTGCTTCAGCTTCACGGTCCCGCTCATGCCCCGGCAACCGCTCACCGAGGAGGGCCGTCAGCCGGCCGCGCGCGAAGCGCTGCAGCCCCGATCCGGCGCGCATGTGCTGGTCGTCGAGGACGAGGCCGATCTTCAGTCGCTTCTGCGCGCCGTGTTCACGGAGGCCGGCTACCAGGTCAGCTTGGTCGCCGATGGTCCCTCCGCCATCGATCGCCTGCACGGCCAAGAGCCGGATCTGGTCGTATTGGATCTGAATCTCCCCCGGATGGACGGCCTGACGGTCTGCCGCACGATGCGCCGCTGGTCCTATGTCCCCATCCTGGTGCTGACCTCCAGGACCTCCACAGAGGACCTCGTGGAGGCGGTCGACGCGGGCGCAGACGACTATCTGACCAAGCCTTTTCACAGCACCGAGCTGCTCGCTCGCCTCCGGGCGCTGCTGCGCCGACGCGAGCGCTGGGGCCGGACCGAAGCCGGGCCGGGTCCACTGCGCGCCGACGGGCTGACGATTGACGAGGCCCAGCGCGAAGCCCGCCTCAACGGCCGGCCCATCGAACTGACGCCGACGCAGTTTGAACTGCTGGTTCACCTGGCGCGGCACAGAGGCCAGGTGC
>CAZFCJ010000004.1:266-63245 GCA_964517315.1 uncultured Anaerolineaceae bacterium | reverse complement strand
GAGACTCTGAAGCGTCTCGCCGAAGATACATCGAAGGCGAGTTCGCCGACCACATCGAACACTGAGCCTGAACCCGCCGGGCGACGGGCCGGCATGGGCGACCCAAACTGCCCGCACTGTGAGGGGCTGGGCTACATTCGCCGCGACCTGCCGGTCGACGATCCCGATTTCGGCAAACTGCAGGTCTGCACCTGCCGTCAGCAAGAGCTCGAGTCGCGCATACGCGACCGCTTATTTCGCATGAGCGATCTCGAGAAGCTGCAGCACATGACCTTCAATACGTTCGTCCCCCAGGGCCGAGTCGGCATCGGCGAGCAGGCCCGCTCGACGCTCAAGCAAGCGTACAACCACGCCAAGTTGTTCGCCGACGGCCCCCAGGGTTGGCTGCTCCTTCAGGGCGGCTACGGCTGTGGCAAGACCCACCTCGCCGCCGCAGCCGCGAACCGGGCCGTCTCGCGCGGCGTCTCAACGCTGTTTCTCACAGTTCCCGATCTGCTGGACACCTTGCGCTACGCCTTCAGCGGACCGGCCGGCGCGTTCGAGGAGCGCTTCGAGCAGGTGCGGCGAGTACCGCTGCTCGTGCTCGACGATTTTGGCACCCAGAACGCGACGGACTGGGCCAAAGAGAAGCTCTTCCAGATCCTGAATTATCGCTACATCAACGAACTGCCGACGATCGTCACCACCAATCTGGCCCTACAGGAGATCGAAGGGCGGATGCGATCCCGTCTCTCCGATCCCGACCTTGTGACCCAAGTGCGCATTCTGGCGCCCGATTACCGCCGTCCCGAGGACGAAGGGGGCCATCACGAGCTGTCCTCACTCAGCGTCCACGCCGGGCAAACCTTCGGCACGCTCAGTTTGCGTAAATCGGAGGGCCTCGACCGCGACGACCTGCGCAGCCTGGCGCGCGCCTTCGAGGCCGCTCGCGAGTTCGCCGAAGACCCCGAAGGTTGGCTCGTCTTCACCGGGCCCTACGGCGTGGGCAAGACTCACCTGGCGGCGGCGATCGCCAACTACCGTTCCAGCCAAGGTTTCCCGGTCATGTTCATCGTCGTACCCGATCTGCTGGACCATCTTCGTTCGACGTTCAGCCCGCGCAGCGAGACCTCCTACGACCGCCGCTTCGACGAAGTTCGCGCCGCTCCCTTGCTCGTGATGGACGATCTGGGAACGCAAGCGATGACGCCCTGGGTCAAAGAGAAGCTTTACCAGCTCTTTAACCACCGCTACAACGCGGCGCTGCCCACCGTGATTACGACCGCCGACCCGCTTGACGATATCGACGCCCGGCTGCGCACCCGCATGCTCGACGCCCGGCTGTGCACCATCCACGCCATCACCACGCCCTCCTATCGGGGCAAGAAGGGCCGGCGCCGCGGGCGTTGACCGGCGCGCGCGGCGCATGATACAATCCGGCGGCGCGCGCCCCCATCGTCTAGCCTGGTCCAGGACATAGGCCTTTCAAGCCTAAGACCGGGGTTCAAATCCCCGTGGGGGCACCTGCCCTAAGCGCCCGGGAATACCGGGCGCTCGTTCGTTTAACGTCCATTTCAATTACCGTCCATTTCAATCCCCGTGATTGTTACACTTTAGATGGACCCACTAGGCAAACTCTAGCCTCATCATGACCCTGACTCACCGACATGAACAAACAACAGGAGGGATGACACATGAAAGTGGTCGTCACCGGGGGTACAGGACGGCTCGGCACGAAATTGACGCGCAGCCTGGTAGCCGACGGCCATCAGGTGATCGTTCTATCTCGCAGTCCCCAAGCCAAGCGCGATCGAGTGCCCTCAGAAGCGCAGATCGTCGGCTGGGACGCCAAGTCATCGCAGGGCTGGCTCGAGCACGCCGACGGCGCGGACGCGATCGTTAACTTCGCGGGCGAGGACCTCGCCGGCGGCAGGTTCATCCCCAGGCGCTGGACCGAGCGCCGCAGGCGCCTGATCCTCGAGAGCCGCCGCCAGGCGGGCCAGGCCGTCGTTGAGGCGGCTCGGCAGGCGGACAACAAACCGGAGCTCGTCCTTCAGGCCTCGGCCTCCGGTTACTACGGCACCAATCTCAGCCAAGAAGTCAAGACCGAAGACACCCCTCCCGGCGACGACTTCCTCGCCAGGGTCTGCGTCGAGTGGGAGGCCGCCACGGCCGAGGTGGAGGAGCTGGGCGTGCGGCGGGTGATCACACGCACCGGCATCGTCCTCGATCCCGGGGAGGGCCCGCTTCCCCGTCTGCTGCTGCCGATGAAACTCTTCGTCGGCGGACCGCTGGGATCGGGCGACCAATTCTATCCCTGGATCCACGTGGACGACCCGATTCGAGCGTACCGCTTCCTGCTGGAAAGCCCGGACAGCGAAGGACCGTACAACGTCTCGGCGCCTCATCCGGTCAGCAACCGTGAATTGGTCAAGGCGCTGGGAGATGTGCTCCATCGACCTTCCTTCTTTCCCACGCCGGGCTTTGCACTGCGATTGGCGCTCGGCGAGGTTGCCAGCCTCGTGTTGGAGGGCCAAAGGATGGTTCCGCAGCGGCTTGAGCAAGCGGGTTTCACGTTTGAGCACCCTGAGCTGAAGCCCGCCCTCGAGGATCTGCTCGGCTGAACAAAAGACTTCACGTCCAAACTGGGCGAACAATACAAGCTCAACAGACGCCCTCTTACCCAGCCTCAGCCGCGCGGCGACCGGGTTCGCCCTCGTGACGCCCGAGCCCAGCCCCCGTCGGCGGCATCACTGGAGACCCAATTCGCGATGTCCGTGGGGTGGCACATCGGCAAGCCCCCCTACGGACACATCGTTCTCAAGGAGAACCAGGGGAACGCCCTTCCAGGCTGGCATCAGCAGATCTCCAATTCAACGTTTCCTCGTAGGGGCGCATCGCGACGCGCCCCTACGGTCCCACCGTTCTCTAGGAGGTCCGGAGGAACGCCCTTCCAGTCCACCTGAGGAGCGACGCCTAGGGGCCAGATACACAGCACCTGAGGGTCTGGGCCGCTTTGTCGTGGCCGTACGGGCGTCCCGCCTGGTTGCCGAATTTCCGCAGGATCAAGCGCAAGACCCGATGTAGCGGCGACCGGAGAGTCGCCCCTACGACGGTACATCGGGCCAGCGCCGCTGCCGACATCGACGCCCCATACCCCAGCGCTTTGCACAGGGCGCATGGCCATGCGCCCCGGCACGCATTACTTTGGAACCGACACGACCGTCGGAAAATCCGCCACCGTGGTAGATTCACCGCAGCACCTTACGGGATTTCTCATAATGGGAGGCTGAGGAAGGTGAAAATCGGGATCGTCGGCAGCGGATACGTGGGGGCCACGGCCGCCTACGCTTTGATCATGCGCGGAATCGGCCGCGAGATCGTGCTGATCGACAAGGACGAAGCGCGGGCCAAGGCGGAGGCCGATGACCTGCTGCACGCGGTCCCCTTCGTCCATCCGCTCGCGGTTCGAGCGGGCGATTACCCGGATTTGCACGGCGCCAAGGTGGTGATCCTGGCCGCCGGTGTGGGCCAACAACCGGAGGAAACCAGGCTCGATCTACTGGGCCGAAACGCGGACATCTTCCGCAGCATTATCCCGCCCGTCCTCGAACACGCCCCGCAGGCGGTGCTGCTCGTGGCCACCAATCCGGTCGATGCGCTGACCCATCTGTCAGCGCAGCTCGGGGTACAGCATGGGATCCCACAGGCGCGCGTTCTGGGATCCGGCACCACGCTCGACACCGCCCGGCTGCGCTCGCTGCTGGGGCGGCATGTGGGCGTCGACCCCCACCACGTGCACGCTTATGTGGTGGGCGAACACGGCGACTCAGAGGTCCTCACCTGGTCGCTGGCCACGATCGGCGGCATGCCCCTGGCCCGGTTCTGCAACGAGCACGACGTTCGACTTGACGATCACGTGCGAGCCGAGATCGACGGCCAGGTGCGTCAGGCCGCCTACCGCATCATCGAGGGAAAAGGCGCTACCTACTACGGGATCGGAAGCGCTCTGGCGCGCATCGCCCAGGCGGTCCTGGCCGACCAGCGGGCCATCCTGACGGTGTGCGCCCCAACCGAAGAGGTCGCCGGCGTGCACGACGTCACCGTCTCGCTGCCCCGCCTGGTTGGAGGGGCCGGCGTCCTGGGCCACTTCCCTCTGCCGATCAACGACGAAGAGACGAAGGCCTTGCGCCGGAGCGCCGGGGTGGTGCGGGAGGCGATCGAAGCCATCATTTGAGCTCCTGCCCGGGTTGTTTCTCACCGTCGAGTGTCGATGACCGATCCGGTCCTCATCATCGGCGAGCTAACCGCCCGCTTGATCGGTAGCTCGACCACGCTGCAACGTACCGCTCGGGAAGCAGCTGAACGTCTTCTTGCGATGCGGCCAGGGATCGACTGGTGCGGGGCGTCGCCTCGGCCAAGCGGGCGAAGCCGCGTGTGCCGGTTATGAGGCGGATGAGGAGGGCGGGCGCAGCTCGCTTGACGCACCCACACCCGTGTACTACAATCCGCCCCGTCAAGCCGAGGTCATGAAGGAGACTGTCCCTCGATGAAAGTGCGACGAGCTTTAGTGTGGATCGTGTCGATCGGGTTCGGAGTGGCCATGACATTTGGCACCGTCGCTGCCTTTGGTACGACGTTCAACAAGTTCAGCGAATCCAACACGGTGTTGGTCTTCCTCTCCACGTTCGGCTTGTCGTTCATCTGGCTCGACTTCATCCTCATGACGAAGTACCTCAAGAGCTAGCCCGGCTACTTCTCCCAAGCAGGACCCAAACCGGCTCGCGCCGGTTCTTTTCTTTGCACCCCGTTCGACGCCCAGATTGCGACCAAAGTACCCCCATGGGGTGCGATCTGATAGTTTTTGCCAGCCCATGTCGCCTATACACGGACCGTCGCCCTGAGATGTTCGAGGATATGATGACGGAAGGATACACATCACGCCTGCCGGGCTTTTATGAGCTCGGCCGTCAAGAACGCCTCGTGGCCCTCCGTGAGGCCAGCGGGATCTCCCAGAGCGCACTCGAGGCGCTCGCGGGCCCGCTGGGGACGGAGCCGTCGATCGCCGATTCCATGATCGAGAACGCCGTCGGCGCCTTCGCGCTGCCGCTGGGGATCGCGACGAACTTCATCGTCAACGGACGGGATGTCCTCGTGCCCATGGCCATCGAGGAGCCGTCCGTCGTTGCCGGCGCCTCCAACATGGCCAAGCTGGTCCGCGAGGCGGGTGGCTTCGAGGCTCAGGCCGGCCCGCCGCACATGATCGGTCAGATTCAGATCCTCGAGGTGCCGGACCCCGACGGAGCCGAGCGCAAGCTGGAGGCCGAGCGGGCACGCCTGCTGGCGGAGGTCAGGGGCCTGCATCCAGCGATCGAAGAGCTGGGCGGGGGCCCGCAGGACCTGCAGGTCCGTACTCTGCCGGACACACCGGTCGGGCCGATGTTGGTCGTCCATCTGATTTACGACACACGGGACGCGATGGGCGCCAACGCGATGAATACGGCGGTCGAGCGCCTCGCCCCGCGAGTCGAGGCGATCACCGGCGGTCGTGCGCACCTGCGCATCCTTTCCAATCTGGCGGACCGGCGGCTCGGCCGCGCCCGCTGCCGCCTGCCGCTCTCGTCGCTTGCCTTCCGGACCTTCAGCGCCCAGGAAGTGCGCGAAGGGATTGTCGACGCCTGGGCCTTCGCCGCGGCGGACCCGTACCGCGCCGCCACTCACAACAAGGGCATCATGAACGGCGTCGACGCCGTCCTGATCTCCACCGGCAACGACTGGCGAGCAGTCGAAGCGGGGGCCCACGCGTACGCCGCCCGGTCGGGCCGTTACACCTCTCTCACCCGTTGGATGGTCGACGATGACGGCCATCTGGTCGGCGATCTGGAGATGCCATTGGCTGTCGGCACGGTCGGCGGCGCGACGCGTGTGCATCCGGCGGCCAAGGCCAGTCTGGAGCTGATGCGTGTCGAGAGCGCCCAACAGCTGGCGGAGATCATCGTCTCGGTCGGTCTGGCGCAGAACCTGGCCGCGCTGCGGGCGCTGGCTACGGAGGGGATCCAGCGCGGCCACATGAGGCTGCACGCCCGCCAGGTGGCCATCGCTGCCGGCGCCCAGGGTGATCAGGTGGAGCACGTCGCCCGGCGTATGGTGGAGGAAGACGCGGTGCGTATCGAACGTGCCCAGGCACTGCTGGAGGAAGAGAACTGAGACCCTGTGAGGATTCACTGGTCCTTTATGCGATCCGCGAGGAGATGACTTATGACGGATGACGGAGTAGGCCGCATCCTTCGGCCAAGTGAGAAGGTCGGAATCGTCGGTTACGGCGCGTACGTGCCACAGTACCGGCTCCCGGCCTCAGAGATTTCGAGGGTTTGGAAAGGGGGGACCGGGGGGCTGCCGATTGAAGAGAAAGCGGTTCCCGGCTTGGATGAGGACGTGATCACCATGTCCATCGAAGCCGCCCGCAACGCGCTGGCCCGGGCCCAGATCGATCCCCAGTTGATCCGGGCCGTTTGGGTGGGCTCAGAGAGCCACCCCTACGCGGTGAAACCCACGGCCACCGTGGTCGCCGAAGCCATCGGCGCAACCCCACACACCCAGGCGGCGGATTGGGAGTTCGCCTGCAAGGCGGGCACCGAGGCGATGCAGGCAGCCATCGGCTTCGTCGGCTCGAACATGGCCCGCTACGCGCTGGCCATTGGAATGGACACCGCCCAGGGACGACCCGGAGATGCGCTTGAGTACACGGCCGGCGCGGGTGGGGCGGCGTTCCTGCTCGGCCCCCAGGACGAAGCCCTGGCCGTCTACGAAGCGAGCTATTCGTACAGCACCGACACGCCGGATTTCTGGCGCCGCGCCGACCAAATTTATCCGGAGCACGGGGAGCGCTTCACGGGTGAACCCGCTTACTTCGCGCACATCTCGGCGGCCGGAGAGCGGCTCATGGAAAG
The DNA here is from genome assembly GCA_964517315.1 of uncultured Anaerolineaceae bacterium. Taxonomy (GTDB): domain Bacteria; phylum Chloroflexota; class Anaerolineae; order Anaerolineales; family E44-bin32; genus DASWJQ01. The sequence continues at coordinate 56,316 of CAZFCJ010000004.1, read as the reverse complement.
CCTGGGTGCCAAGCCGGAGGACTATCGCTTTGCCGTCTTTCATCAGCCCAACGCCAAGTTCCCTCAACGGGCGGCGAAGGCGATGGGCTTCACTCGAGACCAGATTGAGACAGGGATGCTCGTCTCACGCATTGGCAACACGTACGCCGGGGCGGCGCTGATCGGCCTCACCGCCATCCTGGACATTGCCGACCCCGGCGACCGCATCCTGATGGTGTCCTACGGCTCGGGCGCCGGCTCCGACGCGTTCAGCCTGCGGGTCACCGAAGGCATCCGCGGCCGACAGGACGCCGCACCGAAGACTGCGACCTACGTGGACCGCCGCGTCGAAATCGACTACGCGACCTATGCTCGTTATCGCGGCAAGCTGACGACGTCGTAGGCAAAGGAGGATCATGGGTCCTGAGAACAATGATGTGATCATCGCCGGGCTGGGGATGACCCCGGTCCGAGAGCATTGGGAGCTCTCGCTGCGCGATCTCGCCTACCAGGCCATAAGCGCCGCGTTGGAGGATGCGGGCCGCCTTCAGCCGCAAGCCCTCTTCGTGGCCAACATGCTGGCCGCCCCCCTCTCCAGGCAATCCCAATTGGGGGCCTTGATCGCCGACTATACCGGTCTCGGGGGGGTAGAGGCTCATACCGTGGAGGCCGCCGGCGCGTCGGGTGGGGTGGCCCTCCGCCAGGCGTTCATGGCCATCATGGCCGGGGAGGTCGACATCGCGCTGGTCGTAGGCGTCGAAAAGCTCTCGGAGTCGGTCAGCGCGGAAGTCGACGCGGCGCTGATTTCCGCCACCGACGCCGACTACGAGGCCATTCAGGGTGTTACGCCCACAGCCTTGGCGGCGCTCATCATGCGGCGCTACTTGCATGAATACAACGCACCCCCGGACGCCCTGGCGGGCTTCAGCCTGGCCGCCCACGCCAACGGCGTCCACAATCCGAACGCGATGTTCCGCCGGGCCATCTCCGCCGAAGCCTACGCCAGCGGGACGATGGTCAGTGAACCGGTGAATATGTTCGACGCCGCGCCGCTGGCGGATGGAGCGGCAGCTCTTCTGCTCACACGCGACCGAATCCTTCCGCCCGACTGGCCTTTCCCCAAGGTGCGCATCGCCGCTTCAGCTGCCCGCACCTCGGCCTTGGCCCTGCATGATCAGAAGGACCTACTGACTTTGCAATCCGCACGCGAAACCGCCCGGTCGGTCTATGAACGGGCGGGGCTGGCTCCGGAGCAGGTGGATCTGTTCGAGCTGCACGATCTGTTCACCGTTTACTCCGCACTGGCGCTGGAGGCGGCGGGATTCGCCGATCGGGGTGAGGGCTGGCGCCTGGCCGCCGACGGCGACATCGATCTCAACGGCCGCATCCCGATCAGCACCTTCGGCGGTTCGAAAGCCCGCGGCGAGGTGGTGGGCGCCACCGGCGTGTACCAAGCGGCGGAGGCCTCCCTGCAGCTGCAGGGCCGAGCCGGCGAAAATCAAGTGCCAGAGGCGCACACGGCCCTGATCCAGTGCCTCGGCGCCAATGGAGCTACCTGCGCTACCCATCTTCTGGTTCGGGGCGATGATTCCGGTTCTCGCACCGCTTCTCAGCCCTGAGAAGCGCCGGATTCTGCCGATCTGATAGTTCCTGAGAGCTGAAAACCGCTAAATTTCAAACGCGACTGAGGGAAGTTCCCGAACTGAGGTGTTCGACTATGGAAGTATCACGACACTGGAGAAACCGCAGGCAACGCTACGCCCTCCTGGGCGAAGTCTGTCCGCATTGCGAGAACAAGATCTTTCCCCCGCGTGACGTCTGCCCGGACTGCGGGAAGGAGGCGCGCGACCTGCACCATTTCAGCGGCCAGGGAAGCGTGTACTCGTACACCACGGTGTACGACGCCCCGAAAGGCCACGAGGAGGCCGCCCCGTACACGGTCGCGTTGGTCAAGCTTGACGAGGGCCCCCTGGTAACGGCGCAATTGACCGACGTCGGGGCCCAGCACGTCGAGATCGGCATGCCGGTCGAAATGGTGACCCGTAAGCTGCGCAGCGGCGGCGAACGCGACCTGATTCTTTACGGCTATAAATTCCGTCCTCGGCTCCGGGCCGCCGCCTGAGACTTCGCCAGCACTCCCTCCCGCCCCGAAGCACATGCGTTCGGGGCGGTTTTTTTCTCTCACCCGTTTGGTTGCACAACCCGGCCGCCTGTGCTACCATGCGCGGCTGAATGTCGGTTTCAACGCTCCCTGTGCCGGACAGGCAGGAGGAATCCATGGGTATCCAGCGCCTCAGAACGACCGCGGCTCTTGCCGCGGCGATCGGCCTCGCCGTTGTGATTGGAGCTTGCACGCGTTCGGCTTCTACCCCGCCGGCTACCACCGGCGAAGACGAGGGTACTCCCAGCGTCCTGACATCCCAGCAGCAAACGATGGAAGCCGTCCGCTCCGATCTGCTCACTCAGACCGCGCAGGCTTCCGAGGCGGAGGCGACCGAGACCCCGGAACCCACCGCGGTTGTCGCGACCGAGGCGGCGACGGTCTCGCCGACCGCCGATCAAGGCACGCCCACCAGCCCGTCGGACGGTACGCCCTTCGTCGGCGAGGTGCCAGATGCGTACACGCTGCAGGAAGGCGAGCACCCGTTCTGCATCGCCAGACGGTTTGACGTCGATCCCATACGGCTCTTGGGCGTCAACGGTTTGGACCCCTCCGTCGTGCCTTCCACTGGATACAGGCTGATCATCCCTCAGGACACGGCCGGATTCCCAGGTGAGCGCGCCCTGCGCGAACACCCGGCGACCTACACCGTACAGGCCGGCGATACGATCTACGCCATCGCCTGTATGTTTGGTGACGTGTGGCCGGCCGCCATCGCCCAGGCCAACGGGCTGACCGAACCCTACGATCTAACCGCCGGTACGGTGCTGCAGATCCCGTAACCCCCGAGACCGCGAAGGTCCCTGATGGAAGGACGGTCGCTGACCGTCCTTTCTTGTTCTGGAGGTCCCAATGACCGCTGACGTCCTCGCATCCGAACGCATTTACCAGGGCAGCGTATTCGCGGTTCGCCGAGACCGCGTGAAGTTCGAGGACGGACGCGAGACGAGCTTCGATGTTGTTGAGCACAACGGCTCGGTGACGCTCATCCCGACCGACGACCAGAACAGACTTTGGTTCGTGCGCCAGTATCGGCATCCCGTTGGGGCGACGGTGCTCGAGTTCCCGGCCGGGACCCTGGAGCGGGGCGAAGATCCCATGCAATGCGCCCGGCGCGAATGTCGCGAGGAAATCGGCATGGAGCCGGGAGAGCTGGTGGAGCTTTCCAGCGTCTTTCTCGCCCCCGGGTACTCCTCCGAACGCAGCTATCTGTTTCTCGCTTCAGACCTAAAAGAGGCGCCTCTGCCCACGGACCTTGATGAGGATCTCGAAATCGTCCCGATCCCGATCGACGACGTGTACGATCTGATCGCCGAGGGCGGCCTGCGCGACGCCAAGACGCTTTGCGCCCTCCTGCTGGCTCTGCCATTGCTGGATGCGTAACTCAGGCCCGTCACGAGCCGGACCGATCAAGACCTTGACTTTCCCTCACAAACGATTAAAGTACGGTAAATTCCAGCTAATCCCGAGAACAGTTCGTATCTACAATCCGATGAAGTGCCCCACAGGCGCTGCGATCGGCGGAGAGAGATGGCCCAACAAGCGGCAGTGGATTCGTTGGTACAGCAGGCGAAGAATCAAGGCTGGATCCGCGAAGAACAGATCTTCGAATCGGTCCCCGAGGCCGAACACGACGAAGACCTGTACGAAGGGATCCGTGCGGCTCTCTCCGACCTTGATGTCATCGTCATCGATCGTCTCATCGACGAGCATGATGATCCCCCAGAGCTGCACATTCTAAACGCGCCGGACCTGCGGCTCACCCAGGCGACGGATTCGGTCGAATTGTACCTGCGGGAAGCCGGGTCGGTGCCGCTGCTCACCCGCGAGGACGAGGTCAATTTGGCGCAGCGCATGGAGCGGGGCATAAAGGCTCGCCAAGCGCTCGCCTCCAACACCAATCAAGAGGACGTCGAAGAGCTGATTGGAACTGTCAGAGACGGCCACGCGGCGCGGGAGCACCTGATTCGGGCCAACTTGCGCTTGGTGATCAGCGTGGCGAAGCGCTACCTCAGGCGGGGATTGTCATTCCTGGATTTGATCCAAGAGGGGAACGTCGGCCTCATGCGGGCGACAAGCAAATTCGACTACGAACGTGGATTCAAGTTCTCCACCTATGCCACATGGTGGATCCGCCAAGCGATCACGCGCGCCATCGCCGATAAGGGCCGGACCATCCGCGTTCCCGTCCATGTGATCGAGGAGCTCACCAAACTGCGCCGCACCCAGGTCCGCCTCACGCAAACCTTGGGCCGGGATCCGACAATCGAGGAGTTGAGCCGGGAGCTGAACATCGACATCGAACGCACGCGGCTGCTGATGCGCGCGGCGGCCGATCCCCGCCCACTCGACGTCGCCATCGACGACGAGGAGGAGACGCTGCTGATCGACCTGATCCCGGATGAGGATCAGCCACCCCTGGATGAAGCCTACGAGCAGAATGAGCTGCGGAGCGAACTCATCAAAGCGCTGGACCATCTGCCGGCCCGATCCGCCAAGGTCCTGCGGCTGCGCTTTGGCCTTGACGATGGGAGGCGCCACAGCCTGGCCGAGATCGGCGAGAAGATGAATCTGACGCGTGAGAGGGTGCGCCAGATCGAGAGTGAAGCGATGGATGAGCTGCGCGATCCGGCTCTGCTGGAGGAGCTGAAAAGCTTCCTCGATTAGATCTGGGTTTCAGCCTGCGGCCTCCGTCTGCTGGCCGCTCGTGATCGTTCAACGGGATGTCGATGGATAGGATGCCGCACCCAATTTGGGAGCGGGGGTTGCCACGCCCCCGCGTATCGCCGGCCGGGCATGGGAGCCCGGCCCCCGTTTGAGGGCATAGCCTTCTCTGGAACGGAATCCCGTCGGATTGACGGGCCACGCTCTGCCAGTTACCAGGAACGAGCTGGTAACCGGCAGCGGAATCCCGGGGCACGGATCCCAGAAGAGCGTGTCAGACGTCCAGGTTGCGCACCTCATGGGCGTGGGTCTGGATAAAGCGCCTTCTCGGCGGCACCGAGGAGCCCATCAGCATATCGAAGGTCCGATCCGCCGCCGCGGCGTCTTCGATGGTCACTTGCAGCAGGGTGCGGTTGGCGGGATCCATGGTCGTATCCCAAAGCTGTTCGGGGTTCATCTCACCGAGTCCCTTGTAGCGGGAGATGGAGAGCTTTTCCTCGTTCTTCCCCACCAGCTCCTTGACCAGCTTCTCACGCTGTGCTTCCGTGTACGCGTAATGTTCATCCCGCTTGTGCCTGATCCGGTACAGCGGAGGCTGAGCGATGAACAGGTGCCCGTTCTCGATGAGCTCAGGCATATAGCGGAAGAAGAACGTGAGCAGCAACGTGCGGATATGACTGCCGTCCACGTCGGCGTCGGTCATGATGATCACCCGGCCGTAGCGTAGATTGTCCAGATCAAACGACTCACCAATCCCGGTGCCCAACGCCGAGATGAGCGCCTTGACTTCGTTGTTGGACAGGATCTTGTCCAGCCGGGCGCGCTCGGTGTTCAGGATCTTGCCCCTCAGTGGCAGGATCGCCTGGAAATGGCGGTCCCGACCCTGCTTGGCCGATCCACCCGCCGAATCGCCCTCGACGATGTACAGCTCAGCCCGGTTCGGATTGCGTTCCGAGCAATCCGCAAGTTTGCCGGGCAGCGTCAGGCTCTCCAGTGCGCTCTTACGGATCACCAGGTCACGAGCTTTGCGCGCGGCTGCCCGGGCTCGGGCCGAGGTCAGACATTTCTGCACGATGGCCCGCCCGGCGCGGGGGTTCTCTTCTAAAAACGCGCTCAGCCCCTCGCCGAGAACTTGCTGCACCTGAGTCTGGACTTCAGGGTTCATCAGCTTGACCTTGGTCTGGCTCTCGAACTGGGGGTCGTGATGCTTGATGCTGACGATCGCCGTCAGTCCCTCTCGGGTGTCGTCGCCCGTGAAGTTCGGATCTGAATCCTTCAGCAGGTTGTTCTTGCGGGCATAATCGTTGATCGTGCGGGTGATGGCGGCCCTCAATCCGGTCAGATGGGTTCCGCCGTCCACGGTGTTGATCGTGTTGGCGAAGGAATACACCGACTCGGCAAACGCGTCGGTGTACTGCATCGCGACCTCAATTCCGGTGCCCTCGATGTCCTTCTCGACGTAGAAAATGTCGTGCAGCACGCTCCGATGCCGGTTGAGGTAGCGCACGAAGGAAGTGATGCCCCCCTCGAAGTAGAAGGTCATCTCACGGCCGCTACGCTCGTCCAGCAGGTGCAGCGTCGTGGCGCGGGTGACGAAAGCCATCTCCCTGAAGCGTTGCACCAACGTGTCGAAGCGATAGTCCGCCTCGGATTTGAAGATCTCGTCATCGTAGCGGAAAGTGGTGCGGGTGCCGGTCTCTTTCTTGGGCACCTTGCCGGTCATCTCGACCGGCCCCTTGGGGATGCCGCGCTCATAACGCTGCAAGTGGACTTTGCCCTCGCGTTTGACCTCCACTTCGCACCACTTGGAGAGCGCGTTGACGGCGGAGACGCCAACCCCATGCAGCCCGCCGGAGACCTTGTAGCCATCGCCGCCGAACTTGGCGCCGGCGTGCAGCACGGTCATGACGATCTCGAGCGCCGGCTTCTTCTTTTCGGGGTGCATGTCCACCGGGATGCCGCGACCGTCGTCCTCCACGGTGACGCTGCTGTCCTCGTGGATGGTGACATCGATCCTGTCACACGCCCCTGCCAACGACTCGTCGATCGAGTTGTCCACCACCTCATACACGAGATGATGCAGGGCCTTGACATCCGAGCCACCGACGTACATGCCCGGCCGGCGGCGCACCGCCTCCAGACCTTCCAGGACCTGGATGTCCTTGGCACCGTAGGTGCTGATCTTTTCCGCTCGTTTGCGGATCTCCCTGGTCGCTTTCTTTTTCGCCACCTAGCTGACTCCTCCGTCCGAATTACCTTCTTCAGTACCGGTCGACCCTTCCATGGCGTGCAACCGCGATTCGACCTCTGCGCGCGCTCTCACCAGCCACTCGCGCCGACTCTGGTAAAACGTGTAGCTGCTGGTGATGATCATTCCGCTGATAAACGCGTGCCCAACGATGGCCAACATGCTGTACCACGAACTGCTTTCCGGCAACGCCCACACCATGTTGGTGACCCATGATATGAAGAGCGCCGAGGCCAGAAAGCCCACTGTCGGCAAGAAATTCCAGCGTACAATCAGCGCGCTTTCAATCATCGCGCGAAGGACGCCGAAGCGATAGCGGATGATTCCATGCGGCGTAAAGATCAAATACACCACCAACCAGAACAGCAAGCTGAACGCGACAAAGCTGACTCCAATACCCAACAACGGAAGGATGACCGCGGCCGTGGCCGCCAAGACGAGGGCCACTGACCCCCCCACCAGGAGTCCACCATACGCCATAAGGGCCAAGAGCAACAGCCGGCCCCACGCCCACAGCCCCGACGGGAGATTGGCTTCAGGGGCCGCCGCACGAGCGATCCAGCGGTGATATACGGATCCCAGACCGAGCCCGACCACCGTGAGCGCTAACCAAGCCATGAGCACGAGGCCCGGCTCCCCAATCTGCATCTTGGAGAACAGCTCGACCGGCGCGCTCTCTGGCATGATCGCCGCCATCAGGCTCGGGACCCCCGTCGGGATCGAACTCAAGGAGGTCAGCAAGTTGAATTGCTCGCCTATCGTCGCCAGCGCGTCACGGATCAGCCGAACTTGCTCCTGCAGCGCCTCGTCACCTGCAATCGGGGCGCCCATTTGGGAGGTTACGCGCTCCATGAGCGGTGAAATGGTAACCTTGGGTCCCAACCAAAGGAACAAATCGAGCAGGAGCGGGGGCAACAGAAGCAAAGGTCGAGCAGCGACGCGATCGAAGCCCTGTACATATGATGCCATCACGCCGATCGGGGCCTGGTTTCCCCCGGATACTTTGCTACTCACAAATTCCCATTTTACCATGCGCAGGCCCCGAACGCCGTCGAATAGAACACCCGTTCTAGGCTTTCGGCCCCGTCGGGACGCCCTTAATGCGTGGCGGGCACGGGTCGGATTGACCGTGCAGAGGGCCTCCGCTAGAATCCGCGCCACCCGAAAGGATCCCGCATGCTGCCCATCATCGGCCTTTTGACGGATTTCGGCACCGCCGACACCTACGTCGGGGTGATGAAGGGAGTCATCGCGTCCATATCACCCACGGCGAATGTGATCGACGTCACCCATTCGGTGCCGCCCGGCGACATCCGCGGCGGCGCGTTTCAGCTGTGGAAGGCGGTTCGCTACTTTCCTGAGCACTCGATCTTCGTGATCGTTGTCGACCCTGGCGTAGGAACCGCGCGGCGCCCGATCGTCGTCGGTTGGCAGGGTCGCAAGCTGGTGGCCCCGGACAACGGCGTCCTGTCCTACCTGCTGGCCTCGTCGCCGGCGGAGGCCAGCCACGAACTTCGATCCGCACGCTACCGGCTCGATCGTGTCAGCTCGACCTTCCACGGGCGCGATGTCTTCGCACCGGCCGGGGCGCATTTGGCACAGGGCGTCCCCCTCGACGCTTTCGGGCCCAGGGCGGAGACTCTGGAACGCGTTCAACTGCCAGCGCTCCATCAGGAGGTCGACGAGGTCGAGGGCGAAATCGTGCATATCGACCGCTTCGGCAACCTGATCACTTCGATTGGGCGGATGCGGCTACAGGGCAGTGAGGCTCACCTCGACCCCTGGCTTCCGAACGCGCATCGACGGTCTTTCGACGTCGAGGGGGTGCGGGTAAGGCTGCCGGAGGGCTCCGAACTGGCGCTGCACGGGACCTTCGCTGACGTCCCCGAGGGGGACCTCGTCGCCTACATCGGAAGCGAGGGTCTGCTGGAAGTAGCCGTCAACCGCGGTCGGGCCGACGAGCGCTTGAAGGCCAACCTGGGCGATCGCGTCAAGATGATCCATGGGGAGGCGCAATGACCAGTTTTCTCATTGAGGGCGGCTATCCGCTCAAGGGTGAAGTGACCCCCTCAGGCAACAAGAACGCCGCCCTGCCGCTGCTGGCGGCAACGCTGCTCATTGATGAGCCCGTGACGCTACACAACATCCCCGACATCGGCGATGCGAAGGCCATGCGCCGATTGCTGGAGAGCCTGGGCGTCAGAGTCGAGCTGCTGTCGCCGCACAGCTGGCGGATCCACGCCAGCCAGGTGCGCCGCGCCAACCTCGACCCGGAACTGTGCCGTCGCATCCGCGCCTCGGTCCTCTTGGCGGGGCCGATGTTGGGCCGCGTGGGCGGCATCGACATTCCACCGCCGGGAGGGGACGTCATCGGCCGCCGGCGCGTGGACACGCACCTGCTCGCATTCCATACTCTTGGGGCCGAGACTGAGTACCACGACCGACAGTATCACATCAACACGCCTGGCCGGCTCCATGGCGCCGACGTTCTGCTGGACGAAGCCAGCGTCACGGCCACCGAAAATGCCATCATGGCCTCGGTCACCGCCCGCGGCGAAACGGTCATCCGCAACGCGGCTTCGGAACCTCACGTGCAGGAACTCTGTCACTTTTTGAACCATGCCGGGGCCAGGATCGAGAACGTCGGCTCGAACACCCTGCACGTACAGGGCGTGGATCGGCTTTCCGGGGGGGAATACACGATCGGCCCGGACTACCTGGAGGTGGTGAGCTTCATCGGCGCGGCGGCGGTCACCGGCGGTGAAATCCGCATCCGGCAGGCCGGCCCCGAGCACCTGGACATGATCCACTTGGTCCTTCAGCGCCTCGGTGTGACCTGGACGGTGCAGGGAGAGGACCTGGTCGTCCCGGGTGAACAAGCGCTGAAAATCGAACCCGACGTCGGCGGCGCCATCCCCGAGATCTCCGTGATGCCCTGGCCCTCGTTTCCGACCGACCTGATGAGCATCGCCATCGTCGTGGCCACCCAGTGCCAGGGAACCGCGCTGTTCCACGATTGGATGTACGAGACGCGCATGTTTTTTATCGACAAATTGGTATCGATGGGCGCCCGGGTGATCCTGTGCGATCCGCACCGCTGTATCGTGGAGGGACCCACCCAATTGGTCGGGGAAACGCTGGAGAGCCCGGACATCCGCGCCGGCATGGCCCTTGTCCTGGCCGCGCTGGCGGCCCAGGACAGGTCGCAGATCCGCAACATCGGCCAAATCGACCGGGGCTACGAGCGAATTGACGAGAAACTGCGTGACCTCGGGGCCCACATTGACCGGGTGGAGGATTGAGGGGGCAGTGGTTCAGATTTGCCCCGTATGTGTTCGGGACGGGCCCTTGGAACATTCTCCCTTCCGGTGAAAGGAAGCCCGCGACGCACGCACCAAGTGACCCGGACGCCGGTCCGGACCGTCGTAGGGTCGGCCGGTCAAGGCCGAATATGACGATACGGTTGGTTCTAGAGTCAAGAGGCGCCTCCCTGAGAGGGTCTTCGGCGGACTGGCAGCTGTCTGGCGTGACTGTGGCTCAGCCCTCCGTGAAGTAAGGGTCGCTTTCCAGCGGAAGGGATTCTGCCGGATGTACCGGCGTATGCGGTTCGATTCCCCCTCATTCCTGATGACGCGTTCGTAATAGTTCCGTTGCCAAACCTGGAGGTCCGGCTGGCCGGTCTCCTGTCTTGTCCGTATGGTTACCGATGCCTTGAAGCCCGCGACCAACGCCAAGTGACCCAGTTGCCGGTCCGGACCCTCGTAGGGGCGACCGGCCGGTCGCCCCTACACCGGTGTCTTGCGCTTGATCCTTCACGATGAACGCGATCGCATGGATGTGATTGGGCATAATCACGTATTCATCCAGGCGAACTTCATCGCGAATTTGACCGGTTCGCAGCCATTCCTCTTCCACTAGACTCCCCAGCGGGGTCATCTGAATCACCCCATTTCGCACCGTGCTGAAGAGGGGTCGTCTACGGTCGGTGCAAATGGTCATGAAATACGCTCCGGGACCGACATAGTCGTGGCCCTGTAGCGGGATCGAGCGCCGCCAACGCTTCTCTTCCCCCATGGATCCGCCCTCCCCCGCGCCCCCTCATCGCCTCCCGCGCATCACCTCGTCGGCGAGCCGCCGGTAGGAGGCGGCCGCGGGGCTGTCCGGTTTGAAGGCCAGCAGCGACTTGCGCGCGGCCGGCGCCATCGCCACTGCTTCGTCGTACTCGATCAGGGTGTCGAACACGCGGCTTTTGAACACCGATCGCAGCTCCGCGACCACGGCCCGGCTGTGCTGCGAATCCTCGATGTACATCGTGGGCAGCAAGCCCAACAGTCTCAAGTCGGGGTGCAGCCGATCGTGGACCAGGCGCGTCGTCTCCAAAAGCGCCCGCACGCCCCGCAGGGCGAGGTACTGGCACTCCACAGGCACGATCAATTCGTCGGCTGCGGTCAACGCGTTGACCGTGAGCAGGCCCAAGCTGGGAGGAGTATCGATCAAAATGAAGTCCACCGCCACATGATCCGAGGCCAGCGCCGCCCTCAGCCGCCGGGCGCGGTTATTCACGTGCGCCAATCTGAACTCCGCCGCCGACAGATCCACAGCGGACGGCGCCAGCCACAGCGCCCCGCCCATAGGATGGATCAGCTCCTCGGTCGGCGCGGCCTCGTCGAGAAGCAGCGCCAGCGTTGAAAGTTCGACTCGGTAGGGGTCGAGCCCCACGGCGGCGGTCAGCGCGGCTTGGGGATCTAGATCGACCAGCAGCACGCGCTTTCCGCGCTCAGCCAGCGCCGCGCCCAGATTGATGACCGTAGTCGTCTTGCCGACCCCGCCCTTCTGGTTGGCAATTGCGATCGCGCGCGTCATGAGGTCGAGTATAGATCAGCCGTCCGCCCCCAGCAACGCGCGCTGGCCGCCTCATCGTCCCTTGTTCAACGACCAGCCACAGCGCAATTCGTTCTCGGCGTGCGTAGCGCCCCTCACGTTGACCGCGCCTGGCGGTTACGTTATAATCAAGGATCGAGTTTGAGAGGGAACGTACGCGTCGAAAGACGAGGTTAATTTCTTATGCCAAAGCGTACTTATCAGCCGAAGAAGCGTCGCCGAGCCCGTAAGCACGGGTTCCGCGCCCGCATGAAGTCAAAGGGCGGCCGCAAGGTGATCAAGAACCGGCGCAAGAAGGGCCGCAAGCGACTTTCACATAAGATGAATAACCACGTCAAGAAGGTCGACTGGAAGGGTTAGCAAGGTTCGCCCATAACCCGGGCCCTTGCGCGGCCCTAAAAGGCGGCCGGTTTCCGGCCGCCTTCCGAATGGAACGCAACTTCCGGCTTACCAGCCCAACCGACTTCAAGCGGGTGCGGCGTACTGGCAGAACCTATGCCCACCCGCTCGTTGTTCTGGTAGTGAGCCCCAACTCGCTGGGGCAACCTCGATTCGGGGTCACCACCAGCCGGGGACTCCGCAAAGCTACGGAGCGAAATCGGGCCAAGCGCCGCCTGCGGCACGCATTGCAGCCTCACCTTCGGACCACCAAGCCGGGGTGGGATCTGGTATTTATTGCCCGGGTGCAGCTGTTAGAGGCTCCCTGGGAAGAGCTGACCGCGGCCGTTCAGGACCTGCTCGAGCAGGCGGGCGTGCTTCGCCCGGAGGAAGACGCATGACCGTTGAGGACAACACGCACTATCACACCGAGCCATCGCTGTCTGAAATCCCGCTGCGTTGGGGTACGCTGGCCCGACTTCCCGTTCTCGCCCTGATTCGCTTGTACCAGCAGACCGCATCCCGAGCGCTGCCCGCCGGCACCTGCCGCTTCTACCCGACCTGCTCGCACTACGGCTATCAGGCCATCGCCAAATACGGCCTGGTCAAAGGAGGCGCTTTGGCGGTTTGGCGGATCCTGCGCTGTCAGCCGTTTCACCCCGGCGGCCACGATCCCGTCCCATAGGAGTTCCATGGCACCCCATCTCTCAACCCGCCGCTTCCGGCCGCTTTGGTTGCTCCTGCCGCTGGTCGCTCTCCTCCTGGCCGGCTGCGCCGGGGCGACAAACCCCAGCTCAAGCTGGCCGGGACTGGTGGCCGACGGGGAACGCGCCTACGTCGCGTTCAACCAGGCCGTATACGCCGTCGGTTTGGACGACGGGGAGGAGCTGTGGCGCTTCAGCCCCGAGATTGAAGGCGACGGCGGATTCTACGCCCCGCCCACACTACATGAGGACCGTCTCTTTGTGGGCGGCTACCAGGGGGTCGTCTTCGCCCTCGGCCGCGACGACGGCCGGCTGATCTGGGAACGCAAGCTTTCCGATGGGCGGATCGTCGGAGGTGCCTCCGTCGCCGGTGATCTGTTGCTCGTCCCTTCGTCCGACCGCAACCTGTACGCGCTTGACCTGGAGGACGGGGAGCTGGCCTGGACGTTCGAGTCGCAACACTCGATCTGGGCGCGGCCGCTTGTGGTCGGCGATCGAGCATACGTGGCTGCGCTCGACCACCATGTGTATGCGCTGAACGCCGAAGACGGGTCGTTGATCTGGAGCCGCCGACTGGGTGGCGCCCTCGCCGATCAGCCGGCCCGCTTGAACGGCTTGCTCTTGACCGGCACATTCGGCGAGGCCCTCAACGCGATCGACGAGGAAAGCGGCGAGGTGGCCTGGACGGTGCCGACCGACGATTGGGTATGGGGCAATCCGGCGATCGGCGACGGCCTGGCGTACTTCGGTGACGTGAGCGGTGCACTGTACGCCGTCGACGAGCAGGGAACGACCGTGTGGAAGAACGCGCTCGACGGCGGTGTGGCCGCCAGTCCGGTCTACGCCGAGGGCCGGGTGTTCTTCGTGACCGAACAAGGGACGGTCTTCGCCCGCCAGGGCGAGACCAACGATCCGGTGTGGGAGCAGCCGCTCGAGGGCAGGCTGTTAGCCGATCCGCTGATCGTGAACGATTCGTTGTTGGTGACGGCCGTAGACGGTGAGAGTCTGCTGACGGCGATGGACTCGGAGTCCGGCGCCATCCGCTGGACGTTCCAACCCGCGGAGGAGTAAAGTTACTTAACAATGTGGGATTTGATCGTTCTAAACCCAATGATCAACGCCCTGCTCTTCATCTATGAATTGCTGGGGCAGAACTTCGGACTGGCCATCATCGTCCTGACCGGCATCATTCGGATGATCACGTTCCCGTTGACCTATCAGCAGCAGCGCAGCACGAAGAAGATGCAGGAGCTGCAGGAATCCAAACAGGCGAAGAAGATCCAGAAGAAGTACAAGGACGACCGGGCGAAGCAACAGGAGGAGATGCTCAAACTTTACCGTGAGATGGGGGTCAATCCGCTGGCCGGTTGTCTGCCACTCGTAATCCAGTTTCCGATCATCATCGGCCTGTACCAGTCCATCATCCGCGCGCTGGCCGACGCCCCCCTCCAGCTCTACGAGCTCTCAAAGCACATTTATCCCGCCATCCCCAGCGGATTGATTCCGCTCAACAGCCGCTTTCTGTGGATGGAGCTGGGACAGCCTGAGCGCCTTCACCTGCCGGGGATCCCGTTTGGGATCCCGGTCTTGACCATTCTGGTCGTCCTGACCACCTGGCTGTCCACGAAGCTGACCACTCCCGCCACCGGCGCGGGGCAGGGCCAGGGCGCGCAGATGACGCAGATGATGTCTCTTTACATGCCCCTTTTGCTCGGTTACTTCGCCTATACGTTCGCCGCCGGCTTGGCGCTCTACTTCGTCGCCTCCAATATCCTGCAGGTGTTCCAGTACGCTGTGACGGGTGACGTGGACTGGTCGGAGCTGTTCAGCCGCAGCTAAGCACTCGCGTCAACGACAGGGAATCCAGGCATGCCAGAAAGCAAACCAAGTATCGAGAAAATCGCCCCGACCGTGGACGAGGCCATCTCCCTCGGCGCCCAAGAGCTGGGGGTCGCGCCCGACGATTTGGAGGTCGAGGTGCTGGACGAAGGCCGCGAGGGTCTGTTCGGAGTCGGCGCACGCCAGGCCCGAGTTCGCCTGACGCTGCGCGGGGACGCCCCGGAGCCCATGGAGGCCGAACGCCCTTCACCGGGAGAGCCAGCCGAACGCGAATTCGAGCTCGAGGAAGACGAAGACGCCCTGACCGTTCAGCTGGCCAGGGACACCGTGGAAGACCTGCTTGAGCTGATGGAGGTCGAGGCCGACATCGAGGCCCGCTGGGGCGAGCCGGACGCACCCGGTCGCACCCGCCCGCTGCTGGTCGACATCACCGGCAGCGACCTCAGCATTCTGATCGGTCGTCACGGTGACACATTGGACGACCTGCAGTACATCGTCCGCCTGATCCTCGGGAAGGAACTCAAGAAATCAGTTCCGCTGGTGATCGATATTGAAGGATACCGGGCCCGTCGTGAGCAAACTCTGCGGCGCCTCGCCCGTCGCATGGCCGACCAGGCGGTCGAGCGGGGACGGACCTTGGCCCTCGAGCCAATGCCCCCCAACGAGCGCCGGATTATCCATGTGGAGCTGCGCGACCATCCCAGCGTCCGCACCCAGAGCGTCGGCGAAGGGGACCGCCGCAAAGTAACGATCATCCCCGAGGCTTGAGAGGACATCTCTCCCAGGAACTACGGAGCTCCCAAGGCCAGCATGGTCGGACCAAGTCGCCGCGCGCCAGTTGATTACTTGATCGTCGGACACCTCTCGAGGGATGAAACTCCCGGCGGCGCCCGACTGGGAGGAACGGCCGCGTTCGCCGGCCTCACCGCGGCGGCCTTTGGCGTGCGGGTCGGCGTCGTCACCTCCGCCGCCGAGGAGCTCGATCTGTCGCCCCTGCGCGGCCTAAGACTGCACGTCATCGACAGTCCGGAGTCCACCTCATTCGTCAACGAGTACATCGACGGCAAGCGGGAGCAGCGCCTTCACGGCCGCGCCCTGGATTTGGACCTGGACTGCGTCCCCGAGGCCTGGCGCGGCGCGCGCTGGGTCCATTTGGCGCCGATCGCCGACGAAATCGACCCGGGCTTGGCCGGCGCGTTCCCCGACTCGACGCTTCTGCTCACCCCGCAAGGATGGCTGCGGCGCTGGAGCGCCGACGGCAAGGTGAGCCGCAAGGACGCCGACGACGTCTTCCGCTCCCTGCCCAACGGCGACATCTGCATCCTTAGCGAGGAGGACATCAACGGCGAAAGGAGCTGGATCAAGCGTCTGGCAGGACGGTACCCTCTCTTCGTCCTCACGGCCGGCGAGGATGGAGCCCGAGTTTTTCAGGAGGGGACCCCTACCCACGTCCCGGCACCGCACGAGGAGCAGATTGACCCTACGGGTGCCGGCGACATCTTTGCCCCTTCGTTCGTGATCCGCTACGATGAGACGGCCGATCCGATCAAGGCGGCCCATTTTGCCAACAAGCTGGCCTCTCGCTCCGTCGGGCGGGTCGGTCTAGAATCGGTACCCACGAGCGAAGAGATCCAGGCGGCACGAGCGAACTCATGACGCGCATCATCTCCATGGTCAATCAAAAGGGCGGCGTGGGCAAGACGACCACCGCCATTAATTTGGGCGCGTACCTCGCCCTGCGCGATCAACGCGTCCTGCTCGTGGACCTCGATCCACAGTCAAACGCGACCTCATGCCTGGGCGTCAATCATCGTCAAGTCGAGAGCGGGACCTATGAGACACTGATCGGTGAAGTCCCCGCCGCGGACAACATTCTGCGCAACACGAAACTTCAGCTCTCACTGCTCCCTTCCACCGCCGGGCTGGCGGGAGCCCAGGTCGAGTTGGTGGACATGGAGGGTCGGGGCCGTCTCCTCGCCGAAGCCCTGGCGCCGCTCGATGGCCGCTACGATTACATCCTGGTGGACTGCCCACCCTCGCTCGGGATCCTGACCATCAACGGGTTGGTGGCGGCGAGCGACGGGGTGCTCATTCCCATTCAGTGTGAATACCTGGCGCTCGAAGGGCTTTCCCAGCTCATGGGTACCATCGAGCGGGTCCGCAGGGCCTACTACCCCGAGCTGCGCATACGCGGCCTGTTGATGACGATGTACGATGCCCGCACCAATCTCGCTCAAGACGTCGTCGACGAAGTCCGACGCCATTTCTCGGACAAGGTATTTACGACCGTGATCCCACGCAGCGTGCGGCTCGCGGAGGCCCCATCGCATGGACTGCCGATCTCCGAATATGCGCCGCGCTCCGCTGGCGCCCTCGGCTACCAGGCGCTGGCGGACGAGATCCTGCAAGCCGACGGCATCCGTGTCCCCTCCGTCGCCGCGCGTGAGGAGGCCTGATATGAGCCGACGCCGGGGCCTGGGCAAAGGATTGGACGCACTCATCCCCAGCGGCGATAAGCCCGCCGCCAGTGAAGTGAGCGAGCTGCCCGTCGATTCCATCGAGCGCAACCCGCGCCAGCCTAGACAAAACTTCGACGCCGGTGAACTGGCGGAGCTCGCCGACTCGATCCGCGAGCACGGGGTACTGCAGCCGCTTATCGTCGCACAGCCGGAGGACAGCGACCAGTATCTTCTGATCGCCGGGGAGCGGCGCCTGCAGGCCGCCCGTCAGGCCGGCTTGAGCACCGTCCCCGCCGTAGTGCGCGAAGCGACCGACGAACAGCTGATCGTTTGGGCCTTGATTGAAAACCTGCAGCGAGAGGACCTCAACCCGCTCGAGGCGGCGGAAGGCTATCGCCAATTGGCCGAGGATTTCGACCTGTCGCACGAGCAGATCGCCGAACGAGTCGGGAAGAGCCGCTCCACGGTTACAAACACCTTGCGCCTGCTCAACCTTCCCGACGCAGCTCGGACCGCCGTCGAGCGAGGCCGGCTCTCGGAAGGCCACGCGCGCGCCCTCTTGAGTCTTGACGGTGAGGAGGCGCAGCTGGCCGCGCTGCAGACCGTGCTCGATCAGGGCTTGAACGTCCGTCAAACCGAGGCGCTCGTCCGAAGGCTGGGCGGCAAACGGCGCAAGAAGCGACGGAAATCGCCACAACTCAATCCCGAGGAGAAGGCCCTCGAGTCAGACCTGCGGGATGCGCTGGGCACGAAGGTCAAGCTGCGGCGCAGCGACCAGGGTGGTACGCTCACGCTGCACTTCTATTCGGATGAAGAGCTCAACACGTTGGTCGAGCGTCTGTTAGACCAAGACTCCTGAGCCCGCGTGAAGATCCTGGTCTTTGGAGCAGGGGCCGTCGGAGGCTATCTGGGCGGCCGTCTGGCCGCCGCGGGACACCCGGTCGTTTTTTTGGGCCGCCCCGCCTTTGTGGAAGCGCTGGGGAACCATGGACTCCGGGTCGAGGATCCCGCCGGCGGACTCCACATGGCCGAACCACAGGCCAGCGCAGTCCTCGAGGAAGCGCTCCAGTTGGCCAAGCCGGATCTCATTCTGCTTACGGTCAAGGCCTATGACTGCCGCGAGGCGGCGGAGCAGCTGGCCGCGATTGGAACTGACGCGCCGGTGGTTTCATTTTTGAACGGCGTCGGCAACGAACACCTGCTGGCGCAGCTGCTCGGCGAGGGGCGAGTGGTCGCCGCCACATTGACCTCGACCGTACGGCTCGAGTCCCCCTCCCGAATCACCGTTCAGCGCCGCCGAGGGGTCGGCCTCGCCACCGACCATCCGATGGCGGGTCCGCTCGCCGAGGGTCTCACAGAGGCGGGAATCAAGACGCGCCGGTACCCCTCCCGCTCCGGGCTGAAGTGGTCCAAGCTGCTCGCCAATTTGCTGGGCAACGCGACTTCAGCCGTCACCGGCTTGAGTCCGGGCAAAATCTACGCTCAGCCGGGCCTTTACAGACTCGAGATGGAGTGCCTGAGGGAAGTGAATCGGGTCATGCGGGCGATGGGAGTCCCCACCTACAATTTGCCCGGGGCGCCATCCGCCTGGCTCGCGCGGCTCGCCGAACTGCCGGCGTGGCTGACTCGGCCTTTGCTTCGCTGGCAGGTAGGAGGGGCGCGCGGCGAAAAAATGCCTTCCATCTTTCACGACGTGGCCCGCGGTCGCACCGAAGTGGCCTGGCTCAACGGCGCCGTGGTCGGGGCTTGCGATGAAGTCGGCCTCCCCGCACCGGCCAACCGTCTGCTGACCCACGCCGTTCACAGCCTGGCCAAAGAGCCCGAAGAGGCGGTCGAGCGGCGTTTGAGCGCACAGGATCTGCTCGGCAACGCCGCCGAGATCGGGGTTCCAGGGCTTCGCGAGTATAATCCCCCCGGAAACCAGGGGGCCCGATGAAAGCCGCCAGCTCATTCAAGCTGTTGAACCACACGATCCGAACATGGAGCAGTGAGTATGGACTACGAAGGAAAGGTGGCCATCGTCACTGGCGGGTCACGCGGAATCGGCCGTGCGATCGCCGAGGAACTGGGCGCGCACGGCGCGAGCGTGCTCGTGAACTACAACCACAGTGATGAAGCGGCCGATGAAGTTGTGGCACAGATCGAATCCAGCGGGGGAAACGCCATTGCCTATCAGGCCGACGTCGGAGACTACCCGTCGGCGCAGGATCTCGTGAAGTTCACCGTGGACCATTTCGGTGACTTGCAGATATTGGTCAACAACGCGGGCATCACTCGCGACGGATTGATCATGACGATGTCGGAATCCGACTGGGACGACGTAGTGCGCGTCAACCTCAAATCCACCTTTAGCTGCTCCAAGGCGGCCGTTCGTCATATGATGCGCAAGCGCTATGGACGCATCGTCAACATCACCTCCGTTTCCGGACTGATGGGCAACGCCGGCCAAACGAACTACTCCGCTTCGAAAGCTGGGCAGATCGGCTTTACCAAATCGCTTGCGCGCGAGGTCGCACCCAGAAACATCACCGTCAACGCCGTCGCCGCGGGCTACATCGACACGGAGATCTGGTCGGACGTCTCCGAGGAGATGCGCGAGTCGCTGACCGAACTGATCCCGCTCGGTCGCAAGGGTCAGCCAGAGGAAATCGCCAAGGCGGTGGCCTATTTGGCCTCCGATGAGGCCGGTTATGTCACCGGTCACATCTTGACGGTGGACGGCGGCATGGCGATGTTCTAGGTGAACAGGACGGCAAGGATGGAATCGGGGAAGAAACCGCAGCGGGCGCCTGGCACCACGACCATCGCTCCCAACGTTCTGGTCACGATTGCTCAGCTCACCGCCCTGCGCGTGGAGGGAGTGGCCGCGTTGGCACCCCGTCCCGGCGGGGTCAATCGTTTCTTCCGCCGCGGCGTTGGAGACGGTGTGGAGGTCGACGTCGAAAATGGCCAGGTCGAAGTCGGGCTTTACCTGATTCTGAAACCGGAAATCAACGTGCGCGAAGTCAGCCGGGTCGTGCAGCGGGAAGTCGCCCGGGCCATCGAAGAAATGGTCGGCATGTCCGCCCACAGGATCGATGTTCACATCCTTGATATCGAAGTCCCCAATCGAGAAGCCGATGCGAACGGAGGGTCCGTCTGAAGGCGACCTGATGGGAAAGAAGCACGAGCGGCACAAAGTCCGCACCGCAGCGCTGCAGATCCTTTACGAAGTCGACTCCGTCGGCCACGCACCCGAAGCGGTGCTGGCGCGCGCCATCGAACGGCACGCGGACCTCACCGAGAGCGGTCTTGTCTACCTGCGGCGGCTGGTGCTGGGCACACTCAATCTCGCCGATAAGCTCGACAGCCTGATCGCCTCCACGGCCCCCGAATGGCCGGTCGACCAGCTCGCAGTTGTCGACCGCAACCTGCTGCGGATGGCGCTCTGGGAATTGGCCATTTCGGACGAGACGCCCGTCAAGGTGGCCATCAACGAAGCGGTTGAACTGGCCAAACTGTTCGGTTCGGACAGCAGCTCCCGCTTCGTCAACGGCGT
Source organism: uncultured Anaerolineaceae bacterium (assembly GCA_964517315.1). Classification (GTDB taxonomy): domain Bacteria; phylum Chloroflexota; class Anaerolineae; order Anaerolineales; family E44-bin32; genus DASWJQ01. Next base: position 35,465 of record CAZFCJ010000004.1, on the reverse strand, counting down.
GCTCGGAACGCTGGCCGAGCGACGGCACGAGATCCGCCAGCAGCTCGAACCCGCCGGCTGAGCGATGGACTTTCTCGGAGTTGGGCCGCTCGAGCTGGCCTTCATCCTGCTGATCGCGCTGCTCGTGCTCGGGCCGAGAGAAATCGCCCGCTTCGCGCGCAGCGTGGGCCGCTTTCTGAACCGGCTGTACCGCTCCGAGGTCTGGGACACGCTCAGCCGAGCTTCGCAAGAGTTCCGCAATCTTCCCAACCGGCTGGCGCGCGAGGCTGCCCTCGAGGAACTGGACGAAACGCTGCACAAAGAGCCCCAGGGCTCAGGGGACCGAGGGAACCAGGGCGAGCCGATGGACGCCTGGCGTCCCACGCCGAAATCCCGTCGGCCGCCGGCGGCCGAAGAGACCGAGGAAGAGCCATCCGCCGAAGCCGATAAGACGGATGACGCTGCCAACGGTTAGCCTATGAGCCGCATTTTGCGCCGGCTCGGCTCCTGGATCACATGGCCTATTCGCCTTCTGCTTGCTCCCATGCGGCGCCTTTCGGCCTGGCTGAACCAGGAGCCGGACGAGACCCCCACCGCCGAAGTGTTCTCCAGGACCTTCGAACAGCCTTCACTGCTGGTCGACCATCTGGAGGCGCTGCGCCGGCACCTACTCCGGGCGCTCGTCTTCTTGATCCTGACCACCGGCATCAGCGTGACCTTCTCCCAGAGCATCCTGGGCTGGCTGACCGCGCCGATCGGAGGCATCCAGGAGCTGCAGGCGATCGAGGTCACCGAGTCCATCGGCGCCTTCATGCGCGTCTCACTGCTCAGCGGGCTGGTGCTCGCTCTGCCTTACCTCCTGCTGGAGCTATTCCTGTTCCTGAACCCGGCTCTCAGGCCGCAGGAGCGCAAGCTGGTGCTCGTGCTGCTGCCGGTCGGCACCTTGCTGTTCGTGGCCGGTATGTCCTTCGCCTACTACGTCATGCTGCCGGCCGCGCTCCCGTTCTTGCTGAACTTCCTCGGCATCCCGGCCGAGCTCCGTCCGTCTTCTTATATTCAGTTCGTCACCGGGGTGATGTTTTGGCTGGGGCTGGCGTTCGAATTCCCGCTGCTGGTCTACATTCTTGCCCTGGTTGGGATCGTCGACGCCGCGATGCTCTGGCGCGGCTGGCGGATCGCGATCGTGGCCATTGCCGTACTGGCCGCGATGATCACGCCCACCATCGACCCGGTGAACATGGGCCTTGTCATGGCGCCGATGATCCTGCTTTATTTCTTGAGCATCGGCATGGCCGCGTTGGCCCGCCGAGGCCGTTAAGAGCCGCCGGCTCTCCCAATCCGGTCAGCCCCTATAATGCCCGAAGCTTTTCACCCCTTAGCGGAGGTGGGCCATGCCTATCGCACTGACCCCGGACAACCTGATCGCCCTCGTCACACTGACCGCCCTGGAGGTCGTCCTGGGCATCGACAACATCGTGTTTATCTCGATCCTCTCCGATCGCCTCCCTCCCGCAGAGCGCGAGCGCGCCAGGATCCTCGGGCTTGCGGTGGCCATGATTACCCGCATCGCCCTGCTGTTCTCGATAACCTGGATCATTGGGTTGACTGCCCCGCTCTTCGAAGTGCTGGGCCATCCGCTCTCCGGGCGCGACCTGATCCTGATTGGCGGTGGCCTGTTCCTGTTGGCCAAAAGTACGAGGGAAATCCACGACAAGCTGGAGGGGGAGGAGCACGCCGCCTCCGAAGCCGTCGCTGCTACGCTGTCCGCCGTAATCGTTCAGATCGGTCTGCTCGACATCGTGTTCTCGTTGGATTCGGTGATCACGGCCGTGGGGATGGCGCGCGAGTTGTGGGTGATGGTCGCGGCCATTATTGTCGCCATCGTCGTGATGATGTGGTCATCAGGACCGATTAGCGACTTCGTCCACCATCACCCCACGGTGCAGATGCTGGCCTTGAGCTTCCTGCTGCTGATCGGGACCTCGTTGATCGCAGAGGGGCTGGGGCTCCACATCCCCAAAGGCTACATCTACTTCGCAATGGGGTTCTCGGTCGTCGTCGAAGTGCTGAACCTGCAGGTCAGGCGCCCTCGGCCCGAACCGGTGAAGCTCCGGCAGCGTATTGTTGAGCAGGGGCGCAAGAGCTCGAGCTGAGCTCCATTTGCTTGAACGCGGGAAGATCTTCAGCGCAGAATTTCATCCGGTCAGACCGTGGCTCGCGGCATCCAGCCGCGAGGACAACGGACCGGGGCGGACCGGTCATTCCTGACCCTTACCGGTGTGGGGATTTACCAGGACTTTATCGACCCGCAGACCGTCCATGTCCACCACCTCGATCTCCAGGTCGCGCCACCTGAAAGAGTCTCCGGTGCGGGGGACCCGGCCGAGTTTGCTCATGATGAATCCACCCAACGTCTCGAAGAGCGCGCGTTCCTCCCCCGGAACCTCGCGCAGGTTGAACAGGTCTTTGAACTCCTCCACCGACAGCATGCCCTCCAGCAGCCAGGATCCGTCCGCCCGTCGGAACGGAGCTTCGCTCTCTTCACCGGCCACCGGGATGTCGCCGACCAGCCCTTCGAGCACGTCGTTGGTCGTGACGACCCCCTCCAATCCACCGTACTCGTCCATGACCAACGCGATGTGCATACGGGCCTCCTTGAACGCCTCGAGCAGCTCGAACGCCTTCATCGATTCGGGGATGAACTTCGGATCGCGCATCACCCTGCGTACGTCCAGCGGCTCTCCGGAAAGGCACAGCGCCAACAGGTCCTTGGCCTGCACGATCCCCACGACGTGATCCAGGCCCCCTTCGGCGACGGGAAAGCGGGAGTGGATGCTGCTGAGGATGCGCTGCTTCGTCTCCTCCAGCGGGTCCTCCAAATCAAGCCACATGATCTCGGTGCGCGGGGTGCAGAGTGAACCGACCCTGCGTTCCTCCAATTGGAAGACGCGTTCGACGACGGCTTGCTCGTGGCGCACGAAGGCGCCCTCCTCCAGCCCCTTCTCCATCATCACCTTGATCTCCTCCTCGGTGATCTCGGGCTGTTCATCGGGGCGGATACCCAGCATGCCGAACACGACGTCGGTCGACCAGGTCAGGAAATAAACCACCGGCCTCGCCAGTTGGGCGAGCAGACCCATCGGCCGGGCCATGAGGGCGGCCACTTCCTCGGGGTCGTGAAGCGCGATACGCTTGGGCACCAATTCGCCCAGAATCAGCGACAGATACGTCACCGACACGACCACGACGCCCAGCCCGATCGCCTGACGGTAAGGGTCGAGCACGGGCACGCCCTGTAAAGCCTCGGCGATCGGCCCGGCCAGGGTGGTACCTCCGAACGCTCCTGAGAACACACCCACAAGTGTGATGCCGACTTGGACGGTGGAGAGGAAGCGCCCAGGTGACTGGTTCAGCTTCAGCGCCACTTCGGCGCCGGCGTCGCCTTCCTTGGCCTGCTGCTCCAAGCGGATGGGGCGGGCCGATACGACCGCGATTTCAGCCATCGCGAAGGCACCGTTGGCCAGCACCAGAAGCAACAAAATGAGGACGTTCAGAATCAGGAGAGACATCGGTTTCCTTTCCGTTCCCCATAAGGAGGAAACTGTGTCTCGATTCTACCGTCAACGGAACCCACGACGGGCTGCTCGTGGCCGCCAGGTCATGTCGGCGGCCTGGGAGCCATAAGATGTGGCTTCCGACCTGCATCACGCCGGTGTAGAATCCACCGACAGACCCTGGACGCGAAGAAGGGAGCCGCCGATGCGACCCGTCTATGTGATTTCGGGAGGGATCTCCAGGTCCAGCAAGTTCCGGCCCGATAAGACCTTGCGAGCGGTCGTCAAGGCCGCCTATGACGCCGCGCTCGAGCATCTTGAGATCGATCGCCCCGGCTTCCCCCAAGCGTGGGTGTGGCTTCAGAGCAGGCTTCTCGCGATTGCACTCGGATGCAGGTCAAGCCAGGCTACCTGCACAACCGCCAAGTGAAACCCACCGATGTCTACTTCGTCCGGGCCTGAAATGGAGGCGGAGACCGCCGGCTCGGCGGCGGCGCGGGCCGACGGGCCTGAGCCTCTCCCCGCCGATCATCCCAATTTGAAGCTCGCCGCCACGCGGCTCCAGCGCATCCAGTGGATCTGGGCCGCGCTATTTGCGGGCATGGCCGTCCTCAGCTGGATTTCGATCGGCGGAGCCTACCCGTGGGCATCGCTGCCATGGCTGGTCGGAGCGGCCTTTCTCGCCACACTGCTGCAGCCGGCGCTGCTGGCGCTGGTCGCCCTTCTTTGGGCCCTGTCGCTTGTCGCACTGATCCCCGGCATGGCTGCGGTGTTCGGGCCGGATCCGATCTCACAGGTGTTCTCCGGCGGCATCATTGAGACGGTTGGACGAGCCATTGTGCGCGTCGTCATGGCGGTCGTGGCCTGGAACCAATTTATCTTCTACCGCATGCTTTACGGGACGGCGGGCACGGTCGGGCTCCCCGAGGACCTTGCCCCCATCCCCGAGGTGATCGATAACCGCAGCGACGCGTTCGCGACCAGCGCCGCGGTGGCGGGCGTCGGCGCGGGTTTGTTGACGATCGCCAGCCTTACCCTGCCCACCTCAGCGATAGGGCACACGCTGGTGCAGCTCGCATATCACGCCTCCGTCTTCGCGCTTGGCTTCGGTCTGGGCGCCGCGTTCTCGCCGACCTCTCTCCGCCGTCGGGCGCTGCTGGGCGCCGGGTTGGGTATCCTCGCCTTCCTGGGCTCACTGGCGTCCGGCAGACTGGTCCTCACTTGACTTCGGTCGCCCGGCGCTCTGAGACGGCGAACGAGGCGACGCCCCGCCCGGGAGCGCCCCTCCAAACCCACACCATCCGCAGCGGTCTCCGAGCCGTGCAGTGGATCGGAGTGATAACGGGCACCCTCGGCGTGCTGATATGCTCGGGCGTGGGAGTCTGGCGTTGGACGCTGGCCTACACAAACTATGGACCGGCGGTCGTTTGGCGCTGGTCGGTCCCGTGGTTCATGGGCGCGTTAGGGCTCACTCCGCTGGCCGCGCTCGGCTTTCTTTCACTGTGGCGCACCCGAAAGACAAGGGTCCTGGTCTACCCGAGCGGAATACTCGTTCGGCGCGGCGGCCGGTCGATCAACCTCCCCTGGCAGGAAATCGTCGCCATCCGCACCGCCGGCCCCTGGCCGGGCCTGCGGCTGCTGGGCGTGGGCCGGCCGCTCTCGCTCAGCCTGGAAACCGCGGACGGCCGCACACTGCGTTTTACCCAGGAACTCTCCGACTTCAAGTCCTTGGTGGACACCGTAAAGCAGAAGGTGTACCCTCCGATGCTCAGAGCCTACACGCAGAGGTTCAACCGGGGAGGGACTTTGCAGTTCGGGCCGATCACGCTTAGACCGCAGGGCGTACAGGTGGGTCAGCGCCAACTTCCGTGGAAGCTGCTCCACGGGGCCTCGCTGGATCACGGCGAGCTGACTCTGTTTCCCACCCCGGAGACAAACCTCAAGCCGATCAAGCTCTCCGCGGCCGAGGTCCCCAACATCGACCTTTGCTTTCAGATGCTTCAGGGCGTAATGACAGAATGAACCGTAGCCGCCGCGGGATACCGCTGATATGTATCGGTCTCTTTCTCCTCAGCGGCTGCGTCGGCCTCGATTCCAGCGCCTGGCTCCCGGCTCCTACAGCGGTACCCGGCACGGGCGGGACACCGCGGACCGACGCGCAGGTCACCTTCACACTCATCCCACCCGACACCACCCCGGCCGAAGCGCAGCTCGCCATCGAGTTCGTCGATATCGTCACCGGCGCGCCTTACCACAGCGAACAGGCCGGCATGAACCGCCTTTCGGATGGCCGCTGGCAGACGAAGGTACAGATCCCGATCGGTTCTCTGGTCCGTTACCGCTACGTCACGACCGCGGCCGAAAACGCCGTTGAATCCACCGTCTTCGGTGAGCCGGTCCGCTACCGTCTGGTGCACGTCCCGGGCCCGATGGAGGTCGAAGACCGCGTCGCCGCCTGGGGTCAGGCGCCGTACGAGGGCCCGACCGGGCGCCTGCTGGGAGGTGTCCGCACGAGCGACGGCGCGCCGGTGCAGGAAATGATCGTCAGCGCGGCCGGCCTGCAAACCTTCACCGACGGTCAGGGCCACTTTCGCCTGGACGGTCTTCCCCCCGGGCTGCACAACGTGGTCGTGTACCATCCTGAGGGGCGCTACCGCCTCGCCCAACAAGGCGCGGTGATCGCGGAGAATCGGACCACGCCCGCGGCGTTCGAGGTCCGCCCGGCCGAGCCGGTCACCCTCACATTCCAGGTGACGGTGCCCGGCAACACCCCGGACGGATTGCCGTTGCGCGTGGCCGGCTCTGTGCGCTCTTTGGGCGCGCAGTTTGCCGAACTGCCCGGCGGAGTCGAGATCAGCCCCGCTCGACTCCCCGAGCTGGTCCCGGTCGACGCCTCAAGCTACATCTTCCTCACCCGAATGTACGCGGGGACCGACCTGCGATACAAGTACACCCTCGGCGACGGCCTCTGGAACGCGGAGCGCCGCCTCGACGGTTCGTTCCTCACCCGCCAGTTGATCGTTCCGGAGACCGAGGCCACTGTCGCCGACACCGTCGCTTCTTGGGGTGCGGACGGCGCCGGCGAGGTGCGGTTTGAAGTCGCGCCCCCGCAGAACACGCCTCGGGAGGACCACATCACGCTGCAGCTCAACCCATTCACGTGGTTTGAACCGCTGCCGATGGTCGAGCGAGAGGACGGCAGTTGGAGCTACACGCTGCGCGGCCCCTTGGATTTCGCAGACTCCCTGGACTATCGCTACTGCCGCAACTTCGAGTGCGGCCGGGCCGACAGCGCGCAAAGCACGGGGGACCAGGCGCCCGGCCGGCCTTTAGCTCCCGGTGGAGAACAGACCTTGCAGGATACGATTGAAAGCTGGGCCTGGTGGGAGGATCCATGGATCGGCGGGGCCGCAGCGAGCGGAGATCTTCCCGAACGAGCCGGTTGGCAGGTCGGCGCGGAGATCGTGCCCCGCTACCGGCCCTCCTGGCCAAAATATGACGCCCGCAGCATGTCGCGCGTGGCCGAACTCAACGCCAACACTGTGGTTCTCACCCCGGCCTGGACGCTGCCCACCGACCGCCCGCTGCCGGTGATCGAGTTCGACCCGCGCCACGCCCGCTACCAGGAGGACCTGGCGGCCGCCGCGGCCGCCGCGGACGACCAAGGCCTGACCGTGATCCTGCGCCCCGAGATCAGGCCGGACGCTGGAGACCTCGATGAATGGTGGACGGATGCTCCGCGAGACAACATCTGGTGGTCGGTCTGGTTTGACGAATATCGCTCCTTCCTGCTGACTCAGGCCAACCTGGCCGAGCGCGTCGGCGCGGCGAGACTCGTGATCACCGGGAGCCAGATCGCACCCGCGCTGCCGGATGGAAGCCTCGCCGATGGATCGCCTTCCGGCGTTCCGCTCGATGCGGAGTCCCGTTGGCGCGGCCTGATCGCAGACATCCGGGGACGTTTCTCGGGTGAAGTGGCTTTCGAGCTCGAAATCGCCGACGACCTGACCCCTCGCCCCGGCTTCCTGGAGGCCTTCGACACGGTGCACGTCCACTGGCACTACCCGTTGAGCCAGGACCCCGCCGCCGGCGAAGACCAGTTGACGCTAGCCGCGGCTCAAGGACTCGAGCAGGTCCTGCTCTCCATCACCCCGACGGACCGGCCCGTGCACTTGAGCGTCGAGTACCTTTCGATCGAGGGCAGCGCGGCGGCCTGCCCGCCGGCGGCGGGTGGGGGCTGCCGCGCCAGCGCCGACTTTGACGCCGGCGCCGTCGTCGACCCGGAGATCCAGGTCGACCTCGCCGCCCAATCCCGCGCCCTCCAAGCCGTGTTCGTCCAGGCCGCGGAGCGCGCGCGCATCCAGGGCTTTACCACCCGCCGCTTCTACCCTCTGGCCGCGCTTCAGGACAAATCGGCCTCTGTGTACGGTAAGCCGGCCGGCGACATGTTATCGTTTGCATACGCGCGCCTCTTGGGAATTGAGTAAGCTTTGGAATCGTCAGCAGGAAGCAGCCTTCGCCGTAAAGGAGCTGAGGCATGATGGCCGTGCGCGGTGCCGAGAAGTACGCTTGGCGACCCTCCCCGGAAGACATCGAGCGCGCCAACCTGACGCGGTTCATGCGCGAGTATGGGTTCGAGGACTTCGATTCGCTTCAGCGGAGGTCAGTGGAAGACGTCGAGTGGTTCACCGAGGCCCTGCTTGACTTCCTCGACATCGAGTTCTATACGCCCTATGAGCGCATCCTCGATCTCTCACGCGGCATCGCCTGGCCGCGCTGGTGCGTGGGCGCCGAGCTAAACATCATTCACAACTGCGTGGACAAGTATGTGGACACCCCACTCGCGGACCAGGTGGCGCTGATCTGGGAGGGCGAAGGCGGCGAGACCGTGCGCATGACCTACGCCGGCCTTCACGCTGAGGTGAACCGGGCCGCCAACGCGCTGCGTGAGTTGGGAGTCGAGGCGGGCGACGCGGTGGGCCTGTACATGCCGCTCACCCCGGAGGAAGTCGTCGCCCTTCTGGCGGTGGCCAAGATCGGCGGCATCATTTTGCCGCTCTTCTCCGGCTACGGCGCAGGGGCGGTCGCCAGTCGATTGCAGGACGCCGAGGCCAAAGTCCTCATCACCGCTGACGGTTTCTTCCGCAACGGAAACGTGGTGCCGATGAAATCCACAGCGGATGAGGCGGCCGAGCGCGCCCCGAGCCTGCAGCACATGATCGTGCTGAGGCGGACCGGCGACGAAGTTGAGATGCGGCATGGGCGCGACCGCTGGTGGCATGAGTTCGTCGCGGCCCAATCCGATCGGGCCGAAACGGCCGTGACCGCGGCCGAGGACCCGTTGATGATCATCTACACTTCGGGCACAACCGGGCGCCCGAAAGGCGCGCTGCACACCCACTGCGGCTTCCCCGTCAAATCGGCGCAGGACATGGCGTTCGGCATGGATGTCCAGCGCGGGGATCGGATCTTCTGGATCACCGATATGGGGTGGATGATGGGACCCTGGCTCGTGTTCGGCTCACTGCTGCTGGGCGCCACGATGTTCCTTTACGACGGCTCGCCGATGCACCCAGAACCCGACCGCATTTGGCAGATGGTCGCCCGCCATGAAGTTCGCCAGTTGGGTTTGTCGCCGACGTATGTGCGGGCCTTGATCCCGGAGGGCGAGCAGGTGGTCCGCAAGCATGACCTCTCCTCCCTGCGGCTGGTCGGCTCCACCGGAGAACCCTGGAATCCGGATCCCTGGCGCTGGCTGTTCGAAGTCGTCTGTGGCGGGGAAAAGCCGATCATCAACTATTCGGGGGGCACGGAGATTTCCGGCGGGATTGTGATGGGCAACCCGATCGTTCCCCTGAAGTCCACCGCCCTGGCCGCCCCCTGCCCGGGGATCGACGCCGACGTGTTCGATCCCGACGGTCATTCGCTGGTCGGCGAGGTGGGTGAACTGGTGATCAAGTCGCCCTGGATAGGCATGACGCGGGGCTTCTGGCAGGATCCCGAGCGCTACGAGGAGACCTACTGGTCACGCTGGCCCGATGTCTGGGTGCACGGGGACTTTGCCCGGGTTGACGAGGACGGCAGTTGGTTCATCCTCGGCCGATCGGACGACACTCTGATGATCGCAGGCAAGCGGCTCGGGCCGGCGGAGGTGGAGTCGATTCTGGTCGGCCACCGCGAGGTGGTCGAAGCCGCGGCGATCGGGGTGCCGCACGAGATCAAGGGCGAGGCCCTGGTCTGCTTCTGCGTGCTGCGCGAGGGCGCGGACCGGTTCCAGATCGAGCGCACCCTGCGCGAGTGGCTGGTCGATGAGCTGGGCAAGCCGCTGGCGCCTCAAGATCTGGTCTTCGTCAGCGACCTTCCCAAGACCCGCAACGCCAAGCTGATGCGGCGCATGCTGCGAGCCGCCTACCTTGGCGAGGAGCCCGGCGACACCTCGGCCCTGGTGAACCCCGAGGTGTTGGAGGAGGTCCACGGCCCAGGGGGTTGAGGGGGGAGGATGATTGTGTCTGGACATCGGAAGCGTCGTTCGGGCCGGCGGTTGGCTGGATGGGATTATCGATCGCTTGGGGCGTATTTTGTCACGATAGTCACAGAGGGACGCATTCCATTGTTTGGAGTGGTCCGAAATGACAAGTTAGTTCCAAACGATGGAGGACGGATGATAGACAGGGTCTGGACCGGGCTTCCAGAGCGATTTCCTTACATCGAACTTGGCCCTCATATCGTCATGCCTAACCACATTCACGGGATCGTACATATTCTTGACACCCACGAGCCAGGTGACCGCGAGGAAGACCAGGGCGATCACAAGGATCGCCCCTACGGAAATGAAGGTGAAGTCGCGGACTGGAATCTACCCCCTCCCATTCGTAGGGGCGAACCTGGTGTTCGCCCCGACGACAATGACCAACAGACCAGTCCGAGATCAGCCAATTCCTCACGTGATAGCAGGGTTCCGAGTGGAACAAGGCCAGGATCATTGGGTCGCGTGATTCAGGGATTCAAATCGATCACTACACTCCACTATATTCGGCAGGTCAAGCGAGAGGGATGGCCACGGTTCCCAGACAGACTTTGGCAGCGAAACTACTATGATCGGATCATCCGAGATGATGATGAACTCAGGAGGATTGAGGAATACATCATCAGCAATCCAGTCAAATGGACCGAAGATAGATTTTTCCATCCACACCGGCCATAAGCTCCTAGACCTGAGGACCCCATGAACTTCTCCCTCACCGACGAACAACGAATGTGGCGGCAGGCGGTGCACGAATTCGCCGCTCAGGAGGTCAAACCGCACGCGGCGGAGATGGACACCGAAGGACACCTGCACCAGCCCGCGCTGGACAAGATGGGGCCGCTGGGCCTGCTCGGTCTCAACGTCCCGGAGGAGTACGGCGGGGCCGGGGTGGATCCGGTGAGCGCCGCTATTGCCGTGGAAGAACTCGGCTGGGCCTGCGGCGGCACCGCCCTCTCGGTGGCCGCGCACAACGGCCTGGCGTGCGAACCGATCGCCCGGTTTGGCACCGGCGAGCAGAAGGAGCGCTGGCTGCCGGATCTAGCCTCCGGCGAGCGCGGGCTGGGCGCGCTCGCACTGACCGAGCCGGGGGCGGGATCCGATCTCGCCGGCGGCGTACAGACCAAGGCCGAACAGGAGGACGACCACTGGGTCATCAGCGGCAACAAGGCCTGGATCACGAACGCCAGCCTCGCGCCATGGATCGTGACCCTGTGCCGGACCGACCCGGCGGGCGGCTCGGGGTCGTTGAGCCTGATCGTCGTCCCCGGAGACGCCGGGGGATTGACCATCCACCCCAAGGAGAAAAAGCTCGGCACGCGCGCCTCGCCCACCCACGCGCTGACGTTCGAGGAGGTCCGGGTTCCCGCAGACAACGTCCTGGGCCGGCCCGGCGAAGGCCTCTATCAGGTCCTGCAAGTGCTCGACGGAGGTCGGGTAGGAATCAGCGCGATCTCCGTTGGCCTGGCGCAAGCCGCGCTGGAGGAGGCCGTGCGCTACGCGCAAGAGCGCGAAACATTCGGCCGGCCCCTTTCCGAGCATCAAGCGGTGCGCTTCATGCTGGCGGACGCTGCGGCGGCGATCGAACCGGCCCGCACGATGGTGTACCGGGCCGCCTGGATGAAAGGTCAAGGCAAGGAGTTCAGCCGCGCCGCTTCGATCGCCAAGCTCCAGGCCACCGAAATGGCCGAACGGGTGTGCCGCGACGCGATACAGGTTTTTGGAGGCTACGGCTACAGCCCGGAGTATCCGGTGGAGCGTCTTTACAGGGACGCGCGTCTGATGACGATCGGCGAGGGCACCAGCGAGGTCCAGCGCATGGTCATCGCCAAACACCTGTTCGGCGAGGTTTAAGGCTCACCGTACAACTGGAAGGTGTCTCATGGGCAGCGGAGCGAGTTCTTTCACCGCGGACAACGCAGGGTACGCGGAGTTATTTATGTCTTTGCTCCAACCAGGTCCCCGGCATCTGGCATGATCCCCGGGAGCCTATTCCCCGGCAAACTCGACGGAAAATCCTAAGAATTTCTCTGTGTTCTATGTGAACTCTGTGATGAATAACGGCGCGGCCGCGTTAACCATCCTGCAGCGCCTGGTGCATGGCGCGCTGCAGCTGCTCTCCCTGCACGTAGCCGATCCATTGGCCGATCACCTGGCCCTGTCCATCCAGCAGGAAGAAGTGCGGTTGGTAGTTGTAGCCTAGCTGCCGCTTGAAGGAATCGGTGCGGCTGTCCTCGATGTCAAGATACACGAAGTTGACCTGGTCGCCCCACTTTTCCTCGAGCCCGTGCACGACGGGCGCCAGCGCCTGGCACGTCGGTCACCAAAATGCAAAGAACTCGACGAGCGTGGGCTTCCCGGCCGAGAGGTCGACATGGGTCGGATTGCTGGCCTTGAGTTGGGAGCTGCCTTGGGGGATCGGTCCCAGTCCCTCCGCCGTGGGTTCGGGCGGCGACGTCGCCGGCGAGGCCTCCTGCACCTCAGTGGGCGTCGCAGTGGCCGGCACATCGGTCGGAGTTGGGGGCGGCAAGGTCGGCGCCGCCGTCGGCGCGGCCGCGCCCTGTCGGCAGGCCGCCAACAGCAGCGTGGCGCCCAGCAGTATGAGAGGTAGGCGGTGAGAGCGCACGGCCGACGCTGATGCCTCCAATTTCCAGTGATGTTTCACGGGACGGACTGACTTAACGCATGCTAACAGATAAAGATTACTGAAGGATTAAGGTCTCGCGCCCCTGCTGGCGCAACGACCATGACCCGTGTAATGGCGATTACCCCTCCCTTCTCTGATGAATGTTAACCTTGCTTGGTGAGGGAAAGGACCGATGAACATTCAACTTGATATCTACATCGAACCCGACTGCCTCAACTGCGATTCCGCGTTCCGGGTGGCCGAGGTCGTGCGCGACCGCCTGCCTGAAGTGGAGGTATCGGTCATCGACATCTCGCAGCCTGGGACCCGCGCTCCGGACAACGTCTTCGCCGTCCCCACCTACCTTCTCAACGGGGAAACCTGGTCCCTCGGCACCCCGGACGAGGCCGAGCTGCTGCACCATCTGAAGCAGCTGACCAGCACCTGAAAATGGTATGATCATCCGTGAGCGGAAATCCATGGATATGACGATGAACGAGACGAAACTCAAAGCGCTTTCCAAAATCGAAGTCTTCCAAGACCTGAGCAAGGAAGAAGTCCAAGAGATGGACCGGCGCACGACCATGACCACGTGCGAGCCGGGTCGAGTCTTCTACGCGCCCGAGGAGACCGGAGAGGTTCTATTCCTGCTCAAGAAAGGTCGGGTCCAGCTTTACCGGTTATCGACCGAGGGCAAGAAATTGGTCGTGGCGGTGGTCGGACCGGGCTCGATCTTCGGTGAAATGTCCATCGTCGGTCAGGGAATGCACAACACTTTTGCCGAGGCCATCGACGAGTGTTTGCTTTGTGTGATGAGCCGCATCGATGTGGAGCGGCTCCTGACCAACAAGCCTCAGGTGGCCCTGCGCTTCATGGAGGCGATGGCCCGCCGGCTTCAGGACGCCGAGGAGAAATTGGAGGATCTCGCCTTCAAGAGCATCCCCAGCCGGCTCGCAGGTTTGCTGATCAAACTCGCCGGCCACAAGAACGGCCGCAACGACGTCGTCGGCTACACTCACCAGGACATGGCCGAAATGCTGGGGACATACCGGGAAACGACCACACAGACGCTCAACGAATTCAAAGACCGCGGCTGGATCGACATCGGCCGCAAGAAGATTCGCATTCTCGATAGGGAGGCTCTCCAGCTTCAGGCCGACCGCTGACCAGCCACCCCGCTACTCCATTTGACCATCAAGCAACCCGCCGACGGGCGCCCGTCGGTTTTCATTTTCCAGAGCATATAATCCCCATAGGAGCCACCACCAACCAAGGAGGCCTGCATGCCTCAGCCGCTCGTCGAGTGCATCCCCAACTTTTCCGAGGGACGCCGGCCGGAGGTCATCTCCGAGATTGAGAAGGCGATCCACGAAGTCCCCGGCGCCCACATCCTCGACCAACACTCCGACGAAGACCACAACCGCACCGTGATCACGTTCGTCGCGCCACCGGAGGCCGCAAAAAAGGCCGCCTTCTCCGCCATCGCCAAGGCGGTGGAGCTCATCGACATGGAATCTCACCGGGGTGAGCACCCGCGCATCGGGGCCGCCGACGTGGTGCCCTTCGTGCCGATCAGCGGCGTGCCCATGGAGGACTGTGTGCAGCTGGCGCGCGAGCTGGGCGAGAAGGTCGCAGACCAGCTCGGCGTTCCGGTTTACCTGTACGAGGAAGCCGCCACCCGCCCGGACCGCAAGAACCTGGAGAACATCCGGCGCGGTGAGTACGAGCAGCTCAAAGCGCTCATCGAAAGCGAGCCGGACCGCCAGCCGGACTTCGGCCCCTCCGTGATGGGCAGCGCCGGAGCGACCGTCATCGGAGCCCGGGCACCCCTGGTCGCCTACAACGTTTACCTGACCACTGAAGAGGTTGAGATCGCCAAGAAGATCGCGCGCGCCATTCGCCACTCCTCCGGTGGAATGCGCCACGTCAAGTCGATCGGACTGGAGGTGGACGGCCGGGCCCAAGTCTCGATGAACCTGACCGACTACCGGCGCAGCCCGATCGCCCGGGTTCAGGAGCTGATCCGCCGCGAGGCGGCGCGCTACGGTGTGGGAGTTCACCACGCGGAGCTGGTCGGACTGGCGCCCCAGGAGGCGCTGATCGACGCCGCCCGTTGGTACCTCCAGCTCGATCAATTCGAGGCGGACCAACTCCTGGAAACCCGGCTGTACGACAGGATGGCCGAGGCCGGCCCCACTGAGAACTTCCTGGATGAGCTGGCGGATGGCAGCGCGACGCCTGGGGGAGGCTCGGCGGCGGCCCACGTCGGGGCCACGGCCGCGGCGCTGGTGGCCATGGTAGCCCGGCTGACGCTGGGCAAGGAGAAGTACGCTGAGGTCGAGCCGCGCATGCGCGAGATCGCGACCACCAGTGACGAACTGCGCGGCGAGCTCGAGGCTGCGGTGCCGCGCGACGCCGCGGCGTTCGACTCGGTGATGGGCGCGCTGCGCATGCCCAAGTCGACCGAGAAGGAGAAGCAGGCCCGAGCCGAAGCGTTGGAGACCGCACTGCACAGCGCCGCCGGCGTCCCGCTGGAGGTGGCCGAGCACGCCGCCAGGGTGGCCGAGCTGGCCGCCGAAGTGACCGAAAAGGGCAACGCCAACGCGGTCAGTGACTCCGCCGCCGCGGCCGAAATGGCCTGGGCCGCACTGCGCGCTGCGGCGTACAACGTGCACATCAACGCGCAGAGCGCCACCGATGAGGAGGCGGTCAGCGTTTGGCTCCGGGAAATCGAGAGCCTGCGCGCACGCGCAGGGGACGCCCTGGGCGCGACCCGGGCGACCCTCGCCGAGCGGGCCGGGATTGAGGTCTGAGCGAGCGCAGCGGCCACTGGGAAGTTCTGGCCCCACCCACCGGTGCGGATGCGTTCGCCCTACCAGCCGCTGGCGGAGAACACCTCTTCCAGGAACTCCGCCCGCTCCACGTCGGTCATCGGCCGCGGCCGAGCGTACCCCTCGAGAAATGCTGTGCGCAGATCCGTGCTGATGTGACGCCCTGCGTAGAACACATGGCGGTCGATGAATTCCTGGCGGGTTTCGGTGGACCACATCTGATCGAAAAACAGGTTGCCGGGACCGTAGTGAATGAACGATCCTTCGGCGAACTCAAAGCCCTGGGATTGGTGGGCCTGGCTTCCGCTGACGATCACCGCGCCGGCCTCGGCCGCAGCGCGGAAGGCCTCGGCCTGCGGAGGGAGCGGCCAGCGCCGGTAGGATTCGGCCCACTGGAAGGTGACGACGGGAAGATAGCCCGCCGCTCGCAGGCGGCTGATCTCCGCGTGCAGCCGCCCCATGTCGCAGGGGGTGGCGCCCGGGCTCTCGGACGTAGCCCACGCGAAGCCCGGCCCGGCCGCGTTGCAGCCCAAAAATGCCAGGCGATGGCCGTTGTGCTCGAGCACCGCGGGTACCCAGCCTTCCTCCAAATTCGAGCCGCCGCCGAAGGTCCTCCAACCCCGTGACCGGTACGCCTCCAGCGTGTAAGAGAAGGCCTCGGGGCCCCAGTCCATGACATGATTGCCGGTGAGCTCGACCACGTCGGTTCCAATCCGCCCCAGGACTTCGATTTGCTCCGGCTGGCCGCAGAACTTCATGATGTCGCGCGAGGGGTTCACCGGCGGGCAATCCACTGCGAACGGCACCTCGTGGCTCACGTGGACCAGATCGGACTCGTCGAACCACGGCTCGACGTCCGACACAGCCCAGTCGACCCCCTGGCGCTCGATCGCCCAGGCGGTGGCGCGAGTGAGGGCCGTCACACCGGTCATGGCTACCACAGTGAGCAGACCCGGATTCCGGTTCGAGCTCGGCCACTCGAGCCGCTGCGCCACCGCCCCGGCCAGCGAAGGATCGCCGCTCACGCCGAACGAAATCGCCAGCGGATAAGCGCTGGGTTCGAAGCCTCTGTCAATGGGCGATTGGCCCGCGACGCGCAGCACCTTCCAGCGCGGCTCCAGCCCGCCGAACGGCACAACCGCCCAACTCCCCCCATCGGACCAGGTACGATCCAGCAGATCCTCCGGCAGAGCGGTCTCGACAGCCCCCGCCGGACCTAGATGGCCCTCGAGGGCCGCTAGAGTCCCCCCAGCCGCGACCAGATCCACCGTCCCCTCACCCGCCCAGATCCGACTCAGCGTCGCCTCGTCGACCTCGTCGGTGATCGTCGGGAACGGGGCCACCAGCGCGTAAATCCAACGCGCCACGGGGATTTCCGCGCCGGGCTCGAGGCGGACATCGGCCTGCTCCGGCGACTCGACGACCGTCACATCCCGGCCAAGCGCGCTTGTGAGTTCGGCGGCGGAATCGCGCAGGGGCTCGGGCAGCACCGGTGAAATCCACAGGTGGATCGGTCCCGGGGTGACCGTCGGCGGTTCGGCTTGGAACGGCGTGGGCGTCGGATCCGGCCTCTGTGGCGTAGGCGTCACAGCCGCTGGAGGCGCCGCGCAGGCGGCGAAGAGTGGCACCAAGATCAACAGTCGGATCCATGAGGGTTGGCGGACCATGAGATCCGATTATCCCATGACCAAACCCCAGTTTGAAAGGGTGCAACCCAAGAATGACCTCTGGCGGCTGACCCTTGGCCCCATCGCGATCCTGAGCGACGCCCGGGGACGGGCAAGACAGAATCCCTTCGACACAGTCTTCACGAGGACAATTGGCCCATGAGCCTCCGTGGCCGACTCCGTTGGTCATTTGACCCCCACTGGGCATATGATCGGGAAACGCCATGGCCCCACGCGGAGCGATGGAGCCGCCCGGCACTTCGCTAGTGCCGGGCGTTTCAGCCCCTTTGGCGAATGGACTTTTTCCTCTCCTTGATCCACAACGAATCGGATGGCCACAGGCCGGAAACCGGGAGTCGGAGGCCATCTCTCCGAATGCTGCTCCCGGGAGCTTGTGGTCGAGGGGTTATCCGCCAAGCCGGTGGGGGAACCCCTCGCCGGTCTCAACGTACTGTTTCAGGCTTGTGAGGTAGTACGCCCAGTTGTAATTGATCGAGGCGAAGCTGCCGTCGACCGACTCCCACCCCCGATGTCCGAACATCAGCTTGGACCCTTCATCGCTGGAGGTCAGGTCGAAGGTCACACGGGTACCCTCCCACTCGGGCGGAGCCGGGTCCTGAACCGACCACTCCACCGCTCGCCCCTCCTCCAGGCGATCGATGCGCATGATCATCTCGACCATTCCCTCTTCGAACCGAAATCTCGCGGTGCTGCCTTCCTCCGGCTCCGCCTCCACGTCCGTCGTCCACCATGAGCGCAGACCCTCCGCCCGGGTGATCGCGTCGTAGACCTGCGTCGGATCGGATTCGATCGGAACCTCCAGCAGTATGTCGGGCATGATGTGCTCTCCTTCCATATATTCAACGAAGTAGTTGAATAATACTCCAAAAGAAAAGTCGGGTCAAGTTAAGCCCGGCGCCGACCTGCCTTTACAACAGGGCTTCCAGCGCCTCCAGGCAGGTGTGCCAGCCCTGGCGATGCGCGCCTTCCACCTGCGGATCGACAAACGGACCATGCGACAACAAGATCTCGGTGCGTCCCTCCTGATCGCGAAATGAAACCCGCACCACATTCTCACCCGCCTGAAGCTCGGGACCTTCCATCTTCCACGTGTACACCAGCTGCTCAGGAGGATCCACGTAGAGGAATTCGCCCCGGACGAGCGTATGGCCCTCCGTCTCCCGGATGCGTATGGAGTACGCGCCTCCGACGCGCAGGTCGATGTCGACGGCTTCCACTTCGACATCCTCGCCCCCGAACCAGCGTTTGACGGCATCCGGATCGGTCCACAGCTCGAAGATGCGCTCACGCGGTGCGTCGACCACGCGCCGTACCTGGAGCGTGAGCTCGTCCTGAGGTCTCAGTGCCCGTCCTCCTCCACCAATGCTTCCAGCGCATCAAGGCTATCCTCCCAGAAGCCACGGTAATGCGCCAGCCACTCCGCTGCCTCCCGCATCGGTCCGGCTTCGAGCGACAGGCGATGCTGGCGCCCTTCGACTCGCCGCCGCAGCAGGCCGGCGCCTTCCAGGACCTGAAGATGCTTGGAGACCGCCGCCAGTGAAATGTCATAGGGAGCCGCGAGCTCGGTGACCGTGGCTTCCGCTGCCGCCAGCCGCCGTAAAAGGTCACGGCGGGTAGGATGGGCCAACGCGGCGAACGTCACATCCAATCGGCGCGCAGTTTGTTCAACCATATAGTTTATTATATTCGATTCGATCCAGTTGACAACCGGGGCACAAAAAAACGGCGCCCTCGAGGCGCCGTGTGGACCAGGTGAGGGCCGGTCCTATTCCTCCTCGTCCGGCAAGGCCAGGTCTGCCACCTGGCGCAGCATGCCCAACATCACCAAGCCCAAGCGCAGACCTTCGCCTGTGCTTAAGCGAACCTCGCCGCCCTGGCGCTCAGCGCGCTGGGCGAGCACATAGGCTATTCCCACTCCGGTCAGCGCGCCGAGGCAGCCGCCCAGAAAGAGAAACTTGGCATTCGATGAACTTTGCCGGACCTGGAAGTCTTCCCGTGGACTGTCGCTCATCATTTTCCTCAGTCTTCAGACTGGACAATCGAGGCCAATCGCCGCATCCCGTGAACCAGGGAGGCGCGCGCCGCGCCGGCAGCGACGAACGGTCGCAGACAGATCTGCGCAATCCGGTCGACCCTGCGGTCGACCTCGCGCACGACCGCCTGGATCCGCTGGGCGGGTTTGGGGATGCGGGCCATGACGATGCGGAGGACGTAAATGCCACCGACAACCAGGATGAGCGCAAGGATGCCCAACACCAAGACCGGTAAGATCAACAGCATCGCCGAGGCGTCGGCCCAAGCGCTGGCTCCGGCCTCGCGGCCGGTCCACAAAGCCGCCGCCACGGCCGCCATCAACAGGATCCCCACCGCCAACGGTCCGTAAATTTGGGTCCAGACTTGGCGCCGAAAAGCGGCGCGGGTGATGGGGTTTATTCGCCGATCTCGTGGTGGCCATTCCCGATGTTCGCTCACGTTGGATATTGTAGCACGCCGCCCAATCCAACCTCGTGGCGCCCGACTCCACCCGCGCGCTAGAATGGACCGCGGAAAGGAGCCTCTAGATGCGGAACATCCGGCAGCGCGTCCTGACCGGACTTGTCATCGGCTTTGTCGTCATTGTGGCACTGCTTCTGGTGGCGGATGCACGTCAACTGAGCGGCCATGTGGAGTCGTTTCCGCTCGTCCTGATCCCCGCGATCCTGGCAGGTACGCTCATCAACTATGCGCTGCGCTTCGTCAAATGGCACTACTACCTGGGACAAGTCGACATGCCCCCGATTGGCGCACGGCGCAGCGCGCGGATCTTTCTGGCCGGTTTCCCGTTGGCGGTCACCCCGGGCAAGGTCGGAGAGGCGATGAAGGCGGTGTGGCTGCATCAGGCCACCGGCGCGCCGGTGGCCCGCGGCGTCCCGGTGGTGCTGGCCGAGAGGGTCAGCGACGGCCTGGCGATGCTGGTGCTTTCCACCTTGGGCATCCTGGCCTTCCCGCGCTACCTGCCGGCCTTCCTGGCCGCGCTGGCGTTCCTGATCGCCCTGATCCTGGTCCTGCAGACCCGCCCGCTGGCCCTGCGCCTGCTTTCGATCATGGAGCGGCTGCCTCTGGTCGAACGGTTTGCCCACGATCTACATGAGTTCTACGACGGCGCCTACCAGCTCTTCCGCCCCAAACCCAACCTAATCGCGGTGTTGCTGGGAACAATCGCCTGGACCGGAGAAGGTATCGCCACCTATCTCGTCCTGCTGGGGCTGGGCGTGGAGCCCGGCTGGCGAACCCTGACGCTGGCGGTCTTCGTCCTGGCCCTCTCGACGATCGTAGGCGCCCTTTCGGCGCTCCCCGGCGGGTTGGGGGCTTCGGAGATCACGATGGCGGGCATGTTCACCTTCGTGCTCGGAATGTCGACCGCCCAGGCGGCCGCGGCCACGCTGCTCGTGCGCCTGTTAACGCTGTGGTTTGGCGTGGCCACGGGATTCGCGGCCTGGGCGGTGTGGCGCCGAGAGCTGTTTGCAACCGCTCCTGACGCAACCCGGTTCGAGCCGCACCCGGAGCGGGCCTCCGTTGACTGACACGCCCACTTCGTTCATCGTCGAACTCCACTGCCACACCTGCTTCTCACCGGACAGCCTGGTGCGCCCCGATCAATTGGTCGAGCACGCCCGCAAACGGGGCCTGGACCGGATCGCGGTGACCGATCACAACACCATCGGAGGCGCGCTGGCCTGCGCCGAGCTGGATCCGGAGCGAATCATCATCGGCGAGGAGATCCAGACCACCCAGGGCGAATTGTTGGCCTATTACCTCGAGGACGGAATCCCGGCCGGGCTGGCGCCGGGTGAGGCCATCCGTCGTCTACGGGAGCAGGGCGCACTCATCAGCGTCTCGCACCCGTTCGATTTCCACCGCACGGGGGCCTGGGGGGTCGAGGCGCTGCGTGAAATCCTGCCGCTGGTGGACGCCATCGAGGGCTTCAACGCCCGCTCGATCAGCGACGCCCCCAACCGACGCGCCGCCGAGTTCGCGCGGAAACACGGCGTTTTGCAGACGGCGGGCTCCGACGCCCACGCCGCGTTCGAGCTCGGCCGGACCACTCTGCGCCTGCCCGCCTTCGATGGCCCGGCCGAGATGAAGGCCTCGCTCAAACGCGCCCAGCGCCTCGGCCGCCGCTTGCCTCCGTGGGTACATTTGCTGTCCCGCTGGGCGAGCTGGCGCAAGCGCCTGGGTTGGTCACATCCCGGCTGCGAGAACAGCGAGCCTGAGCCCCGAGCATAAGTAGCCTTCGCCCACTGGCCACCGGCCTTTGGCTGTTCGCGCCTAGCTTCCAGCTTCCGGCTGCTCGCGATGGGCACTTGGCCTGCACATGATCGCCGGGCATCCAGATGAGACACGGCCCCTTGTGAACGGCCGGACCGCCCAAAGATGGACCTCATAGGCGCCCGGTCACCAATTCGTGCTCTCTGTGAATGGATGGTTCGCCTCCCGGATCAGCGGTGCTGAGTCTTCGCTGAGCCAATGACCGAACTTCGGCCTATGACAGCCGGTCGTCAAGCCCTTCAGCCTCTATCCCGTGTACCGCTCGGTCTGTATCCCTGATCCATGGCCCCTAAAGTAGGGAACGTATAGCTTAAGGTCACCAAAGGCGCCGGACAGGGGCGCGGGGCGATCTTCGCCAGGCTGCAGCCTAATCTCGCTTAATCCCCAAGCTTCCGTCGACCTTTGGAGACTAAAGGCGAATAAGGAGTGAAGGTAAAGATGAAGAAGACGATTTTGATCTCAGCGCTGTTGGCCGTGTCGGTTGTCCTGGCAGGATGCCAGCCCGCCGAAGATGGCGAGGGAACCCCCGGCGCTCTGGAGACACCCATGGAGGGATCTCCCATAGCGGAGACGCCATTTGCGGAGACGCCGCTGGCCGAGACGCCACTGGCCGAGACGCCGCTGGCCGAGACGCCGTTGGCCGAGACGCCGGCCGCAGAGACACCCGCTGCCACGGAGACAGAAGGGGCGATACCGCCGACGGGTGAGGAGATGGTGCCGGACCTGTCGACCGATATCTTCGAGGAATACTCAGTCCAGTTGGCGGATGGCACAGAGGTCGGCTCTCTGGTGGATCTCGTGCTCGATCTGAACCAGGGCAGGGTGGTCTACCTGGTCATCAGTTTGGAGCCGGAAGCTGGTGGGGAGACGACCACAGGTTCCCCCACTCCGGCGACAGAGGGCCAGGGCCAACAGGCCGTTTCGCAGGGTACGCCTGTCCCTTGGGACCTGGTCAGCCTCGATGAGCAGCAGAGGACCATCACCCTCGACATCGATCAGGAGCAGTTGCAGGGCGCCCCAACTGTAGATCTGAACACATGGCCGGATCCGAGTGACCCGGATTGGGACGCGGAGATCCGATCCTATTGGGGCACGGAGGTCGGCGATACCGAGTAGCCTGCGGCGCAGCCCACCGTAACGCGCCGGGGAATCAAAGCCGGCGCTTGGGCCCGTGGTGTTCCCGGACCGGGGATGCCACGGGCCCTCATTTCAGGCGCGCCTGGATCAGCCCCTGATGGACCGAATTTAACCCTCTCAATTTCAGGGCTCAGCCGATGCGAGGACCCTAGAAGAGGTTCTGATTGGCCGAGCTCATCTCCTCCAACAGCTCCTCCCGCATGAGCCGGGCGATGCGCAGCCCCTTTGGATACAGATCCTGCATCTCTTCAGGATCGTTGAGAAGATGGAAAAGTTGATAATGGTCGTGAAGCGGCTCATCATGGCCGAAGTATCGCACCAGCTTGTATTCCCCCTTAACCATGGCCACCCCTCCGGTGCGGAGCGGACCCTGTTTCGGGCTCTTCTTGGCCTCTACGGCGTAGACGGCTCGGGCCCCGGCATGCCTGTCAGGGCCGAAGCCGGGAAGAACCCGGCCCTCCACCCATCCGGGGATCGGTTCGCCCAAGGCGCGAAGCAGTGTAGGAAGGATGTCGACTGTCGAAACAGGCACACGGATATCGACACGCCGTTCCTGGCCGGGGTGAGAAATCAGCAAGGGAACGTGTATGACGGGGTCGTACAAGCTCGAGGTCAGATGACCGAGAATGCCCCTCTCGAAGAGTTCACCATGGTCGGAAGTCACGACCAACAGTGTATCGTCGAGTATCTGCTCTTGGAGCATGAAGTCGAAGAGGCGCCCGAATTCGGCGTCCGTGTAGGCCAGGTATTCGTCGTACATCCTGCGTTCGTGTCGGAGCCTATCGGGATGAACCCCCTGCGAGAAGAGAGCAGGTCCCTTGACACTCGGCGTCCAGGCACCCTCGAAAAGATCGACGAAGTCGCGGCGGGCAGCGTATGGGGCATGGGGCGGGATCAGGTGAACGTAGGCGAGAAACGGCCTCGGCAAGGATTTCAGCTGGCCGGCGATCCAATCGATGGCATCCTCTAACACAAAGTTCATACCATGTATCCGTGGCACGCCGCGAGGAAATCGGTCCCCCAGAGCATTTCTGGCCTGGGTTTGAAGGCCACTGGCCAGCCGATCGTGGAGCCGGTGAAGAAACAAAGAGCTGGGGTGGACGCTGTCGTCTCCGTTCTCGATGACCCATTCGGCCGAGCGAGCCACGATGGGATCCGCCGGGAAGATCAGCTCGGCAAACTTGTCGCTGTTAATGGCCAGTTCGCGGCTCGGTTTGTGGTCGTCGATATCCTGCGCGAATTGCCATAGCAGAAAATCAGCCAGAGTATTGTGGGTATAGGCGAGGCGATACGCTCGACCGCGCAAGAGCCTGAAAAGATTGCGGCCGGCGACCTGATCAGCGACTGTGCCGTTGATATGAAACGCACGGTGAGACCAAGGGTAGGTACCGGTCAACAGCGAAGCCGTGCCGGGCGTGGTGAAATTTCCGCCGGAAATACAGCGGTGGAAGACAGTGGCCCGTTGGGCGAAGCGCTCCAAGTTGGGTGTCGTTTGCCGCCGATAGCCGAACAGCGACATATGGCGAGCGGAGAGGGTGTCCAATACTAGAATCAGAATGCTCGGTGGCGACGGGCCATGGAGATCGCCGAGCCCGGCCTGCATGGGCTTGACCAGCGGCAACATGCCCGACAGCTTGATGAAATCCCGCCGCGAAAGTCCCACGCTCATCCAAGCAGTCCGATCAGGTTTCGGAGCAAGATGATGACCACGCCGAGCAATCCCAGCGCTGCATAAAGAAAGCCCAACACAGAGAGGCTTTCGATCGCCCTGCGCAATACACCGGCCGGCCTTTGCCGCGGGTATACGAAGAAGTAGCAAAGGACCAGGAGAATCAGATAGGCAGCTGTGAGCGCGGCGATGCTCATTGTTCGGCTGTCGAGTATTCGCTTGTCGATGGTCTCCAGGCCAATCCACCAGAACACGCTGAGCAATCCAAGCACTGATCCCTTGACTGCGAATTGCTGTCCCAGTAGCGGTCTCGGCAGCACGGTGGCGGCCAGGACCAGCGTCAGGGCAATCAGTGCGCCTTCCAGGAAGGCGAAGGCTTGGGTGTAGGCGAGCATCCCCACCAGATCCCAGGCGTTCATCTTGAGGATCCAAGCCGGAACGGCTTCCAGCACCGCCAGCGTCGACCAAACGAAGATCGGGATCGCCGAGACCGCGGAGGCGACCGCAATTTCTCCACAGCGGGGAGGGCGCCATTCAAAAGTAGCCAACACTGCGTAATCTGTCTTCGATCACCTGCATGTCCTCGTCGGGAGGGACCGCCAGTCACTTCCATCAACCCGCCCGCCGAGTGAGAGTTTGGGTCCGCACGTGATGGAGACCTTGGTGAGAAGCTTCGATGCGCGATCCAAGAAAACCACCCCAAGTACGCAGGACGCGTCCACACAGTCACCAGCAGCCCAGGGGGTAAGATTCGCCTCAGGACTGACACCTTTCCACCGCCCCAGTGGGCTCTCGATTGAGGCACGGTCATCAAACAAGTGGTTCACCACCAGATCGGGGCTCAGTTCGGGTTGGTCCCCGTGGAAACCATCGGCCACTCGCCCATTTCGAGCGCACCAATGGCGGCCTCCAGGCGGGACTTAAGTCCGCAATGAGAGCCGGCATGATGAGCGCGGTTCGTTCGTCCGAGGATGGGACCCCAGCCGGTTTTGTTCGGCGTTCTCAAACCATGTGCTCCCAAACTACCGGGGTTCGGGTCCACATTCCATGCATCCGGTCATGAGAAGTGGATACAGGCATGGATGCAAACGCGGCTTTGCTCAGGCGTCGAGCGGTCTATGTGGTGTGCCTCGGCCGCCGGCTCCCGTCGGGGTGCATCTATTCTCACGGGAAGCGGGCTGGCGCAGACAGCTCAGTGGTCCCGTCCAAGGTGCGAGAATGGGGAGCACAGATCCCGCCAGCCGGGATCATGAAACCGCGTTCGTTGGGTACGATAAGGTCAGGTCAGCCCAGGCTCCATCCATACGAAAGGGGACCTCATGAATGCCTATGTCACCGGCGCAACCGGCTTTGTCGGCGGGCGTTTGGTCCGCCGCCTGCTGGCCCGCGGCGACCAGGTCACGGCGCTGGTACGCGACGCGGGCCACGCCGTCGATCTGGCTCAGGCCGGAGTTGAGCTGGTTGAGGGCGACATCACAGAGAAGGAGTCCATGCGCGAGGGGATGCGCGGCAGCGACGCGCTGTTCCACGTCGCGGGCTGGTATCGGGTGGGTCCCGCCGATGAACGCACGGCACACGACGTGAACGTGGTCGGAACCCGTAATGTGCTGACGCTGATGGTCGAACTGGGGATCGCAAAAGGCGTCTACACGAGCACCCTGGCGGTCAACGGCGACACGGGCGGCCAGCGGGTCGACGAAACCCACCGCTTCGCGGGCCGCCACCTGAGCGTCTACGACCGCACCAAGTGGCAGGCCCACCATCAGGTGGCTCAGCCGCTCATCGATTCTGGCCTGCCGCTGGTCATCGTGATGCCCGGCGCGATTTACGGACCGGGCGACACCAGCCAGACGGGGGACGCCATGCGCGACTACCTGCGCGGTGACCTGCCGGCCCTGCCGCAAGGGACGGCGGTGTGCTGGACCCATGTCGATGATGCGGTGCAGGGCCATCTGCTGGCGCTGGAGCGAGGGGAGCCCGGGGAAAGTTACATCATCGCCGGCCCATGCCATTCATTCGTCGAGGCCTACGAGATCGCAGAACGGCTCACTGGGATCCCCGCGCCTCGCCTGCGTCCCCCGCCCTGGGGACTGCGAGCCGCCGCGGCGCTGATGCGGCCGCTGGAATGGCTCCTTCCCGTCCCCGATAGGTACCGCAGCGAGGCGCTCCGGGTTCAGGCCGGGACCACCTACCTGGGCAGGAACGACAAAGCCCGCCGCGAATTGGGGTACAGCCCCCGCTCGCTTGAAGAAGGCCTGCGGGAGACTCTGCCAGCCATGGCCCAAGAAATCGGCGTCTCGCTGCCTAATGACCTTTCGGGGAGCTGAGCCTGCCCGTCCACCAAGCGACCTAAGACCTCTCGGGCAGTGAAAGGGCCCGATTCGGAGGCCAAAGGAGGGATACATCAAACCATGCCCAAGGCGTATTTGATCGATATGGATGGGGTTCTGGTCAAAGGCAGCACCCCGATCCCCGGCGCGGTCGATTTCATGGAGTCGCTCAAGGAGGCCGGCTGTCCATTCCTGGTGCTCACCAACAACTCCATGTACACGCCGCGCGACCTGCGCGCCCGGCTGAACGGGGCCGGGTTGGACATCCCCGAGGAGTCGATCTTCACCTCCGCGCTGGCTACGGCGGCATTCTTACAGGATCAGCGACCGGGCGGCTCGGCGTTCGTGGTCGGCGAGGTCGGCCTGACGACCGCACTGCACGAAATCGGCTATGTGCTCGCAGAGCACGAGACGGATTACGTGGTGCTGGGAGAGACCCGATCGTACTCCTTCGAGAGCATCACCAACGCCGCGCGTCAGGTGGCCTCGGGGTCACGCTTCATCGCCACCAACCCGGACGTCTCAGGCCCGGCCGAGGCGGGCATCGTGCCGGCCACCGGAGCCGTGGCCTCACTGATCTCCACCGCGACGGGGATCGAGCCCTTCTTCGTGGGCAAACCGAACCCGCTGATGATGCGCGCTGCGCTGCGCCAGCTGGGCACCCACTCCGAGGAGACCGTCATGGTCGGCGACCGTATGGACACCGACATCATCGCCGGCACGGAGAGCGGGATGGAAACGGTGCTGGTGCTGTCCGGGGTCACCGATCGCGAAGAGGTCGAACGGTTCCCCTACCGCCCCACTCGGGTGCTCACCTCGGTTGCGGAGCTGGAGCCGGAGGGGTAACGATGAAGACACGAAAGGCATGAAGGGATGTGTTGAGTCTTTGTGTCTTGGTGTTATTCCTATTGGTAACTGGTTGACTGGAGACTGGCGCCCTCAGACTGGAGACTGAGGGCTGATAGCTGACACCTGATACCTGAATCCTTAACCTAAGGGGCCATGGCCACCGGCTGGAGGTTCAACCCTCCGTGCTCATCGGAATCAACCCTCCTCCTCCGGCCGCAAGTGCGGGAACAGGATGACCTCGCGGATGTTGGGGCTGTCGGTCAACAGCATCGTCAGCCGGTCCAACCCCATGCCGAAACCGCCGTTGGGCGGCATCCCATAGCGCATCGCCCGCAGGTAATCCTCGTCCAGCGGATGGCGTTCCGCGTCTCCCTCCTCGTACGTCCGCCCCATCTCCAAGAACCGCTGCTCCTGGTCGAAGGGGTCGTTCAGCTCGGTGAACGCGTTGCACAGCTCCATACCGCCCACGAAGCCTTCGAAGCGCTCCACAAGATCCGGCTCCCCCGGCTTGCGTCGAGCCAAGGGAGAGATGTCGCGCGGGTAATCGTAGACGATCGTCGGCTGAATCAGCTCGGGCTCGATGAACCTGCTGATCAGCGAGTCGATCAGCTTGCCCCGGCTCGCCCCCGCTTGAGGATCCATGTCGCGGGCACCCATCTCGGACCGCAGGTCAGCCGCCGATTCGTAGGCCGCGAGGTCGAGATCGGCGTACTCGAGCATCGCCTCGTGCAGCGACATGCGCTGCCAGGGAGGCGTCAGGTCGATCTCATGTCCCCTGAACTCGATCGTGGTCGAGCCCACGGCTCGCTCGGCGGTGAAGGCGACCATCTGCTCGGTCACAACCATGACGTCCTCGTAATCCGCGTACGCCATGTAGAACTCGAGCTGCGTGAACTCCGGGTTGTGCTTGTAGGAGACGCCCTCGTTGCGGAAGTCGCGCCCGATCTCGTACACGCGCTCGAAGTTTCCCACCAGCAGGCGCTTCAAATACAGCTCGAACGAGATGCGCAGGTACAGATCCTGATGCAGTTGATTGTGATGGGTCACGAACGGGGTGGCCGCAGCGCCCCCATACACCGGCTGCAGAATCGGGGTTTCCACCTCCAGGAACCCCCGTTCGTCCAGAAATGATTGAAGCGCGCGCACGATTCGGGTCCGGGTGCGGAAGATCCGGCGCACCTCGGGGTTGACCGCCAAATCGACGTAGCGCTGGCGGTAGCGGGCTTCCGGATCGGTGAAGGCGTCGTGGACGATCTCTTCGCCGTCCACCTGTTCGACTTTCGGCGTGGGAAGCGGTGTGATCGCCTTGCTCAGCATGCGCAGGGACGTCACCCGCAGCGTCTCCTCGCCGGTGCGGGTGTGAAACAGCGTCCCGCTCGCCCGGATGAAGTCACCGATATCGAAGTAGTCCTTGAACTGCTCGAGCGCCTCCTCGCCGATCTCATCCACACGCAGGTACAGTTGGAGGCGGCCGGCGCCGTCCTCGATGTGGGCGAACACCGATTTTCCCATGTCTCGGATCGACTTGATTCGCCCGACGAGCGCGGCCTCCACCGACTCGTCCTCGGCCTTCTGAAGGGCGTTCAGCGCCTGCTGCGTCGTGTGGGTGCGGTGTCCTCCGGGCGGGTAAGGGTTCACCCCAGCCTCGCGCAGCGCCTCCATTTTCTGCTTGCGCACGCGCTCGAGATCGTTCAGCTCGGCCATACTTTCCATCCCGTCATCTCATCGGTTCGCAACAAGGGTTGAGTGTACAACAAGAAAACCCCGCGCACGTGGGCGCGGGGCTGTTGGGTCGTGGGTTAGATCTGCTATTCCACCTTCACCACGCGCACCTTGCGCGTCCCCGACGGGGTCTGCACTTCGACGACATCGCCCTTGTGCTTTTCAAGCAGGGATTTGCCCAGCGGCGACTCGTTCGAGATCAGGCCGTTCTTCGGTGAGGCCTCCGCCGCGCCCACAATAGTGTAAGTCTCCGGATTGCGCCGTCCCTCCTTGATGGTCACGGTGCTGCCCACCCGGACGACGCCGTCGGCGCCACCCTTTTCGATCCGCTTGGCCCGCGAGAGCAGGTCCTCGAGTTCGAGGATCCGACCTTCGACGAAGGCCTGTTCGTTCTTGGCCGCCTCGTATTCGGCGTTCTCGATCAGTTCGCCGCCCTGCATCGCCTCGTGCAGCCGCTCGGCGACCTCCTTCCGCCGGACCGTGCGCAGGTGCTTCAATTCGGCCTCCAGCTTCTGGCGGCCTTCGTCTGTCAGATAGACTGCGTTGTTGACCATACGTTCCTCACTTCGGACCCATCAGGTTTGATGCTGAAAAAAAACGAGCCCTGCGGCCCGACACACAGATAAAAAAGAACTGAGAGTCAGCTCTCAGCCCGGACCTGTTTGTTGCTGGCGACATCATAGCACAGATCCAGACGGGTGTCCAGCAAATTGCACAAATTGTTCGTACAAACCGTCAACCCGCCTGCCGACGGGCTCGTGGCGCGATCACGGGAACGCCGCGGTGGTCCTCCATATACGATCGGAGCTCATACTCGACGTCGTCCTCATCGTCCCAGAACGTCGAGCGCTGTGACTCATAAGCCCAGATGCCCTCGATCCAGGCGGCCAGCTCCTCGTCCTCCAGCGGCAGCACGGTCGAGGCGCCGGTGGGCGAGCGAAACCCCTTGGGCGCCTTCAGCTCCCGGGCCGCATAGGGGAGATCGTGGTAGTACCACAGCGGCCGGCTGAGCCGTTCCGCCGCCCGGCGCACGATGCGATGGTCGACGTGCCCCCCGATCGCCAGCGGCGAATAGACCTGCGCGCCGCCTGGGCTGACCTCGTCGATGACCTCGGTCAGCTGCTCGACCAACAGATCGTCGGCGGGATCGATCTCGCCGAAGATGGCCTTCTCGACCGGGTACAGCAGCTCGCCGTCGGCGTCCCGGCGGTAGAGCGCCTCCGGGATGTCGATGTGCAGCGCCCCGGCGCCGACCTTCGAGCAGGCTTCGAGGTCCTCCTCACGCCGGCGTGCCACCGGCGATTCGCCCAGCCCCCAACGCTCGTGCAGCTTCTCGGCGAACTCCGAGAGGGGCCCGGCGGTGGGGTCGCCGGCGAAGATCGTCAGCACCGTGACCGACCGGTCCTCGCCGACCAAGCGGGCCATCAACCCGCCGCACGAGAAGATGGCGTCGTCGAGATGAGGGGAGAGGAAGACTGCGTTGGGCATCGCGAGGGAAATTATAAGTTAGACTCCCGCGCGTCCGTTAGACCTCTTGGCAGCCGCTTCCATACCAGGGAGAATGGGGCAGCCTCCGCTACTGTCTATCGGCGGAAACCAAGAACGATTCACGGATTTCTCGTTCCTCGATCATGTCCGCCAGATGAGCGAGGGTAGATCGGGCCGCGCGCCCCATTTCATCCGCGTCATCCGACCGGCCCTGCCGCCGGTACACCTCGGCCAGGAGCAGTTCGACACGCCTCCGCATGGGGAGCAGCCGGCTGTCCCGGACCGCCCGCAGGCTGCGCTCCAGATTCTCTTTGGCGGTGGATAGGTCACCCTTGTGGGACGCAGCGATCGCCGAACAGGCGAGGTGAGCCAGCCGCAGGCGTTCAGCTCCATCCGCATACTGGGCTACCTCCGCAACCATCCGTTCGGCCCGGTCGAGTGATTCGGCTTCGATCAAGCTCTCCACCAAAGTCCACCAGGGGAGGAGCGCCCCCAGCAGGAAGGTGGGCTCATCGGGGGTCAAAACTGCCTTGCAAGCCCACTCCGCCGCCGCGGCGGCGACCTCGGGACCCATATCAGCCGCCAGGTCCCCCGCCAAAAGCGGGCCAAGCGTAAAGGGGATGCCATCGCTTTCCACCAGCTCCAGGGCCTGACGATGCGTGGTCTCAGCGGCCTCAAATTTGTGAACGGCCCGCTGGGCCCGGCCCAGCGCGATGAGCGCCAGCACGAACTCAACCGCTCCTTCGCCCGCGCGCGCTCGCTCCGCCCCTTCCCGAGCGAGCCCCAGCGCGTCCCCCAGCAGACCGCGTTCAATCTGGGCCAGCACAAGCTCGAGCGTATGGGCCCCGATCCCGTGCTCGCTCTCGACGCGCCGGCTCATGCGGAGCGCCGACGCGGCCCGCCGCAACGCGCACACCGGCCGAGCCCGCAGCAGTTCGGCTTGCGCCAGCGCCCCCAAACAATCGCTCTCCATCGCCAGGTCGCCTGCGGCTCTGTATATCGCACGGGCTCGATGCGCGTGCTCGGCCGCCTCGTCCCCCGCGCCGCGATTGCGGGCCACATAGGAAAGAACGTTGCGGCAGCGGGCGCCCAGTTCTTCGTCCTCCAGCTCCTCCGCCAACCGCAGCGCGCGCCGCGCGTGCTCTTCAACCGATTCCGCCGCGGCGTCGTACAGACCGCGTTGCGCCAGGCTCCAGTGGGTCTCGGCCAGTGCCCGTGGCGCCTCGGCCCGACGCGCCAGCTCCAGCGCGCGATCCAAGAACTGCGCCGCTTCCTGCGGTCGGTGCTGGTGCGCGAGCACAAACGCGAGCCGATTGATCGCCATACACTCGAGGACCAAATCTTCGGATGCTCCAGCCCGACGCCGCACCTCGGCCAAAACCTCTTCTGCGGCCTCCAGTTCACCCACGATTTCATAGGCCCGGGCCAGGCCGAAGCCGAGCCGCTCGAGCTCATCGAGCTCCAGCTCCAGATCGTCCGACTCGAGCATGAAATCCCAGGCTCGCGCGAAGTGCCGGATCGAATCCCGCACCGCGGACAGCTCCAGCGCGTGGGCGGCGGCCGCTACATCGTGCTGGAACGCCAGCTCGGGGTAACTGGCGCCCCGTGCGTGGCGCGCCAGCTCTGCGGCCGGGCTGCCGTACTCCCTGCCGGCCGCCAGTGCGCGCCGATGCAGGTCCCGGCGCCGCGCGCCGCTAAGGTGGCCGCGGGCCACCCGGCGCATCTTCTCATGCGCGAAACGATAGCCGTCCGGCTCCGATCGCAGCACGCCCGAGCGGCTCAGCTCCTCGACACCGCGCACCGCAGAATCCCGATCCAGCTCCGCAACCTGCTCCACCAGCTCAAGCGAAGCGGGCTGTGCCAAAATTGAAGCTGCGTTCAGGGCGGCCCGCGCCGCGCGCCCCAATCCCGCGTATCGTCTCTGGGTCAACTGCTCGATTCCGGGCGGCAGGAAGCCTTGGAGCTCCGCCGCGACTGCGGCTCCGGCCGGGTCCAAGGCAGGGGTCACGTCGAGGTAAGCCCGCCCATCCTCTGCACGGCGCTCCTGCAGCAGCCCCTCATCTGCAAGGGCCTGGATGATCAAGGACAAGTGCAGCGGGTTGCCTCCACTTTCGGCGAGGAGCCACTCCACGAACGCCGCGACGCCGGTCGGCCCCGGGCCGACCGACTGCCCCTGGCCCAGCGGCAGCCGCCACGCCAGATCCGAAACGTGGTCCACCGTCAACGGCGCGAGGCTGATCTGCGCGAGGGGAGTGTCGCTGGCGAGGGAGGCCCACCAATCCTGGAAGGGTGTCGGGGAAGACGTCCCCGCAACGGCCGCCCCGAGCGGGGCGCTCCGAACGCTGGCGAGTATCAGAACCGGGGCCCCAGCCCGCTGCCAGCGAGCGGCGGCGTGGCCCACAAACTCCAAGGTGGCGGCGTCCGCGGCGTGCAGATCATCCAGGGCAAGCAGCACGCCCGACCACTCCGCCAGCGACTCGCCAAGCCTGATCAACGCTGTCCTCAGCCGGGTGGCAGCGAGGGCGGCTTCCGGGGCAGGGTTGGGCGGCGGATCGTTCGCGTCTTCCAGCTCCGGCAGCAAACGGGCCAGCTCGCGGCGCCAGGGTCGGTCCAGCGTTTCTTGCGTCGAAACCACATCCTCCATCCCGGCGCGCAGCGCCTGCGCCAGCGCGCCGTAGGGTGTCCCACCGGCCGGCGCGCTCGAGCGTCCCCGAAGCACGAGCCCGCCTCTGCTCCCCACCCAGCGCGAGAATTCCGCCACCAGCCGGGTCTTGCCCACCCCGGGCTCGCCCTCCAACAGCAGCAGCTGGCAGCCTTCCCGCTGGACGGCCTGGTAGGCATCGACGAGCCGAGCGTGTGCACCCTCGCGGCCGACCAGCGGCAGTTCGCTCAGGTCCAGCCCCGCCGACGCACGCTTCCGATCCGTGGGCACCTCCACCGAGTCAACCGAGCCCCGCTGAATCCGTGCGGCCAGCTGCTGGGTGCGCTCCGAGAGCTCAAGACCCAAATGGCCTTCGAGCGCGGCTCGACAGCGCTCGTAGGCCCGCAGCGCGGCCGCTCGGTCCCCGCGCTGCAGCTGGACCCGCATCAGCCGCCGGTAGGCCCGCTCGCTGAGCGGGTTGACCTGCAGCCACTCCTGGATGCTTTCGAATGCCTGCGCCGGCCGCCCAGTCATCATCTGCAGTTCGGTCAGCTCGGCCAGCAGCCGGTCCGCGCGCTGGACCCAGAGATCACGTTCCCCCTGCAGCCAGGCCTCGAACTCGGACGCGTCCGAAAGCGAGAACCCGTCAAGGAACGGCCCCCGGTACAGACTCCAGGCGTCAGCCAGGACTTGAACCGCGGCGCCCGGGTCATTCGGCTTCAATTCCCGCCCGGCGGCCGCAGCCCGCAGCAGCTCCAGATCGAGCCGGTAGTCGGACTCCTGGTTGAACACCAGACTTTCGGTCTCAACGCGCAGATGGGGTGCGCCGTCGTCCTGCTGCGCCTCCAGCGCGGCCCGCAGATGGCTGAGCGCGGTGCGCAGGTTGGCCAGCATGCGCGGCCGTTCGCGCTCGGGCCAGAGCATACGGGCGAGCTTCTCCCGGGGCTGGACGCCTCCCTCGGCGGCCAGGTACAGCAGCAGGGCCAGCGCCTTGCGGGTCGGCAGCTCGAGCGGCTGACCAGCGTGGAGCACCCGCGGCGGGCCGAGCAGCCTCAACTCCAGGTGGGGCATGGTGTCATTTAACGCTTTTGAAGCGGGGGGTGTTTACAAACAATCTGTCGCTCTCCGGGATCCAGGGTGTAACCGGCGCAGCAGAACTCCGCCGCTGGGGCGACCACCAGCGTACGCCTTGATCGTACCATCGGCGCTGCGCCTGCAGACCGGGAGCAAATACCACAAGTTTTGAGATGAAGGAGAAGCCAGTGATGACCGCAGCGAACCTGAGCGGAGACGGACTTGTCCGCAGCCGCGACAACGTCGAGAGCTTTTCGTTCCGCGACCAGAACTTCTCGATATTGGTCCACGGTAAGGAGACGGATGATGCCTTCACTGTGATCGACTACGAGGCGCCAATGGGCGTGGCGCCTCCGCCTCACCGCCATGACTTCGCAGAGGTCTTCTATGTCCTGGAGGGTGAAGTGACGGTGCAGATCGAAGGCGAGACCGTGAAGGGCACCCCAGGGGAAGCGATTTATGTACCGTCTGGTGCCGCGCACGCGCCCCGCGCTGAAGGCCATATTCGGGCGGTCACTTTGGCCGTTCCGGCCGGCATCGAGCAGTACTTCATGGAGGCCAACGAGATCATCAAGGCCCACGACGGGCCGGTCACGATGGAGGCCTTGGGCGACAAGATCCTGCCGCTGATGAAGAAGTACACCATCGAGCCGGTCGGACCCCCGCCGCAGGGCTAGGCGCCGACCGACCGCCCAGCCTGGCAACGTAGAAGCGCCCGGATGTGATCCGGGCGCGTACTCTCTGCAATGCGTTTGTTCCAGCCGATACAAAAAACGAAGC